>NZ_CP067396.1:1538281-1845937 GCF_023617245.1 Lysobacter enzymogenes
CGTGGTGATCGTCGCCGGCACCCAGCAGGCGATCAGCCTCGCCGCGCGGGTGCTGCTCGACGAAGGCGACGAGGTCGCGCTCGAGGACCCGCAGTACTTCGCCGTGCGCGAAGCGCTGCAGATCCACGGCGCGCGGCTGCTGCCGATCCCGGTCGACCGCGAAGGCCTGCGCACCGACCTGCTGCCCGAGCGGCCGCCGCGGCTGATCTGCGTGACGCCCTCGCACCAGTTCCCGACCGGCGCGCTGATGTCGCTGCCGCGCCGGCGCGCGCTGTTGGACTACGCGCGCCGCCACGAGTGCTGGATCTTCGAGGACGACTACGACGGCGAGTTCCGCTTCGACGCGCAGCCGCACGCGGCGCTGTACGGCCTCGACGACGCGCGCCGCACCCTGTACGTGGGCACGTTCTCGAAAGTGCTGTTCCCGTCGCTGCGGCTGGGCTACCTGGTGGTGCCGCCGGGGCTGCGCGAGGACTTCGTCTCGGCCAAGTGGGCCGACGATTTCGGCTCGCCGGGGATCGAGCAGGCGGCGCTGGCCCACTTCCTCGCCGACGGTGGCTTCGAGCGCCACCTGCGCCGCACCGCCAAGACCCTGCGCCAGCGCCGCGAAGCCCTGCTGGCGGCGCTGCGCCGGCTGGCCGGCGACGCGCTGGAGATCCAGGACTCGCGCGCCGGCATGCACCTGCTGGTGTGGTTGCGCGGCTGCACCCCGGCGCAGGGCGACGCGTTCGTCGCCCATGCCCAGGCGCGCGGGCTGGGGCTGTACTCGGTCGCGCCGTGCTACATGCAGGCGCCCGTACGCGCGGGTCTGCTGTTCGGCTACGGCGCCCTGTCGGTGGCCGAGATCGAAGAAGCGGCGCGGCTGTTCGCGGCCTGCCTGGACGAGATGGAGTTCGCCGCCGCGCCGGCGGCGTGAGCCGGATGCGCGGGCGGCAGCCGAAGCCTCCTGTAGGAGCTGCGCGAGCTGCGACCGCGACAACGCGGCTACGGCGAGGCTTTCGGCGCGAGCGGTGACCCCGCGGTCGCGGCTTGCGCCGCTCCTACAGGTAGATCGCGTGGCGGCCGAGCCCCTGTAGGAGCTGCGACCGCGACAATTCAGCTACGGCGGGCCTTCCGGCGCGGGCGGCCGCTCAGCGCGACGCCACCGCCGCGACCATCAGGCCGATCGCGATCCAGATCAGTTCCGGTCCGGCGTTGGCGAGGTGGAACAGGGTCCAGAACAGGTTCGGGCCGAGCTTGGTCGCCGAACTGGCCAGGTCCAGGCCGAACGGGCCGCTGAGCTGGCCGGCGACGATGCCCCAGTTGGCGACCAGCACGATCAGCGCGGTCGCGATCAGGCCCAGGGCGGCGCGGGTCCAGCCGCGGCGCCAGCCGCCCAGGCGCAGCATCCAGGCGATGTCCAGCGCTCCCAGCACCGCCAGCCAGGCCAGTTGCCGGTCCAGGCTCACCGCCGCCAGGGTCCAGAACGCGGCGAAGCCGAACGTGCCCAGGGCCAGCAGCAGCCAGGAGTACAGGCGGACGCGGCCGGCGACGGGCGGGGCGGGGCGGTCGGGCGGGGCGGCGACGGTCATCGGCGGAACACTGTGGACGGGGGCAAGCCCTACAGCATAGCCGGCCGGGCCCGGTACAATCGCCGGTCTTGTGCTGCGGCACGGCACCCCCATTTCTCCCGCATGTATTCCCGCAGCAGCGAACCCGTCCGTTTCGAGCGCGATTGCGCCGTGGTCATGGTGCCGCAAGGCGAGCAGGTGACCCTGCCGGCCGGCAGTGTCGGCTACATCACCCAGGCCCTGGGCGGCAGTTACACCGTCTTCGTCGAAGGCAACCTGTTCCGCATCCACGGCCGCGACGCCGACGCCATCGGCAAGGAGCCGCCGGAGCCGCTGGAGCTGCCCGAGGGCGCCGACGACGAAGCCGTCGAGCGGCTGGTGTGGCAGCAGCTACGCACCTGCTTCGATCCGGAGATCCCGATCAACGTGGTCGAGCTGGGCCTGGTCTACGAGGCCGCGGTCAAGCACCGCGACGACGGCCAGCGCACGGTCGAGGTGCGCATGACCCTGACCGCGCCGGGCTGCGGCATGGGCGACATCCTGGTCGACGACGTGCGCAGCAAGCTGGAGATGATCCCGACCGTGGCCGAGGCCGACGTCGAGCTGGTGTTCGACCCGCCGTGGAACCGCAACATGATGTCCGAGGCGGCGCGGCTCGAAACCGGAATGCTGTAAGCGACGGCATCCGCCATCGCGGTCGCCGCACCGCCGCGACCGCGGCGCATCGAACCCCGGCCCCGGCCGGGGTTTTTCGTTTGCGCGCGACCTGCGCGGAAGCGTCGCCGCGCGATGCGCGACGCCGAACGCGGAGCGGGCGCAGCGGATCGGCCGGTGTCGTCGATACCGTCCGGACGCGCCACCGCGCACGCGCGATCCCGCATCGCGCGCGACGTGAAACCCCATCCGGCACGAACGTTCGCCACGCGCGCAACGGCGCGGCGCACATGCGCGCAGTACGCCGACGCATCGAATCACCTGCACGCTCGTGCTATCTGGCTGTCACGCGCGCGGTGTCGCGGCGCGATCACGAAAGTGCCAGTCGGGTTCACGCTTTGCCCACGAATTAACCGTTTCCATCGCATGGACTTCGCGTAGGCGCCTGCATAGGTTGTTGACCGCGGCCACAACGAACGCAGCGGCCGCGAACACCGCACGGCTCGCGCACTGCACGCAACGCCACGCGCGAGACGCCACGGTATCCGCCGCACAACGCGGCATCGCTCGGGTTGGAATTCGTATCGCGAACGACAGTCGGTGCCGTACAGGCATCGGCGGCGGACGGCTGCGCGCGGCGACAGTGCGCGCGGCCGGCGCCGGTGTCGGGGCTGCGCGCAGGCCGGGGGGCCATGCGTTGCGCGCAGCGCCCCGCCGCGCACCGCGGTCGTCGCGAACGGTTCCGCAATCTCACTCAGGAGACGCGCATGAATCGTCGTATCTTGTCGGTAGCCATCGGTGCTTCCCTCGTCTGCACCGCGCTGCCGGGCCTGGCCGCGGAGTTGTTGACCGTGGACCGGCCGATCGAAGGACGCTACATCGTCGTGCTGAAGGAACAGGCCGCGCGGCTGTCGGCCGAAAACGCGCGCGGCGTCGCCGACGTGCCCGCGGTGGCGCGCGGCATCGCCGGCCAGCATCGCGCCACGGTGGTGCGCAGCTACCAGCACGCATTGCGCGGCTTCGTGGTCGAGGCCGACGACGCGGCCCTGAGCGGATTGCTCAAGGACCCGCGCGTGGCCTTCGTCGAAGAAGACGGCTACATGTCGGTCGAGGCCACCCAGAACAACGCCACCTGGGGCCTGGACCGCGCCGACCAGCGCAACCTGCCGCTGAGCACGACTTACACCTACGACACCGACGCCACCGGCGTGCACGCCTACGTCGTCGACACCGGCCTGCGCGGCGACCACACCGAATTCACCGGCCGCATCGGCAACGGTTATTCCTCGGTGCCCAACGACAGCAGCACCACCGACTGCCACGGCCACGGCACCCACGTCGCCGGTACCGTCGCCGGCACCACCTGGGGCATCGCCAAGAAGGCCACCGTGCACCCGGTGCGCGTGTTCGGCTGCGGTTCCAGCGCGCCCAATTCGCAGATCATCGCCGGCATCGATTGGGTGACGGCGAACCACGTCAAGCCCGCGGTCGCCAACATGAGCCTGGGCGGCCCGGCCTCGGCCGCGACCGACACCGCGGTCACCAACCTCATCAACGCCGGCGTGGTCGCGGTGGTCGCGGCCGGCAACGGCAACATCGACGCCTGCACCGAGTCGCCGTCGCGGGTGCCGCGCGCGATCACCGTCGGCGCCAGCGACCGCAACGACGCGCGTTCGATCTGGCAGTTCGGCCAGGCCTCCAGCTGGGGCGCCTGCCTGGATCTGTTCGCGCCGGGCACCGACATCGTTTCGGCCGGCATCGGCAGCGCGACCGCGTCGGCGCCCAACAGCGGCACCTCGATGGCCTCGCCGCACGTGGCCGGCGCCGCCGCGCTGTACCTGGCGACCCATCCGGCGGCCACGCCGGACGAAGTGCACGCCGCCATCGTCGACAACAGCACCCCGGGCAAGATCACCGACCTGCGCGGCTCGCCGAACCGGCTGCTGTACACGCTGTTCTCCGGCGGCCCCGGCCCGGGCAACCAGGCGCCGACGGCGAACTTCAGCTCCAGCGCCAGCGGCTTGACGGTCAATTTCACCGACAGTTCCAGCGACAGCGACGGCACCATCGCCTCGCGCAGCTGGAACTTCGGCGATGGCACCAGCTCGACCGCGACCAACCCGAGCAAGACTTACGCCGCGGCCGGCACCTACACCGTCACCCTGACCGTCACCGACGACGACGGCGCGAGCAACACCAAGACCGCGACCGTCACGGTCGGCAGCGGCGGCGCGCAGACCTACACCAACGGCACCGACGTCGCGATTCCCGACAACAACGCCACCGGCGCCAGCAGCGCGATCGCGGTGTCCGGCCGCACCGGCAACGCGCCGAGCAACGCGCAGATCTCGGTCAACATCGTGCATCCGTACAAGGGCGACCTGATCGTCGACCTGATCGCGCCGGACGGTTCGGTCTACAACCTGCACAACCGCAGCGGCGGCAGCGCCGACAACGTCACCGGCACCTTCACCCGCAACCTGTCGACCGAAGCGCTCAACGGCAACTGGCGCCTGCGCGCGCGCGACCTGGGGCCGCTGGACGTCGGCCGCATCGATACCTGGAGCATCACCTTCTGAGCGGCCGCATCGCGACCCGAGCGCCGCGCAGCTAGCGGCGCAACAGAGCGCTACACCGCCGCCGCCCGGCTTGCCGGGCGGCGGTTTTTTTATGCGCGCCAGCCCCGGCGGTCGGGCGATGCCGGCGGCTATCGGACGTGCGCCGGGCCTCGCGCCAGCGACGACCGACCCGTCGAGCCGCGGCCAGGGACGCTCGACGGCATCGGCGGGCGGGGAGTGAGCAGGCACGGCGAGTGATTTAGGACTTGTCTGAAAATCCGGAAAAGCGGACATCCGCAGGCAGGAACAAGCGTGACCGCGTCCGGATTCGACCAACGAAGCGTTCGGCGCGGAACCCAGACTGCCGCTTGCGCCGCCGCAAGGTCGCGCAACCGCCGCGTCGCCGCCGGCAGGTCGATCCAGCGCCATGCGCGCGCCTATCCGACGGATACGCGCACGCCGGCGCGGACAGGGACCGCGCCGCCGCGCGCCGCACTCGCCGCGCTGTGCGGCCGTTGCCTGTTGGAGAGAAAAGCCCGATGCATCGTATTTCGTCGCGTCACCCACGCCTGTGCGCGCTGTCCGCCGCCACCGCCTTCGTCGTCGCTTCCGTGTTCGCCACCGCCGCCTCCGCCGCCGGTCCGATCCAGTACGTGCGCGTCAACACCAGCGCGCTGGATTCGGGCGCGTCCACCGACCGTTTCATCGTCAAGTACCGCAGCGACAGCGTCGAGCGCCGCGACGCCGGCGAGTTGCAGCGTTCGCTGAGCGCGGCCGCCAACGCCGCTGCGCGCACGCTCGGAGCGAACGGCGCCGGCGCCAAGGCCGCGCCGGCGATCGGCCTGCGCCGCGCGCAGGCGCTGGCGCTGGGCGCCGAACTGGTGACCGCCAACCGCAAGCTGGCCCCGGCCGAAGCCGAGGCGCTGATGCGCCGGATCGCCGAGAACCCGAACGTGGAGTACGTCGAAGTGGATCGGGAGATGGTGCTGTACATGACCCCCAACGATCCCGAATTCCCGCGCCAGTACGGCTACGGCACCGGCCCCGGCGGCATCCGCGCCGGACAGGCCTGGGACCGCAGCACCGGCGCCGGCGTGGTGGTCGGCGTGATCGACTCCGGCGTCAATCGCCATGCCGACCTCGCCGCCAACCTGGTGGCGGGCTGGGATTTCGCCCAGAACGACAACGATCCCAGCGACCCGACCGATGCCGCGAGCTTCCACGGCACCCATGTCGCCGGCACCGTCGCCGCGGTGACCAACAACAGCCTCGGCGTGGCCGGCACCGCGCCGGGCGCCAAGATCCTGCCGGTGCGCGTGTTCAACGGCCCCAGCGGCAGCACTTCGGCCATCGTCAACGGCATCACCTGGGCGGTCGGCGGCTCGGTACCGGGCGTGCCGGCCAACGCCAATCCGGCCGACGTCATCAACCTGAGCCTGGGCAGCCGCTTTCCGGCGACCTGCGACAACGCCACCCGCGACGCGCTGAACTTCGCGATCAGCCGCGGCACCATCGTGGTGGTGGCCGCCGGCAACAGCAACGGCGACGCCAACAGCTACACGCTCAACAACTGCGCCCCGGTGATCTCGGTCGGCTCGGTCACCAACACCGGCGCGCGTTCGAGCTTCTCCAACCACGGCACGCGCGTCGACGTGGCCGCGCCGGGTTCGGACATCGTCTCGACCTCCAACGGCTTCAACGGCGCCAACAACCTGTACCAGTCGTTGAGCGGCACCTCGATGGCCTCGCCGCACGTCGCCGGCGTCGCCGCGCTGGTGCAGTCGGCGGCGTCGACGCCGCTGACCCAGGCGCAGATGTCGACCCTGCTGAAGAACACCGCGCGCGCGTTCCCGGTCACGCCGGATCGCCCGATCGGCGCCGGCATCGTCGACGCCAACGCGGCGGTGCTCGCGGCCGGCGGCGGCACGCCGGGCAACCAGGCGCCGGTGGCGAACTTCGCGTCGTCGGCGAACGGGCTGACGGTGAGCTTCACCGATTCGTCCAGCGACAGCGACGGCTCGATCGCCTCGCGCAGCTGGGACTTCGGCGACGGCACCACCTCGACCGCGGCCAACCCGAGCAAGACCTACGCCGCGGCCGGCACCTACACGGTCAAGCTGACGGTCGTCGACAACGGCGGCGCCAGCAACACCAAGACCGCGACCGTCACCGTCGGCAGCAGCGGCGGCGTGCAGACCTACACCAACGGCACCGACGCCAACATCCCGGACAACAACGCCACCGGCATCACCAGCTCGATCAGCGTGACCGGCCGCAGCGGCAACGCGCCGAGCAACGCCCAGGTCGCGGTCAACATCGTCCACAGCTACAAGGGCGACCTGATCGTCGATCTGGTCGCGCCGGACGGCTCGGTCTACAACCTGCACAACCGCACCGGTTCGAGCACCGACAACATCAACCAGACCTTCACCGTGAACCTGTCGAGCGAAGCGCTCAACGGCACCTGGAAGCTGCGCGCCGCCGACCGCGCGGCGCAGGACGTCGGCCGCATCGACAGCTGGAGTGTCACGTTCTAAATCTTGATTTGCTATGAGCGTCACGAAAAACCCCGGCTTCGGCCGGGGTTTTTCTTTGCCGTCCGCCACGCCCGGCCGCGTCGGCTTACGACGACGCAACAGGGCGCGGTTCCCACCCCTGCGAGACCGATGGAAATCCAGAACTGTGATACCGCTCGCGACTCTGCGCGTTGCTGAGGCTTTCATCCACCTTGTTGACGGTTCAGTTACACACGTAGCGTGTTATGGCGGACCGGGCAGCAACGAGTCCGTACACAAACAGCGTGGACGCTGGGTGTGCAGACAAGGACGTGGCCGCCAGACCACCACGCGTTGATACGCCGCGACGCGGCACTTCGATTTTGGGGGTTTCACCATGTCCTATCGCTTCAAGGGCGCTCCGCGCCAGCACGCGCTTGCCGCCGCCACCCTGGCCGCGCTGTCGTGCGTGGCGATGTCGGCGTCCGCCGCCGACCGCGTCAATCTGGCCGCGCTGGCGAATGCCGACGCGCACGACCAGTTCATCGTCAAGTACCGCGACGGCAGCGCCGCGCGCAGCAACCCCGCCAACCTGAGCCGCTCGCTCGACAGCGCCGCCGCCGGTTTCTCCGGCAAGGGCCGCGCGCTGGGCCTCAAGCACCTGCGCCGCATCGGCACCGGCGCCGACGTGGTCCAGGCCGGGCGCAAGCTCGACCGCGCCGAGGCGCAGTCGTTGATGCAGCAGATCGCGCTCGACCCGAACGTGGAATACGTGGAAGAGAACGCGCGCATGACTGCGTTCTTCACTCCCAACGACACCCGCTTCGGCGAGCAGTGGGGCTACGGCGCCTCGGGCGTCAACGCCACCCAGGCCTGGGACGTCAGCACCGGTACCGGCGTGGTCGTCGCGGTGATCGACACCGGCATCGCCAGCCACAGCGACCTCAACGGCAACATCCTGCCCGGCTACGACTTCATCAGCGATTCGACCGCCGCGCGCGACAGCAACGGCCGCGATTCCAACCCGGCCGATCAGGGCGACTGGTTCGCCGCCGGCGAATGCGGCGTGAGCTACAGCAGCAACTCCAGCTGGCACGGCACCCACGTCGCCGGCACGGTGGCGGCGGTGACCAACAACGCCAAGGGCGTGGCCGGCACCGCGTACAACGCCAAGGTCGTGCCGGTGCGCGTGCTCGGCAAGTGCGGCGGCACCCTGGCCGACATCGCCGACGCGATCACCTGGGCCTCGGGCGGCACCGTGTCGGGCATTCCGGCCAACGCCAACCCGGCCGAAGTGATCAACATGTCGCTCGGCGGCAGCGGCGCCTGCGGCTCGACCTACCAGGCGGCGATCGACGGCGCGGTCTCGCGCGGCGTGACCGTGGTGGTGGCGGCCGGCAACAACAACGGCAACGCCTCCAACGCGCGTCCGGCCAACTGCAACAACGTGATCACCGTCGGCGCGGTCGACAGCGCCGGCAAGCGTTCGGTGTGGAGCAGCACGCAGAAGTCGAACTACGGCACCGTGGTCGATGTGGCCGCGCCGGGTTCGAACATCCTGTCCACGCTCAACTCGGGCACCACCACGCCGGGTTCGGAGAGCTACGCGTCCTACGGCGGCACCTCGATGGCGACGCCGCACGTGGCCGGCGTGGTCGCGCTGCTGCAGGCCAAGTCGGCGACGCCGAAGACCCCGGCGCAGATCGAGAGCATCCTCAAGACCACCGCGCGCGCGTTCCCGACCACTCCGGACCAGCCGATCGGCGTGGGCATCGTCGACGCCAAGGCGGCGCTGGACTCGCTCGGCGGCGGCACCCCGAACCCGGGCACGCAGACCTACAGCAACGCCGGCGACGTCAGCATTCCGGACAACAGCTCGGTCGGCGTGACCAGCAGCATCGTGGTCTCCGGCCGTTCCGGCAACGCCACCAGCAGCGCCCAGGTCGCGGTCAACATCGTCCACACCTACCAGGGCGACCTCGTGGTCGATCTGATCGCGCCGGACGGTTCGGTCTACAACCTGCACAACCGCGCCGGCGGCGGTGCCGACAACATCGTCCAGACCTACACGGTGAACCTGTCGAGCGAACCGTTGAACGGCACCTGGAAGCTGCGCGTGTCCGATCGCGCCTCGCTCGATACCGGCTACATCAACAGCTGGAGCCTCACGTTCTGATCCTGCGGCGCGGCCCGCGGGCCGCGTGAGCGGATGCAAGCACAGCCCCGGCTTCGGCCGGGGCTTTTCGTTGCGGGGACGACGGATGGGGAAGGGCGCCGCGGTCGGTGAGGGCGCGGCGCGGTCGCGGCTCGCGCCGCCCCACGGTCGCTACGGCGGTCGCGCGATCTCCCTGCAGGAGCGGCGCAAGCCGCGACCGCGAAGCGTCGACCACGACGAACCCCGCGATGCAGACGATCGATGCGTATCCGACTGCCAGAATCAATCACAAAAAACACATAAAAAATACGAGCAAGCCTCAGTGAGCGAGAATCCCGCCCTCCGCACGATGCTCATTACCAATGCGCGTACTGTGATCGACATCGATTACTCGCACGCGATCGATGGCGGCGGCATCTTGTCCAGGCTTTTCCCCGACGGCTAGCGTGTGGTCCGGACGCGAACCCCACACGCGTCCTTCCAGCTGCGTCTTGTGTCCCGCACCCGCCACGGCGGCGCGCCGGCGCTCTTTTCGTCGCATTGCGGCGCTTATCTTTTGAGGGGTCCACCATGTCGTTGCGTTCCGCCATCCGTCACCGCCCGCACCTGCTCGCCGCCGCCACCGCGCTGGCCCTGGCCTCGCTGGCCGCGCCTTCGTTCGCCGGCGAAGCCCACCTGGGCGCGTTGAAAGCCGACGGCAGCTACAGCCGCTTCATCGTCAAGTACAAGAACGACAGCGCCGCCGCGTCCGGCGGCGCGGCGCTGACGCGTTCGCTCGACGCCGCCGCGGCCAAGCTCGCGCTGCCGGCCGCGTCCAAGGGCGCGCGCGTGGGCCTGCGCCAGGTCCGCCGCATGCTGGTGCCCGGCGCCAGCGTGATCGCCTCCGACCGCGCGCTCGGCCGCGACGAGGCCGCCGCGGTGATGCGCCAGATCGCCGCCGATCCGAACGTGCAGTTCGTCCAGGTCGACGGCATCCGCCGCGCGCTGGCGACGCCGAACGATCCCACCTTCAGCAATCAGTGGCATTACGCCGACAGCGCCGTCGGCATCCGCGCGCCGACCGCGTGGAACAGCAGCACCGGCACCGGCATCGTGGTCGCGGTGATCGACAGCGGCATCCTGTCGCACACCGATCTCAACGCCAACATCCTGCCCGGCTACGACATGATCAGCTCGACCACCGGCTTCTCCGACGCCGAGTGCCGCGAAGCCGGCGGGTCGCCGGGCTGCGGCAAGTCCGACGACGGCGACGGCCGCGATTCCAATCCCAACGACTCGTCCAACATCGTCCACGGCACTCACGTCGCCGGCACGATCGCGGCGGTGACCAACAACGGCGCCGGCGGCGCCGGCGTGGCCTACAACGCCAAGGTCGTTCCGATCCGCACGCTCGGCAACCAGGGCTTCGGTTCGGATTCGGACATCGCCGACGCGGTGGTGTGGGCCTCCGGCGGCACCGTCGCCGGCGTGCCGGCCAACGCCAACCCGGCCGAGATCATCAATCTCTCGCTCGGCGGCCCGGCGCCGTGCACCGACACGCCGGCCTGGCAGGCGGCGATCGATGCCGCGATCGCCAACGGCTCGACCGTGGTGGTCGCTGCCGGCAACAGCAATATCGATGTCGCCGGCTTCACCCCGGCCAGCTGCAACGGCGTGATCCGCGTCGCCGCCAGCAACAAGGCCGGCTCGCGCGCGTCGTACTCGAACTACGGCGCGACCATCCACGTCACCGCGCCGGGCGGCGAGAACGGCATCTTCGGGCCGAGCTCGACCGAGGGCATCATCTCGACCGTGTCCGGCAACGCCTACGGCCCGATGGCCGGCACCTCGATGGCGGCGCCGCACGTGGCCGGCATCGCCGCGCTGATCCAGGCCGCGGCGTCGAGCCCGCGCACGCCGGCGCAGATCCTGCAGATCCTGCAGAGCACCGCGCGCCCGATCGCGGCCAACAAGTGCTCGGGCGGTTGCGGTTCGGGCCTGGTCGACGCCGCCGCGGCGGTGGCTGCGGCTGGCGGCGGCACGCCGGGCAACCAGGCGCCGGTGGCGAATTTCGCGTCGTCGGCGAACGGGCTGACGGTGAGCTTCACCGATTCGTCGAGCGACAGCGACGGCTCCATCGCCTCGCGCAGCTGGGACTTCGGCGACGGCACCACGTCGACCGCGACCAGCCCGAGCAAGACCTACAGCGCGGCCGGCACCTACACGGTCAAGCTGACGGTCGTCGACAACGCCGGCGCGAGCAACAGCAAGACCGCGACCGTCACCGTCGGCAGCAGCGGCGGCGTGCAGACCTACACCAACGGTACCGACGCCAACATCCCCGACAACAACGCCACCGGCATCACCAGCTCGATCAGCGTGACCGGCCGTAGCGGCAATGCTCCGAGCAACGCCCAGGTCGCGGTCGACATCGTCCACACCTACCAGGGCGACCTGATCGTCGATCTGATCGCGCCGGACGGCTCGGTCTACAACCTGCACAACCGCACCGGTTCGAGCACCGACAACATCAAGAAGACCTATACGGTGAACCTGTCGAGCGAGGCGCTCAACGGCAGCTGGAAGCTGCGTGCGGCCGATCGCGCGGCGGTAGACACCGGCTACATCAACAGCTGGAGCGTCACCTTCTGATCGCCCGCGCGGTCGCGATGGCCGCATCGGTCGATACGAGCACAGCCCCGGCTTCGGCCGGGGCTTTTCGTTGTGTGCGTCGTCGCCACGGAGGGAACGCGTTGCGGCCGAAGCGACTGTAGGAGCGGCGCGAGCCGCGACCGCGACAACGCGGTTGCGACGAACCTTCGATGCGAGCGGCGCGCCCGCGGTCGCGGCTCGCGCCGTTCCTACAGGTAGATCGCGTGGCGGCCGCGGGGGCGGGCGGCGTATCCCGCGGCCGCGGCTTCGGCGACGCAGAACCCGTAGGCAGAACCCGTAATCGGACGCGACCTAAACAATCCGGATCTTTAGCGGCAATCGCAGTTTGCACCGGTCGCATCGCTCATTCCGGGGCTGTTTCCGCGGCGTTCTTGCCTAGATTGAAGCGGTCGGGCCGTCGCGGCTCGCTGTTCGGTCGTCGTCACGCCGCCGCCGCATCGTCGCCGTTGGATGCGCGCACGGCGCCCCGTAGCCGCTATGCCACCTCCCAGGAGCCAGACCATGCCCGCATCGTCCCATCGTCTGAACGCACTCGCCGCCGCCACCGCGCTCGCGCTGCTCGGCGCGGCCGCGCCCGCCTGCGCCGGCCAGGCCCACCTCGCCGGCCTCGGCGACGACGGCAACCGCCAGTACATCGTCAAGTTCCGCGGCGGCAGCGCGCCGTCGCGCGAGGTCGCGGCGATGAAGGCGGCGCTGGACGCCGCCGCCGCCCGCGCCGGCGCGCCGAAGCTCAGCGCGCTGCGCGCGATGGCGCTGCCGGGCATACGCGTGGTGACGACGCCGGCGCCGCTCAAGCGCGCTCAGGCGACGGCGCTGATGCGCCAGCTCGCCGCCGATCCGAACGTCGAATTCGTCCAGGTCGACGGCGGGGTGACGGTGAAGATGACCCCGAACGATCCGCAGTTCTCGCGCCAGTGGCATTACGCCGACACCGCCGCCGGCATCCGCGCGCCGACCGCCTGGAACGCCACCGCCGGCGCCGGCGTGGTGGTGGCGGTGGTCGACAGCGGCATCCTGTCGCACACCGACCTCAACGCCAACGTGCTGCCGGGCTACGACTTCGTCAGCGCGGTCAACGGCCGCAACGCCGCCGAATGCGCAATCGACGGCCTCTCCGCCGGCTGCGGCAAGTCGCTCGACGGCGACGGCCGCGACGCCAACCCGCACGACGCCGGCAACATCCCGCACGGCAACCACGTCGCCGGCACCATCGCCGCGGTGACCAACAACGGCCTGGGCGTGGCCGGCATCGCCCACGCCGCCAAGATCGTGCCGGTGCGCGCGGCCGGTTCGCAGGGCTACAACGCCCATTCCGACACCATCGACGCGATCGTCTGGGCCTCCGGCGGGCATGTCGCCGGCGTGCCGGACAATCTCAATCCGGCCGAAGTCATCAACGTCTCGCTCGGCAGCGACATCGCCTGCACGCCGGCGTGGCAGGCCGGCGTCGATGCGGCGGCGGCGAACGGCGCGCTGGTGGTGGTCGCCGCCGGCAACGGCAACAACGACGTGAGCGGCAACGTGCCGGCCGGCTGCAACAACGTCGTCGCGGTCGCCGCCACCGACAAGAACGGCGCGAAGTCCTCGTTCTCGGCCTGGGGCGCGAAGATCGACCTCGCCGCGCCGGGCGGCGACGGCTTGTTCAACCAGGTGCAGTCCACCGTCGCCAACAACGGCTACGGCGCGATGTCGGGCACCTCGATGGCCAGCCCGCACGTCGCCGGCGTCGCCGCGCTGGTGCGCTCGCTGGCGCCGGGCAAGACGCCGGCGCAGGTCGAGGCGCTGCTCAAGAGCACGGCGCGACCGATCCCGGCGAGCAAGTGCTCGCGCGGTTGCGGCGCCGGTCTGGTGGACGCGGCCGCGGCGGTCGCGGCCGCGCAGTCGTCTCGCTGAGCGCGGCGCGGCCGCGCGCAGGCCGCGCGAAGGCCGGTCGCAACGCCGGGATGCGCAGCCACGCGCTGCGTTCCCGGCGTGGATCGCCACCGATCATGGCGTGCGGCGATGCGATCGCGTCGACAGGCTAGGGTGATCGGATCAGTGAGGACTGCATATTCAAGGAATACAAACGGTGTATTCGGCCGCGTGCTCGATCGTGGCGAGCAGGGGGAAATCCCGCTGATCGTTATCGATTAGGATGCGTCCTAGTTCTATTTTTTCGTGATACGAATCACATAAGCTCGACCTTTTCGAGTCGGAGCGGCGCTTGTTGCGATCGGTGCGGTCGCTGCAGCTTAAAGGCTGCGCTGCAGGGGGTGTTCGCAGCGAATGGCGATGCGCGCAGGCGCCGACAACGTACGTTGGCGCGTCGGGCATCGCCTCTTCAGCCGCATTGCGGCGCTCAAAGGGGTAATCACCAACATGTCGTTGCATTCCAACCGCCGCCACCGTGTGCATGTGCTCGCGGCCGCCACCGCGTTCGCTCTGGGCGCCATCGCCGCCGCGCCGGCCTTCGCCGGCCAAGCCGAGGTCGCCGGGCTCAAGGCCGGGCAGTCCTACGGTCGGCTGATAGTCAAGTTCAAGGATTCCGCGCCTGCGACGGCGTCCGTCGCACGCTCGGCTTCGGCGCTGGGCGCGATCGATGCGGTGCTGGATCGCGCCGCCGCGCGCGTTGTCCTGCCGGCCGCATCCAAGGGCAAGAAGCTGGGCTTGCAGCGTTTGCGCCGCATGACGCTGGGCGCCGATGTGATCGTCACCGACCAGGGCATGAACAGCGAGGAAGCGCGCGCGCTGATCCAGCAACTCGCCAGCGATTCGAGCGTGGACTGGGTGCAGCCGGACTACATCATGCAGGCCTGGGCGGTGCCCAACGACACCCGTTTCGGCGAGCAGTGGCATTATGCCGACAGCGCTGCCGGCATCCGCGCGCCCACGGCCTGGAACACCACGACCGGCACGGGCGTGGTGGTCGCGGTCGTCGACAGCGGCATCGTTTCCCACACCGATCTCAACGGCAACGTTTTGCCGGGCTACGACTTCGTCAGCTCGATCGCCGGCGGGGCCTGTTCCAGGGGAGCGGACTGCGGCGCCTCCGAGGACGGCAACGGCCGCGACGGCGATCCGCTCGATAGTTCGGCCGCGACCAGCAGCGTGCACGGCACCCACGTGGCCGGCACAGTCGGTGCCGTGACCAACAACGCCACCGGCGTCGCCGGCGTCGCCTATGGCGCGCGCGTGGTGCCGATTCGCGCCCTGGGCAAGTACGGTTCGGGTGCCACCTCGGATATCGTCGACGCCATCGTGTGGGCCTCCGGCGGCAGCGTGCCCGGTGCGCCGGCCAACGCCAATCCGGCCGAAGTGATCAATCTTTCGCTCGGTCTCGACCTGCCGTGTTCGCAGATGCCGGCGTACCAGCAGGCGATCAACACCGCGACCGCCAACGGCGCGATCGTGGTCGCCGCGGCCGGCAACAGCAACATCGACTCCGCCGGCGCCACTCCGGTCGGCTGCAACAACGTCATCGGCGTGGCGGCCAGCGACCAGGCCGGCAACCGCGCGTTCTATTCCAGCTACGGCGGCGCGATCGACATCACCGCGCCGGGCGGCGAGACCTGCTCGCCGGACACCGAGTTCCTGCCGTTGGGCGCCGCGCCGAGCTGCACGCGCAGCCATCCCGCCCAGGGCATCCTGTCGACGGTGAACGGCAACGGTTATGGCTTCATGCAGGGCACCTCGATGGCGGCCCCGCACGTCGCCGGCGTGGTGGCGCTGATCCAGGCCGCGTCGCCCACGCCCAAGACGTTCGAGCAGGTGCGCCAACTCCTCGCCAGCACCGCGCGTCCGATCCCGGCCGGCCAGTGCCCGGGCGGTTGCGGCCCCGGCCTGGTCGACGCAGCGGCCGCGGTCGTCGCGGCGGCCGGTTCCACCGGTCCCGGCCCGGGCACTGGCGCGCAGACCTACAACAGCACCGGGGCGGTCGCGATTCCGGACAACAATGCCGCTGGCGCCACCAGCAGCATCGTGGTCTCCGGCCGCAGCGGCAATGCGCCCAGCGATTCGAAGGTGACGTTGAACATCGTCCACAGCTATCGCGGCGACCTGATCGTCGATCTGCTCGCACCGGACGGTTCGGTCTACAACTTGCACAACCGCAGCGGCGCCGGTGCGGACAATGTGACCGGCACGTTCACCGTGAATCTGTCCAGCGAAGCGCTCAACGGCACTTGGCGGCTGCGCGCCGCGGATCGCGCCGCGCAGGATACCGGCCAGATCCAGAGCTGGAGCCTGAGCTTCTGACTCGGATGAACTTCGGCGGCCGCGGGTGCTGCCGCCGTTGCGAGTTTCCCGGCTGAATCAGGGCCCCGGCTTCGGCCGGGGCCTTTCGCTTGCAGGGCGCGAGGCAGGCAGGGCTGCGCACCCCCGAGCGTCGCGGGCGTGGGAGAATGCACAGCGGCGGCCGGTCCAAGTCCGACCGCGGGGTTCCCGCGACCCCCATCGACCCCGGCGCGCGCGCTGGCGCGTTGCAGATTATTCCGTACCTCGAAGGAGCCGCCCGCATGTCGCCTCTGTCCCGCCGCTTCGTCCCCTCGGTCATCGCGGTCTCGCTGTGCCTGGCGGTCGGCGCCTGCATGGCCTCCGGCAGCGCCTCGTCGGATGCCGCCGCGTCGCCCACGCCGGAGTCCGCGCCTAACCCGCCGAGCGAAGCCTCGGTCGATGCCGTCCCCACGCCGGAGCCCCCGCCCATGCCGTCCGACCGCGCCGCCGATCCCCGCAAGCCCAAGGCCGAGGTCGGCGAACCGGCCGGCGCCGGCCCGTTCGGCCAGTTCATCGTCAAGTACCGCGACGATTCGCAGCCGCTCAAGCAGCTCGGCGCGGTGCAGCCGCGCCTAGACCGCACCGCCGGGCAGTTGGGCAAGCGCGGGCTCAAGCTGACCTGGAAGCACCGCATGGGCATCAACGCCGATGTCTTCAGCGTCGCGCCCGCGCTCGATCGCGCCGAGGCGGTCGCGTTGATGCAAGCCTTCGCCGCCGATCCCGATGTGCAGTTCATCGAACCGGACAACCACATCTCGCTCGGGCCGATCATTCGCAGCCCCGCGCCGGTCGACAAGTGATCGCGTAGCGCCGGCGCGCGTCGCGCCAGGAATTACGAAAAACCCCGGCTTGTCCGGGGTTTTTTATTGTGTGCGTATCGCTGCGTGAGACGCGCGAAATCACACTTCCGAAGCAGTTTTACGATGCATGACCGGCATCACGAAGGTGGGCCCGGCAAACGCTTGCCAACCGTTGCCGCTGCCGGGGCGATGCCGCTAGCTTCGTGATGCGGCCGGAACGACGAACCGATCCGCAGCAAGACCGGTCGCGTCCGCGCAGCCCGACGCATGCGCGGACGACGCACCGGCGCTATAGCCATCCTTTCGGCCGCGTCCGCGGCCTTCGACCTCGGGGGTTGAACAAAATGCGCACCATCACTCGCCTGCGCGCGCGCAACGCCGCGCGTGCCGCCGTACTGTTGTCCGCCGTCTCGGTATTCCCGGCTTTCGCCGCCCAGCCGTTGTTCGTCGCCGATGCGCCCGCCGCGCGCGCGAGCCTCGCCGGCGCGCAATCCGCCGCAGTGGCCGGCGCCAACCGACTCGCCGCCGCGCCGGCGACGATGTCGCTGCAGCTCAAGCGTGCCGATGCGGCCGTGGTGTCCAAGGCCACGCGCGAGATCGAACTGCGCCTGGGTTCCAGGCTCGTCGATGCCGTGCTCGACAGCGCGCGCGACACCGGCGACGGCGCTACGGTGTGGTTGGGACATTTGAAAGAGAATGCCAAGTCCGTTGGCCACGACGCGCGCGAAGTGCGCCGCGACGAGCGCAACTCGGTCGCGCTGGTGCGCCGCGGCGACGGCGTCACCGGCAACGTGCGCGTGGACGGCAGGCTCTACCGCATCCGTCCGCTCGCCGACGGCACCCACGCGGTGGTCGAGGTCGACGAGAGCCGCATGCCGCCGGACCATCCGCAGGGCTATCGCGATTCGGACCTGCCGCAGATCGACATGCGCGCCGCCAGCCGCGCCGCGCTCGCCGCGGTCGGTCCCGCCGCGGTCGATCCAGGCGCGACCGCGACCATCCGCGTGCAGGTGGTCGCCACCAACCAGGCGGTGACCGCCTACGGCGGCGACATGCGCGCGCTGGTCGACCTGGCCATCGCCGAGAGCAACCAGGGCTACGCCAACTCCAACGTCGGCATCCAGCTGGAACTGGCCAACTACCGCACCGTCGAGTACACCTCGGCCGGCGATGGCCACTTCACCGACGAAGAGCGCTTCGCCGATCCCGCCGACGGCTACATGGACGACATCCACGCCTCGCGCGACGCCAACGCCGCCGACGTCAGCGTGCTGATCATCGACGACGCCGGCAACTGCGGCCTGGCCCATTCGATCGGCTCGACCGCGGCGACCGCGTTCGCGACCGTGCATTACGACTGCGCCACCGGCTACTACAGCTTCGCCCACGAGATCGGCCACCTGCTGTCGGCGCGCCACGATCCCGCCGCCGACCCGACCAACACGCCCTACGCCTACGGCCACGGCTACCGCTACGAGCCGGCCGGAGGCAGCAAGTGGCGCACGATCATGGCCTACGCCTGCAGCGGCGGTTGCCCGCGCCTGAACTACTGGTCGAACCCGGACGTGACCTACAACGGCATCGCCATGGGCACGGCCGACCGCAACCACAACCAGCGCGTGCTGGTGCAGACCAAGGCCGCGGTGGCGGCGTTCCGCGGCGCGCCGGGCGGCAACACCGCGCCGGTGGCGAACTTCGCGTCGTCGGCGAGCGGGCTGACGGTGAGCTTCACCGATTCGTCGACCGACAGCGACGGCTCGATCGCCTCGCGCAGCTGGGACTTCGGCGACGGCACCACCTCGACCGCGACCAACCCGAGCAAGACCTACAGCGCTGCGGGCACCTACACGGTCAAGCTGACGGTCACCGACAACGGCGGCGCCAGCAACACCAAGACCGCGACCGTCACCGTCAATGCCAGCGGCGTGCAGACCTACACCAACGGCACCGACGTCAACATCCCGGACAACAACGCCACCGGCGTGACCAGCACGATCAACGTGTCCGGCCGCAGCGGCAACGCGCCGAGCAACGCGCAGATCGCGGTCAAGATCGTCCACACCTACAAGGGCGATTTGATCGTCGACCTGGTCGCGCCGGACGGTTCGGTCTACAACCTGCACAACCGCAGGGGCGGCAGCGCCGACAACATCGACCAGACCTACACCAAGAACCTGTCGAGCGAAGCGCTCAACGGCGCCTGGAAGCTGCGCGTCGCCGACCGCGCCGGGCAGGACACCGGCAAGATCGACAGTTGGAGCGTCACCTTCTGATGCCGTCCGCCCGCGCGTCGCGATCGTGGCGCGCGGGCGGGGGCGCAAGTGTTCGCTTCGCGGCCGCAAGGCCGGTCCGACCGCCCGGCGGCGCAGGTCGCCGGGTTCCAGCGCCGAGGGGAGCGCAACGCCACCGCGTCGGCCGCGGCCGCATGTGTCGGTACGAACCTGCAGGCTTGCGGCGCCACGACGCAGACGCGACGACGCCAGGCGGTCCGGACGCGGACCGTCGCGGGCGCGGCCGCGCGCGGTTCCGCCTCGGACCGCGCGTCGCCGCTCCGCTGCGTCGCCGGTGGCGGGCGCCATCGCGCGTCGCCGCTTCGAACCGCGCATCGATTTGTTTTGCCGTTTTCCGCGCAGCGCCGGTTCCCCCGCCGTTCGCGCCCGTGAGTCGCTTGCAACCGTCCGCCGCACCGTTACGCCGCACCGCCTGCCCGTCGCCCTGCGCGACGCCCGGCCTTCCACCCTGCTCGCATTCCACCTCGCCCGCATTCCACTTCGATGGAGATCGACATGAAACGTACCTGCCTCGCTCTCGGCCTGCTCGCACTGTCCATCGGCAGCGCGCTGGCCGCCCCCAACCTGCGTCCGGCCGCGTTCGACCACGCGCGCCTGTCGCGCGTCGACCGCATCGCCCTGCGCAGCATGCCGGCGGTGGACGTCGCCAAGCTGCGCGTCGAGGACGCCAAGCGCGAGCAGCGCCGCGAGATCCCGCGCTTCGCCACCGCGCTGAGCGCCGACATCGACACGCTCAAGGACGGCGTGTGGGAAGACCTCGACGCCAACACCGCGATCTGGCGCACCCGCATCGAGTCCAAGGACGCGTTTTCGCTGAACTTCCATTTCGACAAGTTCAAGCTGCCCGACGGCGCGCGCATGCTGATCTACCCGGCCGACCAGGCGCCGGCCTCGGCCGCCGGCCGCGTGCGCAGCTTCACCAGCGCCGACAACAACGCCCGCGGCGAGCTGTGGACGCCGGTGGTGCTGGGCGACGAAGCGGTGATCGAAGTGGTGGTGCCGAAGGCCAAGCTCGGCGAGCTCAAGCTGCACCTGGCCAAGGTCAACCACGACTACGTCGGCTTCAGCGATCTGGTCAATGCGGTCAAGCGTCCGGGCGGCACGCCGGGCGCTTCGGGCAGCTGCGAGATCGACGTGGTCTGCCCCGAGGGCAACGGCTTCCGCGACATCATCCGCGCGGTCGGCGCCTATTCCAAGGAAGGCACGATGTGGTGCACCGGTTCGCTGGTGAACAACACCGCGAACGACAAGAAGATGTACTTCCTCACCGCCAACCACTGCGGCATGACCAGCGCCGCGGCCAACAATTCGATGGTGGTGTACTGGAACTATCAGAACTCGACCTGCCGCGCGCCGGGTTCCGCCGCCAACGGCAGCAACGGCGACGGTTCGCTGACGCAAACCCAGACCGGCGCGACCCTGCGCGCGACCAACGCCGCCTCCGACTTCACCCTGCTCGAGCTCAACACCCCGGCCAACTCGGCGTTCAACCTGTACTGGGCCGGCTGGGACCGCCGCGACCAGGACTATCCGAGCTCGATCGCCATCCACCATCCCAACGTCGCCGACAAGCGCATCAGCTTCTCCGACAGCGCCTCGCGCAAGACCGGCTACGGCGGCGCCGACTACAACCCGCCGACGGTGGCCAACGGCACCCATCTGTTCGTGAAGTGGGGCGTCAACCGCGGCGTGACCGAGCCGGGTTCCTCGGGCTCGCCGCTGTACAGCCCGGACAAGCGCGTGATCGGCCAGCTGCACGGCGGCCCGTCGAGCTGCACCGTGCCGCAGGAGCAGAAGGCCGACTACTACGGCCGCGTGTTCACCTCGTGGACCGGCGGCGGCACCGCGGCCACGCGCCTGAGCGACTGGCTCGACGCTTCCGGCACCGGCGCGCAGTTCGTCAACGGCCTGGATTCGGGCGGCACTCCGGGCAACCAGCCGCCGGTGGCGAACTTCGCGTCGTCGGCGAGCGGGTTGACGGTGAACTTCACCGATTCGTCCAGCGACAGCGACGGTTCGATCGCTTCGCGCAGCTGGGACTTCGGCGACGGCACCACCTCGACCGCGACCAACCCGAGCAAGACCTACAGCGCTGCGGGCACCTACACGGTCAAGCTGACGGTCACCGACAACGGCGGCGCCAGCAACACCAAGACCGCGACCGTCACCGTCAACGCCAGCGGCGTGCAGACCTACACCAACGGCACCGACGTCAACATCCCGGACAACAACGCCACCGGCGTGACCAGCACGATCAACGTGTCCGGCCGCAGCGGCAACGCGCCGAGCAATGCGCAGATCGCGGTCAAGATCGTCCACACCTACAAGGGCGATTTGATCGTCGACCTGGTCGCGCCGGACGGTTCGGTCTACAACCTGCACAACCGCAGCGGCGGCAGCGCCGACAACATCGACCAGACCTACACCAAGAACCTGTCGAGCGAAGCGCTCAACGGCGCCTGGAAGCTGCGCGTCGCCGACCGCGCCGGGCAGGACACCGGCAAGATCGACAGCTGGAGCGTCACCTTCTGATGCGCGCCGTCTGATTCGCGCCGTCTGATTCGCGCCGTCTTGCGATGAAGACCCCAAACCCCGGCTTCGGCCGGGGTTTTTTGTGGCGATCGTTGCAGCGGAAGCCGCGTGGGAGGGACTTCAGTACCGATGCTTTTCGCCCGGGTCGCGGCGAGCGGACACAAAAGCGTCGGGGCTGAAGCCCCTCCCACAACGGCAGGCATCGCTATCGCCGACCGCTCGTTCGATTCCGCGGCGCAGGCCTGCGCATCTTGCAGGAGGGACTTCAGTCCCGATGCTTTCCGCTCAGGTCGCGGCGAGCGGATACAAAAGCTTCGGGGCTGAAGCCCCTCCCACAACAGCAAGCACCGCAAGCGCCGACGGCTCGTCGATCCCGCGGCTCATATCTCAGGCTTCTGTGGGAGGGACTTCAGTCCCGACGCTTTGCGCTCAGGTCGCGACGACCCCGCCCGAAACAACAACATCGAAGCCCCGACGCGCTTGCCGCCACGCCGAAAACCGCGCCATCGCAACTCCCCACCCCGAAGTTCCGCCGTCCCGTGCGCTTCAACCCATTCTGAATTCGCGCGCGTTCTCAATTCCGATTTCCCGTTTCGGCCACCGATTTCATCCGCAACAAATCTTCGTCGTATGCGTGACGCGATGCACGGATGCGATGTGGAACCGGCGGATTTGCGTCTTGTTGTGCGCGACGAGGGTGATTCACAGTCGCGCCGTGGCCACTTCGACGAACTCCGACGCCACGCGCAACGACACGCCGGCAGGGCACTGCGGCGTAACACCGCAATCGCTACGACGAAGCGCTTCAAAGGCATGCATTCGGTCGCGCAAGCCGCCGTACACGCAAGCCTGCCGTACACGCACGCTGTAGGGGGAAGCATGCGGCAACGCCCGCCTCACTCACTGGAGCATCCAGTTCCCACCGCCTGACCCGACGTCGTTCGCCATCCAGCACCGGCCAAGCCGGGCGTCGCGGTCATGCCCACATCACGGACGGAGAGACGCAATGAAACGCATTTGTGGTTCCCTGGTGTTGCTTGGTTTGTCGATCAGCGCCGCGCTCGCCGCGCCGGCCTCGCGCCCGGCGGCGTTCGATAACGCCAATCTTTCCAGCGTCGACAAGGTCGCCTTGCGCACCATGCCGGCGGTCGACGTCGCCAAGGCCAAGGCAGAAGACCTGAAGCGCGACAAGCGCGGCGACATTCCGCGCTTCGCCCTGGCGATGGACGTGGACATGACGCCGCAGAATTCCGGCGCGTGGGAATACACCGCCGACGGCCAGTTCGCCGTGTGGCGCCAGCGCGTGCGCTCGGAGAAGGCGCTGTCGCTGAACTTCGGCTTCACCGACTACCACATGCCCGCGGGCGGCCGCCTGCTGGTGTATCCGGCGACCCAGGCGCCGGCCGGCGATCGCGGCCTGATCAGCCAGTACGACGCCAGCAACAACAACCCGATGAACCAGCTGTGGACGGCGGTGGTGCCGGGCGCCGAGGCGGTCATCGAAGTGGTGGTGCCGCGCGACAAGGTCGGCGAACTCAAGCTGCGCCTGACCAAGGTCAACCACGACTACGTCGGCTTCGGTCCGCTCGCGCGCCGCCTGGCCGCCGCGTCCGGCGAGAAGGGCGTGTCGGGTTCGTGCAACATCGACGTGGTCTGCCCCGAGGGCGACGGCCGCCGCGACATCATCCGCTCGGTCGGCGCGTACTCGAAGAACGGCACCCTGGCGTGCACCGGTTCGCTGGTCAACAACACCGCCAACGACAAGAAGATGTACTTCCTGACCGCGCACCACTGCGGCATGGGTACGGCGTCGACCGCGGCCAGCATCGTGGTCTACTGGAACTACCAGAACTCGACCTGCCGCGCGCCCAACACGCCGGCCAGCGGCGCCAACGGCGACGGCTCGATGAGCCAGACCCAGACCGGTTCGACGGTCAAGGCGACCTACGCCACCTCCGACTTCACCCTGCTCGAACTGAACACCCCGGCCAATCCGGCGTTCAACCTGTTCTGGGCCGGTTGGGACCGTCGCGACCAGAACTATCCCGGCGCGATCGGCATCCACCATCCCAACGTCGCCGAGAAGCGCATCAGCAACGTCACCGAGCCGACGTCGTTCGTGGCCTGGGGCGGCGGCGCCGGCACCACCCACCTGCGCGTGCAGTGGCAGCCGACCGGCGGCGTGACCGAGCCGGGTTCCTCGGGTTCGCCGATCTACAGCCCCGATAAGCGCGTGCTGGGCCAGCTGCACGGCGGTCCGTCGAGCTGCAGCGCCACCGGCACCAACCGCAGCGACTACTACGGCCGCGTGTTCACCTCGTGGACCGGCGGCGGCGCCGCGGCCTCGCGCCTGAGCGACTGGCTCGACCCGGCCGGTACCGGCGCCCAGTTCATCGACGGCGTGGATTCGGGCGGCGGCACCCCGAACAACCCGCCGGTGGCGAACTTCACCTCCACCACCAGCGGCCTGACCGCGACCTTCACCGACAGCTCCACCGACAGCGACGGCTCGATCGCGTCGCGTAGCTGGAACTTCGGCGACGGCAGCACCTCGACCGCGACCAACCCGACCCGCACTTACGCCGCGGCAGGCACCTACACCGTCACCCTGACGGTGACCGACAACGGCGGCGCCACCAACACCAAGACCGGTTCGGTCACGGTGTCCGGCGGCCCGGGTGCGCAGACCTACACCAACGACACCGATGTGGCGATCACCGACAACGCGACGGTGGAAAGCCCGATCACCGTGTCCGGCCGCAGCGGCAACGGTTCGGCGACCACGCCGATCCAGGTGACGATCTACCACACCTACCGCAGCGACCTGAAGGTCGACCTGGTCGCGCCGGACGGCACGGTCTACAACCTGCACAACCGCACCGGCGGCAGCGCCGACAACATCATCCAGACCTACACCAAGGACCTGTCGAGCGAGGCGCTCAACGGCACCTGGAAGCTGCGGGTGAACGACAACGCCACTGCCGATACCGGCCGCATCGACAAGTGGAGCATCACCTTCTGATGCAGCCGGTTTGACCCGCACCACGCCGCGGCCTTCGGGCCGCGGCTTTTTTGCGGCGATGAAGTTTCGGTTCCCCCTGTAGGAGCGGCGCGAGCCGCGACCGCGAATCCGCGCCTGCGACGAACCCGGCACTGGTGCGCGACGACTGCCGCTGTCGCGGGCCGCGGATGCTTGCGCTCTCATTGTGGATTCGCGGCCGCGGCTCGCGCCGCTCCTGCAGGGACGGCTTCGTCGCAACGCACGGAACTGTGCGCTGATTCGCACAGCTGCATTCTGCTGGTCTGCTTCACGAAAGCGCTGCCATTGCGCGCCGCACGGCGCTTGCCAGCGCGCACGCCGCATCCAAGCATGACTCCGGCACGCCTCCGCGTCGCTGCCCACACCGCACCGGTCCATGGAGAGTCTCCCAATGCGCTTCCAAATTGCCGCGCTGCCGCTGTTGCTGGCCCTGTCCGCCAGCGCCGCGGCCGCCGACGAGCAACCCGTGTTCGTCACCGCCAAGTACGACAACCCCAAGCAACTGCAGCGCATCGCATCGCGCTTCCAGCACTTGATCGTCGACCGCCAGGCCAGGACCGTGAAGGTCGAGGCCATGCCCGAGGATCTGGCCGCGCTGCGCGCCGCCGGCTTCAAGTACGAGCTCGACCAGGAGTCCACCGCGCAGATGCAGCGCCTGCAAAGCGCGCTGAAGTCCGCGCTCCCCGGCGCCAAGAGCATCCCCGGCTACGCTTGCTTCCGCACGGTCGAAGAGACCTACCAGACCATGGACCAGCTGGCGGCGAGCAAGCCGAACCTGGCCAGCGTGCGCGTGATCGGCCCGAGCTGGCAGAAGACCCAGAACGCCGGCACCGGCTACGACATGAAGGTGTTCAAGATCACCAACTCGGCTACCGACGCGGCGCTGCCGAACAAGCCGACCCTGGTGCTGTTCGGTTCGATCCACGCGCGCGAGTACGCGCCGGCGGAACTGGTCACCCGCTTCGCCGAAGGCCTGGTCAACGGCTACGGCACCGACGCCGAAGCGACCTGGCTGCTCGACAACTTCGCCTTCCAGCTGGTGCTCAACGCCAATCCCGACGGACGCAAGAAAGCCGAGGCCGGCTCGTCCTGGCGCAAGAACGTCAACAACAGCAACGGCGGCAGCTGTAGCGCGAGCAGCTACGGCACTGACCTCAACCGCAACTTCCCGTATCACTGGAACAGCGTGTCCGGCGGTTCCAGCGGCAACCAGTGCGCCGAGACCTATCGCGGCCCGACCCCGAGCTCGGACCCGGAAACCCAGAACCTGATGCGTCTGGTCGCCGGCACCCGCGGCAGCAACGGCGTCTACAGCGGCGGCATCTTCCCCGACCGCCGCAGCGACGACGTGACCACGCCGGCGCCGGCGGACTATCAAGGCGTGTTCATCGACATCCACAGCGCGGCCGATCTGGTGCTGTGGTCGTGGGGCGACACCGTCAACCCGGCGCCGAACCGCGACGCGCTGCAGACCTTCGGCCGGCGCATGGCTTATTTCAACGGCTACCGGCCGCAGCAGTCCAACGAGCTGTACGGGACCGACGGCACCACCGACGACACCATGTACGGTCTGCTCGGCGTGCCGGGCTACACCATCGAACTGGGCGGCAGCTTCTTCGAAAGCTGCAGCAGCTTCACCGGCACCACCTTGCCGAACAACCTCAGGACGCTGCGCTACGTCGCCCGCGCCTTGTGGGCGCCTTACACGCTGCCGAGCGGCCCTGACACCACCTCGGTCGGCGTCTCGTCGGCGTCGGTGCCGGCCGGAACCCCGGTGACGGTCAACGCCAACGTCAACGATGGCGTGTTCAACCAGAGCAACGGCAGCGAGCCGGTGCAGAACATCGCATCGGCGCGCGCCTACATCGACACGCCGCCGTGGGCGAGCGGGGCGGTCGGCATCGCGCTGAGCGCCAGCGACGGCAGCTTCAACAGCAGCAACGAGAACGTCACCGGCTCGATTTCCACCAGCGGCCTCGCCGCCGGCGTGCACACGGTCTATGTGCAGGGCACCGACGCCTCGGGCAAGCCGGGCACGCCCAACGCCGCGCGCTTCACCGTGACTGGCGGCGGCCCCGGTACCAACAACCCGCCGGTGGCGAACTTCAGCAGCACCACCAGCGGGCTCAGCGCGAGCTTCACCGACACCTCCAGCGACAGCGACGGGACCATTGTGTCGCGCAGTTGGAGCTTCGGCGACGGCAGCACTTCGACCGCGACCAATCCGAGCAAGACCTATGCGGCGGCCGGCACCTACAGCGTCGCCCTGACCGTGACCGACGACGACGGCAGCACCAACACCAAGACCGCCTCGGTGACGGTGAGCAGCGGCGGCGCGCAGACCTACCGCAACGACACCGACGTGGCGATCGCCGACAGCGCCACGGTGGAAAGCCCGATCGTGGTGTCCGGCCGCAGCGGCAACGGCTCGGCCAGCACGCCGGTGCAGGTGACCATCTACCACACCTACAAGAGCGATCTGAAGGTCGATCTGGTCGCGCCGGACGGTACCGTCTACAACATCCACAACCGCACCGGCGGCAGCGCCGACAACGTCATCGGCACCTTCAACAAGGACCTGTCGAGCGAGGCGCTCAACGGCACCTGGAAGCTGCGGGTCAACGACAACGCCAACGGCGACACCGGGCGGATCGACAGCTGGAGCCTCACCTTCTGATCGATCGTTGCGGATGCTGCGCTTGCGAAGCCCCGGCGCATGCCGGGGCTTCGTTTTTGTGGGGATGGCTTCAAGGCCGCGGCTCTTGTTTGTTGTCGCGGTTGTCGCATCGGATCGGAAAGCGTCGGGGCTGAAGCCCCTCCCACAAGAGCGGGTCTTCAAGAGCTGGTGCTGCTCTCACAAGAGCGGCTGTTGCGAGAGCCGGCGGCGCACGAACTGGCCCACAAGAACCGATACCACGAGCGCCGAGGCTTTTGCTTTTGTGGGAGGGCCTTCAGGCCCGATGCTCTTGTTTCCGGTTGCGGCGCCGCCTCGGATCGAAAAGCATCGGGGCTGAAGCCCCTCCCACGATGCGAGCGCTGTCGATGCAGAAAGGGGCTGGAATTACGAGGTCTTCTGTCCATACCGCCTCGCATGCAACCGCGCCGCCGCGAACGCCGCTTCGGCATCGGCACGGAGTTTCAGTCGGCGAAACACTGAAAATATAGGGATTTCCTGCATGCATATGCCGGCGAACGCAAGCCGTAAGCGTTTACTGCGCGGTTGCATGACCCCAGTCACGATCGCGAATGTGCGTTCGCTTCGCTTGTCGCTTGTCGCTGCGCGCCCGCGCGCTTAGCGTCGAATCCCGGGCGCATCGGATCGTTCTCCCCCGTACGGCTCGAACGCGCTTTCACGCGCAGCAAGTCCTCGCGACGTGCGCGACGCGCACGCCGTTCCGTCCACCGCGTTCGCGCGCCGATGCCGGAGCATCCGCCGCAGACGCCCGATCCAGGAGCGTTTTCCGTGAAACCGCAATCCGCTTCCCCGTACGCCCGGTCCGCCCGCTTCCGCCTCGCACCCGTCGCGCTCGCGCTGGCGCTCGCCGCCGCGCTCTCGCCGGCGTACGCGCAAAACCATGGCCACGACCATGCGCGCCCCGCCGACGCCAGCGACGATCCGTTCAAGCCGGTCTACATCGTCACCTCGCGCCAGACCTTCGACGCCGGCGTGCAGAGCCTGGCCAAGAACGCCAGCGGCCTGAGCAACGCGATCGGCAAGCCGCTGGTGATCGCCGAACTCAAGACCCACCAGCTGCCGGACCTGATCCGCCACGTCCACGAAAACGAGAAGCGCTGCGGCGGCTATTTCGCCTTCGACAGCCGTCGCGAGGCCGAGGACTTCGTCAAGGCCGACCGCAGCCGCGAGGCCATCGAGACCCTGTTCGCGACCTACACCGTCGACAACCAGGCCACGGTCAATCCGTGGCTGAGCCAGGTCAGCGAGGCGAACATCCGCGGCACCATCAACCATCTGTCCACGCAGTATCCGAACCGCTACTACGCCTCCACCCACGGCCGCACCTCGGCGACCTGGATCAAGGACACCTGGCTGGCGCTGGCGAACGGCCGCAGCGATGTCAGCGCCGAGCTCTACACCGGCTGCACCAACTGCTCGACCCAGCCCTCGGCGATCCTGACCATCCAGGGCAGCGAACTGCCCAACGAAGTGGTCGTGCTCGGCGCGCACCTGGACTCGATCTCCAGCAGCGGCAGCGGCGATGCGATGAACGCGCCGGGCGCCGACGACGACGCATCGGGCATCGCCACCCTGACCGAAGTGCTGCGCGTGGCCCTGGCCAGCGGCTACAAGCCCAAGCGCACGATCAAGTTCATGGGCTACGCCGCCGAGGAAGTGGGCCTGCGCGGCTCCAAGGCGATCGCCACCGACTTCAAGAACCGCGGCGTCAACGTGGTCGGCGTGCTGCAGCTGGACATGACCAACTACCGCAACGGCGGCGCCAACCCGGTGCGTCTGGTCACCGACTACTCCAACTCGGCGCTGCAGCAGTTCCTGCGCGACCTGCACGCGACCTACCTCGGCGGCACGCTGGGCAGCTACACCTGCGGCTACGGTTGCTCCGACCACGCGTCGTGGACCGCGTCCGGTTTCCCGGCGGCGATCTACTTCGAGAGCGGCACCTCCGGCGGCGGCTACTCGCCGTACATCCACTCGCCCTCGGACACGCTGGCGAACATGGGCAACTCGGCGGCCAACAGCGTGCCGTTCGCCAAGCTCGGCCTGGCCTTCGTCGGCGAACTCGGCAAGACCGCCGGCAGCGGCCCCGGGCCGGGGCCGGGCACGCAGACCTACAGCAACGCCACCGCGTATGCGATCAACGACAACGCCACCGTCGACAGCCCGATCCCGGTGTCCGGCCGCACCGGCAACGGGCCGGCCAACGCGCAGGTGTACGTCAGCATCGTGCACACCTATCGCGGCGATTTGAAGGTCGACTTGGTCGCGCCGGACGGCTCGCTCTACAACCTGCACAACCGCAGCGGCGGCAGCGCCGACAACCTGGAGCAGACCTACACCGTGGACGTGTCGAGCGAGGCGCTCAACGGCCAGTGGAAGCTGCGGGTCAACGACAACGGCCCGGGCGACACCGGCCGCATCGTCAAGTGGAGCATCACGTTCTGACGGTGCGCCGCCGAACCGGCGGTTGCGGCCCGGCCTGTCGCGATCCGGTGCGTTTCGCGCCGGCGCTGGCCGGGCCGTAGCTCGCCGCACCGCGTCGCCGCGCGCGCATGCGTCGCGCGGCGACGCTTCCCAACTTGGCGAAGACGTTCGCGCCCCGGCCCCGGCCGGGGTTTTCTTTTTCGCATGCGGCACGCAGGCCAGGACGGCGGACGCGCGAACGCGATAACGATTCAATTGGGACGCGTCCGATTCGGCGCGTTGCATGACCCCGGTCACGCGCGTCGGCGTCGAGGCCGTGCGCGTCGCGCGCCAGGCCGCCGCGGCCGCGGCTTAGCGTGGAGGCACGGCCGATCGCGTGCGTGCGATCGGCCGTTTCCGCCGCGGCGTCCGCCGCGCGCGGCCCGTCCCGCGCCGCGAGGCGCCGTTCCTGGAGATCGCCGTGTCCCGCTTCGCTCCGCAATTGCTGCTGTCCCTGGCCGCGTCCGTCGCGGCTCCCGCCATCGCCTCCGGTCCGGCCGCCGCCGGCGACGATCCGCTCAAGCCGGTGTACGTGGTCGCCGCCGAGCGCACCCATCGCGCCGCGCTCGCCGACGCCGGGACCCGCCTGCGCACGCTCGCGGGCCGCGACGGCGAAGCGCTGGCGATTTCCCGCGTGCCGGCCGGGCGCCTGCCCGAACTGGTGCGGCACGTGCACGAAAAGGAAAAGCGCTGCGGCGGGTTCTTCGCCTTCGACAGTCGCGAGCAGGCCGAGGCGTTCGTCCGCGACGATCTCAGCGCATTGGCGGTGTCGGCGCAGGCGGTCGAGTACACGGTCGACAATCAGGCCACGGTGACGCCATGGCTGGGGCAGGTCAGGGAGGCCGACATCCGCGCCACGATCCGCAGCCTGTCGGGCAACTGGACTACGCGCCACGCCGCCACCGCCAGCGGCCGCGCCGCATCGGACTGGATCCGCGACAGCTGGAAGCGCCTCGCCGCCAACCGCGCGGACGTCAGCGTCGAACAGGTGGCCTGTAGCAACTGCGGCCAGCAGCCGTCGGTGGTGCTGACCGTGCGCGGCAACGAACTGTCCGACGAAGTGGCGGTGCTGGGCGCGCACATGGATTCGATCGCCAGCGGCGGCAGCAGCGCGAGCGCGCCGGGCGCGGACGACGACGCCTCGGGCGTGGCCACGCTGACCGAGGTGCTGCGGGTCGCCCTGGGCAGCGGCTGGAAGCCGCGCCGCACGGTCAAGTTCATGGCCTATGCGGCCGAGGAGATCGGCCTGCGCGGCTCCAACGCCATCGCCGTCGATCACCGCAACCGCGGCGTCAACGTGGTCGGCGTGCTGCAGCTGGACATGACCAACTACCGCACCGCGGGCGCGGCCGACTTGCGCCTGATCAGCGACAATTCCAACGCCGGGCTGCAGGGGCTGGTGCGCCAGTTGTACTCGCGCTACCTCGGCGGCGGCACCTTGGCCGAGTACCGTTGCGGCTACGGCTGCTCCGACCACGCGTCGTGGACCTCGGCCGGCTATCCGGCGGCGATGCTGTTCGAGGGAGGCACCGCGACCGGCGGCTACTCGCCGCACATCCACACCCGCAACGACACCCTGGCCAACATGGGCAACTCGGCGGCCAACAGCGTGCCGTTCGCCAAGCTCGGGCTGGCGTTCCTGGGCGAGCTGGGCAAGACCTCGGGGATGTGATGCCGCAGCGGGCCCGCATGCGGGAGCGCCGCGAGCCGGTCGGAAAGCATCGGGCCTGAAGGTCCTCCGACTCGAAAAGCTTCGGGCCTGAAGGCCTCCCGCGATGCGGGGGGCTTTCAGGCCCGCGATGTCGCCGGCTGCGGCCGCAACGGCTTCAGCGCGTGCAGCTTTCCTCGTGCGCCATCGCACCCTTGCGGGCGATGCGCCAGTTGGTGACGTTGCCGAGCGCGTCGGTCTCGAAGGTCAGCTGGGTGTCCTTGCCCTGCGGCGGTTCCACTTCCAGGAACGCAGCGCCTTCGAAGGTCGGGTTCGGCACCTGCTTGACCTTGCCGGCGTAGGCCTTGTTGATCTCGTCGATGCTCAGGCCGATGCGGCCGCCGCCCGGCGCCTGCGCCTTGGGATCGTAGACGTCGATGCCGGCCAGGCCGTCCTTGCCCATCAGGAAGCCGTACTGGTGGGTGATCGCGCCGCGCACCGGGTACAGCAGGAAGCAGTGGGCGTCCGGGCGCTGGCCGTTGTTGTCCTTCATTTCCCCGCCCCAGGCGCCGCGCACGCTGGCGGCGTCGGCGCCGAAGCGCGCGGTGACCGGGCCGCCGGGCTCGGCGCCGCCGCTGAAGCCGTCGTAGCCGATCGCGTCGCCGCGCACCGCGCGCTCCGGCGGTTCCAGCGGATTGTCGCTCGCGGCCGCGCCCGCGGCGGGCGCCTTGCCGGTGTCGGCGGCCGCCGCCTGCGCGGACTGGGCCGGCTCGGCGGGTTTCTGGCAGGCCGCCAGGACGAGCAACGCCAACGCGGAAGCCGCCAGGGCCGGAACGGATCGACGCATCTTGGATCACCGCTGGTTTTCGGGACGAAGCGCCGATGCTAATCGATCGGGCGGCGGCGCAAGGGCGGTTTCCACATCGGGTGTGGATCGAAATCCGGACCGGGTTCGCGAACCCGGTCACGCTGCGGACGCGCCGGCGCGCACGCCGCGTCCGGCCGGCGGGCGCTTCGGCGCGGCGCGGCCGGGCGCCGAAACGACGAGGCCCGGTCCGCATGCGGACCGGGCCTCGTTCTCGCGCCCGCATCGCGGCGGGATCGTCCCGCCGCGCCGGCCGCCCGGATCAGAGGGCTTCGAAGCGATTGGCCTCGACGTTCTTGCGCACCTTGGCCGGATCCCAGATCCGCCCGTTCATCGCGATGTACACGCCCGGCGGCAGCGACTGCACCGCTCCGACCGCGGTGCCGATGTTGAACTCGGCGTCCGAGCCGCGGAACCGCGCCGGATTCAGCGCGCCGGTCAGGACGATGGTCTTGTCGGCGATGGTCGCCAGCACCTTGGCGGTCTCGACCATGCTGTCGGTGCCGTGGGTGACCAGCACGTGGCGCGCGTCCTGGGCGGCGATGGTGGCGCGGATCAGTTCGCGGTCCTGCGCGCTGATGTGCAGCGAGTCCTTGCGGATGATCGGAATGACGTTGTAGCGGAAGCCCACGCCGAGCTCTTCGAGGATGTGGCCGATCTGCGGTTCGCCGATCTGGTAGTCCGACTTGTCGTCGAAGTAGATCTTGTCGATCGTGCCGCCGGTGGTGACGATGCAGAGCTTGTCCATCTCGGGTGGGTCGCGTGGTCGGGTGGGAGGGGGATCGATTATAGGACCCCTGGGCGGGGAGTTCCCGGCCGGGGCTTGGCGTTGCGCGGCCCGGCCGCCGCGGCAACGGGGCCGCGGCTGTTGTGGGAGGGACTTCAGGCCCGACGCTTTCGTGCCAGGGCGCGGCGATCCGAACGCAGGGCGTCGGGCCTGAAGGCCCTCCCACAAGGGCTTTACCCGCGCTTGCGCCCCAACCGCGCCTTCAGCCCGGCCAGGTTGGCCGAGAAGATCACCGCCAGCGCCAGCACCACCTCGATCCAGGCGTACAGCCGCTCGCCCGGCGAGGACCACGCCAGCATCACCCCGTGGCAGAACCAGAACAGCGCCAGCACCCCGGCCCAGTAACCGGCCAGGCGGCTGCGCAGGGCCACGCCGGCGGCCAGCAGCGCCGGCGGCAGCACGAACACGGTCAGCCCGGCGATCCAGTGCCGGCCCGGCAGCAGGTACCACAGCGCGAACAGCGCGGCCAGGGCGAGCAGGCAGACCAGCAGCACCCATTGCGAGCCCGGCCGCGCGGTCGTCGCGCCATGCCCGGCGTGGCCTTGCGCAGTACCGTCATCGATAACGCTGCGCTCGTGGGCGCCGCCGTCCGCGACGCGCGCGGCCGGCGCGCGCTCGCCCGGGCCGGCGTTGTCGGGGCCCGCTTCGTCGGGCCCGGCTGCGTCGCGGCCGCGACCGTGGGCACCGGGGCCCGACGCGCTCAACGGTTCACCTTCGCGGTCAGCGCCGCGACCCGGCGTCCCAGCGCGCGCGCCAGCGCGGCCTCGTCGTCGCTGAGTTCGGGATCGTCCTGCGCCCCGGCGACGTGGCTGGCGCCGTACGGCGTGCCGCCGCCGCGGGTGCGGCTCAGCGCCGGCTCGGTGTAGGGAATGCCGAGGATCACGCAGCCGTGGTGCAGCAGCGGCAGCATCATGCTCAGCAGGGTCGATTCCTGGCCGCCGTGCATGCTGGCGGTGGAGGTGAACACCGCCGCCGGCTTGCCGACCAGGGCGCCGCTGGCCCACTGCGCGCCGAGGCCGTCGAGCCAGTGCTTGACCGGCGCGGCCATGTTGCCGAAGCGGGTCGGGCTGCCGAGCACCAGGCCGGCGCATTCGTCCAGGTCGCGCGGCTCGACGTAGGGCGCGCCGTCCTCGGGCACCGGCGGCGCCGCGGTCTGGGTGATCGCGGCCACCGGCGGCACCGTGCGCAGCCGCGCGCTAACGCCCTCGACCTCGCCGATGCCGCGCGCGATCTGGCGGGCGAGGCGGGCGACGGAACCGCCGCGGCTGTAGTAGAGCACCAACACTTCGGTCATCGGGGTCTCCTTTGCGCTGGACAGGATAGAGGAATGCGCGCGGCGCGGCCTTTTGCGGGCGCGTTCCCGGCCCGGGCGCAGAGCGCCCAAGCGTTCGCGGCCGCGCGAGCCGATGGCCCGCAAGCGCGGCCGCTCACCCGCTTGCCGAAGAAGGTGCCCCGAAAGGCGGATGACGGCCCTGCATCCCGCCCCAACGCCCCATCGGTTACCCTGCGCCCGATGGAGCCATTGGATTCGATCTATCGCTGGAGCGACCGCGTGCGCGACCGCGCGCGCGTGGGCACGTTCTTCCGCTTCCTCGCCCGCCGCTTCCTCGACGACAACCTGTTCCAGGCCGCCGGCGCGCTGTCGTACACCACGGTGTTCGCGCTGGTGCCGCTGTCGATGGTGGTGTTCGGCGTGCTCTCGGCGTTCCCGATGTTCGGCGAATGGAGCGACAAGCTCAGCGACTACATCTTCTCCAACTTCGTGCCCTCGGCGGCGCGCTCGGTGGAGTCCTACCTCAAGCAGTTCTCGGCCAACGCCGGCCAGCTCACCGCCGCCGGCGTGATCGCGCTGGTGGTGTCGCTGCTGATCACCCTCAACGGGGTGGAGTCGGCGTTCAACCAGATCTGGCGCGTGCACTCCGCGCGCCCGCGCATCGGCCGCTTCCTGATCTACTGGACCGTGCTGACCCTCGGCGCGCTGCTGGCCGCGGCCAGCCTGGCGATCTCGGCGCGCTTCTTCGCCCTGGACGTGTTCGCCACCCAGCCCGGGCGCTGGCTGGAAAGCCTGCTGCTGCGCGGCGCGCCGATGGCGCTGGAGTGGCTGGCGTTCGCGGCGATTTATGTCGTAGTGCCGCACCGCACGGTGAAGTGGCGCCACGCCGTGGCCGGCGCGTTCCTGGCGATGGTGCTGTTCGAGGTCATCAAGGGCGGCATCGGCCTGTACCTGGGCAGCTTCGGCTCGTATTCCAAGATCTACGGCACCCTGGCGTTCGTGCCGATCTTCCTGCTGTGGATCTACCTGAGCTGGATCGCGGTGCTGCTGGGCGCCTCGCTGGCGTCCTCGATCGCCGCGTTCCGCTACCAGCCCGCGGCGATGCGCCTGCCGCTGGGCTTCGAGATGTACGGCCTGCTGCGCCTGCTCGCGCGCTTCGCCCAGGCGCGCAAGCGCGGGCGCGGGCTGCACATCGACGACATCCAGCAGCTCGAACCGATGCTGACCGACTCGCTGGTCCAGCAGATGCTCGAACAGCTCGGCGAGATCCAGGTGGTGAGCCGCGCCGAGAGCGGCGAATGGCTGCTCTCGCGCGATCTCGACGAACTCTCGCTGGGCGAACTGTACGAAGCCTGCAACCTGCGCATCCCCATCGCCGAGGCGATGCTGCCCTGCCGCGACGACTCGCTCGGCCAGTCGGCGGTGGCGGCGATGGACGAACTGCGCGTACCGCTGCGCGCGCTGATGAAACGGCGCGTGTCCAGCATTCATGCCGAAGAGGACGCACCATGATTTCCACCGCCCGCACCCGCCGCGCGCTGCCGCTGCTCGCCGTCGCGATCGCCGCGACCCTGCTCGGCGCCTGCCAGAAGTCCGACGACCCCCGGTCGATCGACCGGGCCGACGAGATCAAGCGCGCCGATGCCGAGCGCATCGCCGCGCAAGCCGCCGCGCCGGCGCCCGCCGACAAGCCGGCCGAGGCGCCCGCCGCGTCCGATGTTCCCGAACTGCGCATCGCCACCCTCGACGGCAAGACCTACGACCTGGCCGAGCACCGCGGCAAGTGGGTGGTGGTGAACTTCTGGGCCACCTGGTGCGCGCCGTGCATCAAGGAAATGCCCGAGCTGTCGGCGCTGGACGCGATGCGTGAGCACATCGAAGTGATCGGCCTGGCCTACGAGGAAATCGACAAGGCCGACATGCAGGCCTTCCTCAAGCAACATCCGGTGTCGTACCCGATCGCGGTGCTCGACGTGACCGATCCGCCGAAGTCCTTCGACACGCCCAAGGGCCTGCCGATGACCTACCTGATCGGGCCGGACGGCAAGGTGGTGGAGAAGTTCCTCGGCCCGGTCGACGCGAAGAAGCTCGAGGACGCCATCGCCAAGGCCGGTGGACCGAAGCCGGGCGAGCCGGCGGGCCAGGGCGGCGCAGGCAAGAACGGTTCGAACAAGGACGATTCGAGCAAGGGCGGTCCGAGCGGCGGCAACACTTGAGCGCCGCGCGCTTCTACGTCGCCGGCAAGGTGCAAGGCGTGTGGTTCCGCGCGAGCGCCCGCGAACAGGCGTTGGCGCTGGACTTGCGCGGCTACGCCAACAACCTGCGCGACGGCCGGGTGGAAGTGCTCGCGGTCGGCGACGCGGCGGCGATCGAACGCCTCGCGCAGTGGTTGCGGCAGGGGCCGCCGAATGCGCGGGTCGACCGCATCGAACGCGAACCGGCCGGCGAGAACGAGGCCGGGGACGGCTTCGTCTGCGGCTGAAGGGCCAGCCACTGTCCGCCAGGCTTGTGCAGGAGCGGCGCGAGCCGCGACCGCGACAAGGCAAACACGGCGAAACCGGCGGCGCAGTTGCGTTGTCGCGGCCGCGGCTCGCGGCGCTCCTGCCCAAAGCCTGAAGCGGCCTAGGGCAACCCCTAGCTCGGGACGCCCCGGATTGGCGCGCGCGCGGCTTGGGAGTGCAATGGCCCGGCCCCCGCGGAAAAGGAGTTCTCCCGTGCTGCCGATCGACGCCTACCGCCCGACCAACTTCCCCGTCTGCACGCCGACGCCGCCTCCGGCCGATCCGCGCGCGCCGGAACTCAAGCCGGTCCAGGCCGACTCCGGCCCCAACGATTTCGAGATCGGCGTGCAGGGCCCCGATCCCGACCTCGCCGTCGGCGGCAGCCACGACCAGCAGGAAAGCCAGCGCGACTTCATGCTCGCCCTGGCCAGCCGCGGCTTCGCCAGCTACCTGACCGGACACACGCCCGGCACCCCGCGCTATCCCGGCGACGGCGACGTGCGCAACATCCTGCAGGACCTGCAGCCGAACCCGCCGATCGGCGAAGTCGGCCGCGAGGTCACCCGCGCCGTGTACCAGAGCGACATTCCCAACGCCACGCCGCAGGAAGCCTACGACCACTTCGTGCAGAACCCGGGCGAAGTGTTCGGCGCCGGCGGCATGGAAATCCGCCCGCCCACGCAGAACCTGGAAGACGGCGGCCGCTACATGCTCGAAACCGGCGGCCCGCCGCCGACCTGGCTGCCGGTCGAGATCCGCCTGGATGCGGACAACCGCGCCATCACCATCAACACCCTCGACGGCCACGTCCTGCGCGGCACCCAGACCTTCACCTTCACCGACAACTGCAGCGGCGGCACCACCCTGACCCAGGACGCGAGCTTCCAGGGCAGCACGCCGCTGGTGGGCGACATCCAGGAACTGGCCTCGGTCTCGGCCGGCCAGCACAACGCCTGGCAGAACGCGCACCGCGAGATCTACGGCCAGTTCAACGGCGACCAGGACTACACCGGCATCGGCACCTCGGCGGTGAGCCCGGAATTGATCAAGGGCTGGGGCCAGATGCTGCTCAACATCGCCGCCGATCCCGGCCGCGCCAGCGACGTGCTGCTCGACAGCGGCGGCGAACTGGCCAACGAGACCATCGACCACTGGGGCGGCTGGGCCGGCGACTTCATGGACTGGGCCGGCATTCCCGGCGGCGGCGTGGTGCGCGATGTCACCGACGCGGTCGGCGACGGCATCAGCGCCACCGCCGACAAGGTCGGCGACGTCATCGACTTCGTGTTCTGAGCGCGCGCCCGCCATCCGCGGCGGGCCGCGGCGAACACCGGATGCTCCCTGCAGGAGCGGCGTAAGCCGCGACCGCGACAACGCAACTACGGCGCAAGCTCCGGCGCGGTTGCATTGTCGCGGTCGCGGCTCGCGCCGCTCCTACATACGGCGAACGCCCCGGTTGCGCGGGCGCGCCGACGCGGACTACAGCGCGCCCGGCGTCCGCATCGCGCGGCCGTTGCGCCACTCGCTTTGCGCCTGCACATGGCCGCTGCGGTCGAGGTACTCGACGATCGAGCGAACCGTCACCACCGGATAGTCGCCGCCGAGCCGGGTCGAGATCGGGTGGTCGGTGAAGGCGACATTGGCGCTGAACAGACCGCCGAGCACGCGCTTGGAATAGGGGATGTGCACGCGGTCGGCGCGGAAGCCGTCGCGCTGCGCGGCCGCGAACGCGGCGTTGCGGCTGGGCGCCTGCGCCTGCGTCAGCGCGGCGCCGAGGGTTTCCAGCACCCACGCGGTCGAGTTCTGGTAATCGGCGCTGCCCGGCCGCGCGATCAGGTTGTAGCGGGGCTGGTGCAGCGCGCCGCTCGGCAGCGCGCGCAGCCGCTCGGCCAGGCGCTGGGCGAGTTCGGGTTCGAGCCAGACGATGCGCGCGTCCTGGTTGACCAGGTCGTCGGCGAAGAAATTGACCAGGCCCTGGCTGTAGAGATTGGAGCGGTCGCTGCCGCATTCGTTGAGCAAATGCACCGCGGTCCAGCGGCCGGCGGGGTGGTCGCGCACGACGAAGCCGACGTGGCTGTAGACCAGGCCCTGCGCCGACAGGTCGCTGCCGACCCGCGCCACCAGCGCCAGCGGCGCGTCGCGGCGGTCGAGCGCATCGGCCACGATCAGCGCGGTCTGCGCGGCGTCGGCGAGCTTGCGCGGCGCCAGCGGTTCGTTGCCGCATCCGGTGCCCGCACGTCCCTGTGCGGGCAGCAGCCCCAGCGTCGCCGCCAACATCGCCGCCGCCAGCGTCCTGCCGAACGCGGTCGATGCCATGGCGCTCGTTCGCGCGGCGCGTCCCTGCGCCGGGTCCTTGCCCACCGTCTGCCCTTGCAACCACTTTTCCAACCACTGCTTTCGCGCCCCCCGTTGTTCCGATCGCGCCCGCTGCGAACCCTGCCTGTCCATGGCCGCGCCGTCCTCAGCTCAACTTGCGGCTGTGCACATGCCGGCGCGCGCGTTCGTCGGGCACGAAGCAGAACACGTGGCCGGCGGCGTCGCTGATCAGCCAACCGGCGGCGACCGCGGTGATCGCCACCGAAGCGCCGATCGACAAGCCCAGGTCGCGTGCCTGTTCGGCCGAGAGCTTGACCACCAGCGAGGTGCCCGCACCGACCGCGGACACGGTCACCGCGACGGCGTTGCCGCTGGCCTGGATCGCGGTGACGGAAAATTTGGCGCCCTGCGACAGGGCGTGGGCGGCGGCCACCGGCACCTCGACCGAGGCATCCAGGCTGGTCGCCGATTGCCGGCTGGCGGCGTCGGATTGCACCGCCGCGCGTGCCGGCCTCCCTGCCGGCAGCGCGATGGCGGCGACGCAGGCCGCGGCGAGGAGGAGCAGGCGTTCGGCATTCCTTGGCATTCGTGCCACCTCGTCGGGACCTGCGGCCTACCTTCCCGACGGCTTCGCGGGCTGGCAACGATCATCGACAAGGTGTCTCGGATTTCCCTGCGAGGTAGCGTATTTTGCTACCCATGGCCCTCTCACTCGAACTCGTTGACGCCCTGAAGCGCTTCCTGCGTGCCCAGGACCTCACCTACCGCGACCTCGCCGGCCGGCTCAAGCTCAGCGAGGCAGCGGTCAAGCGCATGTTCTCGCGACGGGCGATGAGCCTGGCGCGGCTGGAAGAGATCTGCGATGTGCTCGACATCGGCCTGGCCGAACTCAGCGCCGAGGCCGGCCGCGGCCGCGCGCCGATGGCCACGCTCAGCGAAGCCCAGGAGCAGGCCCTGGTCGACGAGCCGGCGCTGCTGCTGGCCTTGTTCCTGACCTTGAACCGCTGGAAGCAGGCCGACGTGCAGGCCCACTTCAACTTCGACAACGCGCGCTGGACCGGCCTGCTGGTGCGGCTGGACCGGCTCGGCATCATCGAACTGATGCCCGGCAACCGCGGCCGCCCGCTGACCGCGCGCAACTTCCGCTGGCGCGCCGACGGGCCGATGGAGCGCTATTTCCGGCTCAAGCTGCTGCAGGACTACTTCGCCGATCCGTTCGACGGCGAGCAGGACGTGTTGCTGCTGCTCAGCGGCTCGCTGAGCCCGGCCGGCATCCGCCAGCTCAAGCAGCGGCTGGGCGAGGTCGCGCGCGAATTCGACGCCCTGCTGGCGCGCGATGCCGCGCTGACCGCGCAGGAGCGGGTCGGCGTGAGCCTGGTGCTGGCGCAGAAGCCGTGGCTGCTGCAGTTGTTCCAGCCGTACCGGCGCTCGCAGGCGTGAGGCCGGCGGGCTTTGTGTAGGAGCGACGCGAGTCACGACCAACCGAAGCGACGCACGCAAGCGCTCCTCCCCGAAGCCTGCACCCCACACGCATCGCTTTTTGTAGGCGCGGCGCAAGCCGCGACCGCGACAACGCAACTACATCGAAAGGTTCGGCGTAGTTGCGTTGTCGCGGTCGCGACTCGCGTCGCTCCTACAGGGGGCGACCGATAGTCGCGCTCAGCCGAACTCGGCGCTCGGCGCGATCGCCTTGCGCGCGAACATCGCCTCGGGGACTTCGACGAACTCCATCCGGTACGGCCCGCCGAGCTCTTCGGGCTTGAGCTGCGGGAACTGCCGGTAGAGCGGGGCGGTCACGCTCAGCAGTTCGCCGGTCACCCGGCCGATGTCCTCGCACAGGGCGCGGAATTCGTCGTGCGGCAGCTGCGGCTGCAGTTGCAGCAGGTGTCGGTTGAGCGTGGCGTTCATGCTCGCCAACAACAGGCTGGTGCGCTCGGCCTGTTCGCGGTCCATATCGCCTCCCGTGTGCTGGTCAGCCCTTGTCGCCCGACTTGCCGCCCGATTTGCCGCCCGACTTGCCGCCGATGGGTTTCAGCACGCCGAACCTCTCCTTCGCCGGCTTGCCCTTGAGCGGCGGGAAGTCGAGCTTGGCCGGCGCCACCTCGGTGTCGGGCAGGCGCGAGAGCAGGTCGCGGATCAAGCTCAGCCGGCCCTGGCGCTGGTCGTTGAAGTCGACCAGCGTCCACGGCGCATGCTTGGTGTGGGTGGCTTCGAGCATCGCCTCGCGGGCGCGGGTGTAGTCGTCGTAATGGGCGCGCGCCTGCAGGTCGATCGGCGAGAGTTTCCAGCGCTTGAGCGGATCGTTGAGGCGCTCGGCGAAACGCTCTTCCTGTTGCGCCTGGTCGCAGCACAGCCAGTACTTGAACAGCAGGATGCCGTCGTCGACCAGCAGCTTCTCGAACACCGGCGCCTGCTTGAGGAAGGCCTTGACCTGCTCGGGCTTGGCGAAGCCCATGACCTGCTCGACGCCGGCGCGGTTGTACCAGCTGCGGTCGAACAGGACGATCTCGCCGGCCGCCGGCAGGTGCGGCGCGTAGCGCTGGAAATACCATTGCCCGGCTTCGCGTTCGCTCGGCTTGGACAGGGCGGCGATGTGGCATTGGCGCGGGTTGAGGTTCTCCGAGATCGAGCCGATCGCGCCGCCCTTGCCGGCGGTGTCGCGGCCTTCGAAGATCACCATCAGCCGCTTGCCGCTGTGCTGCAGCCAGCGGCCCATCGCCGCCAGTTCCAGTTGCAGCGGTTCCAGCTGCGCTTCGTAGTCCTTGCGCTTGAGCTTGCTCATCGGGCGGCCTTCTTGCGGGCGGAAGCCTTCTTCGCCGGCGCCTTGCGCGCGCGCGCCGGCGCGGCGCGGCGGGTGCCGGCCATGCTCGCGGCGACTTCCAGCAGGGCGCCCTGCTGGCGGGTGTCGAGCGCGCGGTAGGCGGCGAGCAGGTCGTGCTCGCCCTGGGTGCGGGCCGGGTCGAGGGTGCTGGCCAGTTCGGCCAGCAGCGCGCCGGCGGGGACGCCGAAGGCGCGCGCGAGCGCGTCGAGCTGGTCGCGGCCGGGCAGCTTCTCGCCGCGCAGCCAGGCGCTGACGGTGTTGGCGCCGGCGCGCGGGATCGCGGTGGCCAGGTCGGTCACGCTGAGGCCGCTGGCCTTGGCCAGCAGGCGCAGGGTGGTGTCCAGCGACATGCGCATCACTCCTTGAGGCGGGGACGCAAAGTGGCGAGGTTGCACGGCCGGGTGCGCGCGTCGAGCTGCGCGCTGACGATCTTTTCCCAGGCGGTGCGGCAGGCCGAGGTCGAACCCGGCAGGCAGAACAGGAACGTGGCGTTGGCCAGCCCGGCGAAGGCGCGCGACTGCAGGGTCGAGGTGCCGATCTCGTCGAAGCTGATCGCGCGGAACAGTTCGCCGAAGCCCGGCATTTCCTTGTCCAGCAGCGGCAGCAGCGCCTCGGGGGTGGAATCGCGGCCGGTGAAGCCGGTGCCGCCGGTGACCAGGATGCCGTCGACGCCGTCGTCGGCGATCCACTGCGACACCGCCGCGCGCAGCTTGTAGCGATCGTCCGGCAGCAGCTTGCGTTCGACCAGGCGGTGGCCGGCGTCGGTCAGCGACTGGATCAGGTAGTCGCCGGAGCTGTCGTTGGCGAGGGTGCGGCTGTCGGAGACGGTCAGCACGCACAGGTTCAGGGGGATGAAATCGCGTTCTGCGGTCATGCCGCCGAGACTAGCGCAAACCGCGGCCGGCCGGGGTTGCGGCGCAGCGAAGGCGCGCGCGCCGCGAACGCGATTGCGCGCGCGGGCACGGATCCGCGCGCATCGGGCGACCGGCGCGGGTCGGGCGGACAGGAGTGGATCGGGCGGACAGAAGCGAATCGGCCCCGATCGGGCTGAGGCGGCACGGGCCGGTCGGCGCGTGTCGATCAGCACGGATCTGTCGGCACGGGTCTGTCGGTACGGATCGGTAGGCACGCACCGGCGTCAATCCGCGCGGCCGCGGTCCGGCGTCCCGATCCGCTCAACCGGCCGCGCGTCGCTCCGTGTCGGCGGGCGATGCCAGCGCGGCTTCCATCGCCGCGATCGCGTCCTCGAGCTGCGCCCGTCGGGACGCGTCCAGGTGATCGGCCGCATCCGTCAGCAGGTTGGCCAGCCGCACCAGGCGCCGGCGGTGGCCGTGCAGGTCCAGCCGCACCAGGCGCCCGCCGGCTTCGCCGTGCGCGGCCTCGCGCTGCGCGCCGGCGTCCAGGTGGCGAGACAGCAGCAGGCGCACGCGTTCGGCGCGCTCGGCGTCTTCCTCCGACCACGGCTCGGCGGTGCCGCTGACGGTCTGGTTCCATTCGGCGAAGCTGGTGCGCGGGCCGATGGTCAGGCGGCCGGCGTCGAGCTGGTAGGCGTCGTCCGGCGAGCCGGCCCAGCGCACGTGTTCGATCTGTTCGTTGCGCAACAGCAGCAGCCAGCCGCCGGTGCCGGCGTCGAGCGGCGTCGCGAACAGGCCGGCCGGCCCGTGCCCGGCGTCGTTCCAGTCGGCGCGCTCGGCGGTGCCGGCGGGGGCGTGGCGCGCGTGCGTCCGCGCCCAGGCCAGGGCCGGCGCCAGCGCCGCCGGATCGAAGTCGGCCCCGGCCAGCAGCGCGCCGTCGCCGGCGACCAGCGCCGCGGCGTCGGCGCCGAGCGCGCCGAGCAGCGCCTCGGACTGTTCGCGCAGCGTCGCCCACGGCGACGGCGAGCGCGCCAGCGCCTGCTCCAGGCGGTCGCGATGCAGGCGCGCGGCCGCCTCGGCGGCGCCGATCTGCTTGAGGTTGCGGGTGCCCAGCAGCAGCGACACGTAACGGCCGAACACGTCGGCGGCGATGCGCTCGCGCGGCCCGACCGGACGCGGCTGCGGATGGTGGCAGGCGATCAGCCCCCACAGTCGGCCGTCGACGATCAGCGAGATCGACATCGACGCGCGCACGCCCATGTTGCGCAGGTACTCCAGATGGATCGGCGAGACGCTGCGCAGCAGGTCGAAGCTCATGTCCAGCGGCGCGGCCTGCGCCGCGGTATGCACCGGCACCGGCGCGTAGCCGGCGTCGGGGATCACCCGCACGCGGTTGGCCAGGTACAGCGCGCGCGCCTGCGGCGGGATGTCGGACGCGGGAAAGCGCAGGCCCAGGTAAGAACTGAGTTCCCCGCCGAGCGCCTGCGCCACGACTTCGCCGGAATGGTCGCGGCGGAACGCGTAGACCATGACCCGGTCGTAGCCGGTGAGCTCGCGCACCTGCGTGGCGACGGCCTGGAAGAACGGCGCGGCCTGCGCGCCGGTCTCGAGCCGGGCGATCATCGCGTGCGCGTCGAGCGGTTCGCCGCTGTCGCGCGCGGCCGGTTCCAGTTCGACGTGGATCAGCTGCGCGCGCACATGCACCGACAGATAGTGCAGTTCGCCCCAGGCGCCGGCGTTGACCAGGCCGGCCAGGCGCGGGAAGTCGCCGGGCTGCGAGGCCGCGGCATTGGCCCGGACCAGTTCCAGCGCGTGCGAGTCGAACAATTCGTCGATGGCCTGGCCGAGCAGCGCCTGCGCGTCGGTCGCGAACAGTTCGCCGGCATTGTCGGACGCCGCCACGATCTCGCCGCTGCGCGGCGCGAACGCCAGCAGGACGCCGTGCGGCTGGATCGCGCCGCTGAGGTGGATCGGCTCGCGCGCGCAAGCGTCGTAGGCGGCCTGCAGCTTCGGATCGGTCACGCGGACTCCTTTTCGATCAGCGCATCGGCGACCAGGGCGAACGCGTGCCGCGCGCCGCGCGCGGCGTCGTCGCGCAAGCCGCCGTCGAGCGTCTGCAGTTCGTCGAGAAAGCGCGGCCAGCGGTCGCCGGGCCGGGCATGGTGGCGCAGGAACGCGAGCGGCACGCGCGGATCGCGCAGGCGCAGGCGCTCGGCCGCGCGCAGCAGCACCCGCGCGCCGAGCGCGGATCCTTCCAGCACGTAGTTCGCGCCCATCCAGCACGACGCCGGCAGCGCCGCCGGGCGGTACGCCAGCGGCAGCAGGCCCAGCTCGCGCAGGTCCTGGTGCAGCAGCGCGCGGCGTTGCGGATCGAACCATTCGGTCCAGGCCGAACGCGCGTCGACCGCGGCCGGCGGCGGCGCCAGCAGTTCCACCAGCGACAGCATGCCGAGCAGGTAGCGCAGGTAGCCGCGACGATCGTCGAGGCTGTCGGCCAGCATGGCGTCGAGGTCGCGATGCTGGGCGGCGGTGGCGCTACGCAATTGCTGGTGCAGCGTATCCAATGACGGTCCTGCGAACGGCGAAAAGACGGCCAGTCTTCGCATTGCGCTCCTCCGTGCCAGGACCGCGCGCGGCGGCGCGCGCGGTCGCTGAATCGTTAAGTTGCAAGCCGCGACGTTAGCCGCGTTTGCGCACGGCGCAGGTGAACGCGAGGTCCAGGCGGCGTTAACAAGCGCGGCTAGGGACGAGCCGGCCCCTGCAGCGGCGCCGGCGCTTCGCCCTTGCGCTGGCGCCTCGCCATCGCCAGGGTCATCGCGGCGAAGTCGACCGCGAAGCCGTCCATGTCGAACACGCCGCTGTCCGCGCGCCGCGCCGCCAGTTCCGCGCGCAGCGCCGCCAGCGCGGCGCGGTCGTTGCCGAGCGCGATCGCGCGGGCGACGAAGGCGGCGTCGTCGGCGACGTTCATGTGGGCCAGGCCGAGGTGGTGGTTGAGGCTGCCGGCCACGCGCGCGGCGAAGGTCGCGCCGGGCACGGTCAACACCGGGCAGCCGGCCCACAGCGCGTCGGAGGCGGTGGTGTGGGCGTTGTAGGGATCGGTGTCGAGGAACAGGTCGGCGTGGCGCAGGCGCGCCAGATAGTCCGGATGCGGCTGCTTGCGCATGAACACCAGCCGCGCCGGATCGAGGCCGCGGCCGGCGGCGAACTCGCGCAGGCGCGCATCGGCGTTGCCGGGGCCCGACAGCAGCCACAGCACGCTGCCGGGCACGCCGCGCAATACCTCCAGCGCGCGCGCCACGCTGCGCGGGTTGAGCTTGTAGCTGTTGTTGAAGCAGCAGAACACCACGCCGTGCGTCGGCAGGCCGCAGGCGGCGCGGTCGGGCGGTTCGGCGACGACGCGGGCAGTGTCGGAGGGCTGGAAGCAGCGCGGCAGCCACGCCGCGGTCTCGCTGAAATCGGCGGCCAGCGCGTCGGGCAGGACGAAGCGGTCGGCCAGCACGTAGTCGATCCACGGCGCCGCGCTGGTGCCGGGGTAGGCCAGCCAGTTGACCTGCACCGGCGCCGGCCGCATCGCCAGCACCTCCGGCGCGCCGCCGCCGCCCCAGCCGCGCAGGTCGAACAAGACGTCGACGCCGGCGCGGCGGATCGCGTCGGCGACCATGGCGTGCGGCTGTTGCGCGACTTCGTGCAGGACGTCGGCGGCGGCGCCGAGGCGGCGCCGGATCGCGCTGCCGTCGTCGCGGTTGAGCGCGAACAGATGCAGTTCCAGGCCGCCGCGGCGGCGCAGCGCTTCGAACAGGGCCACCGTCAGCAAGCCGGTGGGATGGTTGCCGAAGCCGTTGGACAGGAAGCCGGCGCGCACCGGCGCCTGCGCGTCGCGTGCGGGCGCCGGCGGCAGCGGCCGCACCGCGCGCGCGATCACCGCGGCGCGCAGCGCGGCGCAGCGACGCTGTTCGGCGGCGCTGGCGTCTTCGCTGAGGAACGCGAACGGCTCCACCGAGGCCTGCGCGCGCGCCACCGCGTCGCGCACCTGGCGCGCGAGGCGGTCGAGATCGCGCCAATCGCACAGGCGCCGGCGCCAGGCCAACAGATAGGACGCCAGCTGCGGCTCCTGCGGCGCCAGCGCATAGGCGTGGGCGTAGGCGGCGAGTGCGCCCTCGGCGTCGCCGATGTCTTCCAGCGCGTGCGCCAGCCACACTGCGATGCCGGGATGCTGCGGCGCCGCGCGCGCGGCCGCGCGCAGGCTCTGCACCGCGTCCTCGCGGCGGCCGAGCATCCAGTGCGCGCGGCCCAGCCGCGCCAGCGCCTCGGGATGGCCGGGACGCAGCGCCAGCGCGCGCCGCGCGGCGGCTTCGCCGGAGGCGGCGTCGCCGGCGTCGAGTTCATGCTCGGCCAGCATCACCCAGCCCATCGCGTCGTCGGGACGCGCGCGCAGGGCCTGGCGCAGGGCGGGGCGCGGATCGGTCACGGCGCTCAGGCCTGCGCCAGCGGCAGCTGGTAACGCTGGGTGCCGTCGAAGCGCCGCCAGCCGGCGGCGTCGTACAGCGCCTGGGCCTGAGCGTTGTCGTGGTCGGTTTCCAGTTCCAGGCGCGCGGCGCCGTCGGCGCGCGCGAACGCGGCGGCGGCGTCGAGCAGGGCGCGGGCGACGCCGCGGCGGCGCGCGTGCGGCTCGACGAACAGATCGTTGAGCACCCACACCCGCGCCGCGCGCACCGAGGAGAAGGTCGGATACAGCTGGACGAAGCCGGCGCCGTCGGCGCCGTCGAGCGCGGCCAGCAGCAGCACCGAATCGCCGCGCTGCAGGCGTTCGCCGATGAAGGCGCGCGAGACCGCGGCGTCGTCGCGCCGGGTATAGAAATGCCGGTAGCGGTCGAACAGCGGCGCGACCAGGTCGAGATCGGCGGAACGGGCGCGGCGGATGGCGAGGCTCATGCGGACGTCGGCGCGGCGGGGGAGGGCCGATTATGGCTGCAGGCCGGGGGCAGCGTCATGACTTGCGACGGCCGGTCGCGGCGGCCCGGGCGCCGTCGATGCGCGCGATCTACCTGTAGGAGCGGCGCGAGCCGCGACCGCGACAATGCAATTACGCCGAAGCCTGCGCAATGCTTGCGTTGTCGCGGTCGCGGCTCGCGCCGCTCCTACAGGTGGACGCCGGGATTACGTGTTGGCCGACAGCCGCGCCAGTTCGTCGGCCTGGTGCTCGTGCAGCAAGCGTCCGATCAGGCCGTCCAGGTCGCCGGCGATCACATTCGGCAGGTCGTACAAGGTCAGCCCCTCGACCCGGTGGTCGGTGATCCGGCCCTGCGGGAAGTTGTAGGTGCGGATGCGCTGGCTGCGGTCGCCGCTGCCGACCTGCAGGCGTCGGTCCTGCGCCTGCGCGGCGGCGGCCTTGGCCGCGGCGGCGTCGGCGAGCATCGCCTGCAGGCGCTTGAGCGCCTTGTCGCGGTTGGCGTGCTGGCTGCGCTCGGTCTGGTTCTCGACCACCACGCCGCTGGGGACGTGGGTGATGCGGATCGCCGATTCGGTCTTGTTGACGTGCTGGCCGCCGGCGCCGGAGGAACGGAAGGTGTCGATCTTCAGGTCGGCCGGATTGATCTCGATCGGCTCGCCTTCCGGTTCCACCGCGATGATCGCCACGGTCGCGGCCGAGGTGTGGATGCGGCCCTGCGATTCGGTTTCCGGCACGCGCTGCACGCGGTGGGTGCCGGATTCGAACTTGAGCCTGGAATACGCGCCGCGGCCTTCGACCCGGGCGATGACTTCCTTGTAGCCGCCGTGCTCGCCGGGATTGGCCGACTCGACCTCGACCTTCCAGCCCTGGCGCTCGGCGTAGCGCGAATACATCCGGAACAGGTCGCCGGCGAAGATCGCCGCCTCGTCGCCGCCGGTGCCGGCGCGCACTTCCAGGTACAGGTCGCCGTCGTCGCGCGGGTCCTTGGGGATCAGGTGCGCCATCAGCTCGACGTCGAGCCGTTGCAGCCGTTCCTGCGCGGAGGCGATTTCTTCCTCGGCCAGCTCGCGCAGTTCCGGGTCGGCGCGCATCGCTTCGGCCGCGGCCAGGTCGGCCTTGGCCTGGGTCTCGGCGGCCAGCGCCAGCGCCACAGGTTCGAGCTGGGCGAACTCGCGCGAGCATTTGCGGAAGCGCTCGTTGTCGCCGATCACGCCGGGGTCGGCGAGCAGGCGTTCGAGCTCTTCGCGGCGCTCGGCCAGGGCTTCGAGTTTGCGGCGCAGGCTGGGAGTCATTGGGGCAGGAGATAGGGAGCAGGAGATAGGAAACAGAAACAGCGCGGACGTCGGCGACTGGAAGTCGCTAACGATCGCGCAGCGATTCGGCTTGCGCCGTTTCGCTGTCTCCGGTTCCCGGTTCCTGGCTCCGGGTTCCCATCCCGCCGGCCGCAGGGAACAGTTTGTCGGCCGCGCGCGCGAGTTCCGGATTGCCGGTCAGCGCCGCTTCGCGCAGCGCGATCGTCGGCGCGTGCAGCAGGCGGTTGGTCAGGGTATGGGCGAGGAAGTTGAGCACTTCGCCGGGGTCCTGGCCCGCGGCGAGCTGCGCCTGCGCCTTGGCCAGCACTTCCTCGCGCGCGGCCTCGCCGTGGTCGCGCAGGCGCTTGATCGGCGCGGTGCGGGTGCTCGCCGCCAGGGTCTCGACGAAGCGCGCCACCTGCAGTTCGACGATAGCCTCGGCCTCGGTCGCCGCCTCGCGGCGGCTGCGGCGGTTGTCTTCGATCGCGCGTTCCAGGTCGTCCACGGTGTACAGGAACACGTCCTTCAACTCGGCCACGTCGGCGGCGATGTCGCGCGGCACGGCCAGGTCCAGCAGCAGCATCGGCCGGTGCTTGCGCGCGGCCAGCGCCGCGGCGACCTGCGGCTTGCGCAGGATCGGTTCGCGGCTGGCGGTGGCCGACAGCACGATGTCGGCCTCGGCCAGGTGGCGTTCGAGTTCGCTCAGCGGCAGCGCCACGCCGCCGTGGCGGGTGGCCAGGTCCTGGGCGTGGGCGAGGGTGCGGTTGGCGATCAGCAGGCGCTTCGCCTTGGCCTGGACCAGGTGGCGCGCGGCCAGCTCGACGGTCTCGCCGGCGCCGACCAGCAGCACGCTGGAATCTTCCAGGCGCGCGAACGATTCCTGCGCCAGCCGCACCGCGGCCGAGGCCACCGACACCGGGTTGGCGCCGATGCGGGTGTCGGTGCGCGCGCGCTTGGCGGTCGAGAACGCCTGCTGGAACAGCCGGTCGAGCTGGCCGCCGAGGGTGCCGGCGCCGCGCGCGGCGGCCCAGGCGTCCTTGACCTGGCCGAGGATCTGCGGCTCGCCGAGCACCAGCGAATCCAGGCCGGTGGCGACCCGGAACAGATGGCGCACGGCCTCGGCGTCGCGATGGCGGTAGAGGTAGCCGTGCAGGTCGCCGGCATCGTCGGGATGACGGGCCAGCCAGTCGGCCAGGGCGCGGCCGTCGTCCTCGGCGACCGCGTAGATCTCGGTGCGGTTGCAGGTCGACAACAGCGCCACCTCGCGCACCGGCGCCAGCGCGCGCAGCGCCGCCAGCGCCGCCGGCACCGCGTCGCCGGCGAACGCCACCCGTTCGCGCAGGCTGACCGGCGCGGTCTGATGATTGAGGCCGAGGACGAACAGGCTCATGGACGGGGGCGTCGCGCTACCGGGGCGCACGCGCGCGCGGCCGTCCCGCGGCGGCGGGAAAGTTCCATCGGACGGCGGCGTGCGCGGGACATCGGTTCAGGCGCTTGCGATAAGCTGCGGGCTGCTGAAGGCCGCCATTCTACCGGCCCACTGGTCCCCCCGTGTCTTCCCACGATTCGATTTGCTCGATCGGTCCGATAGGCAGCGCCGAAGACAGACCCCAGCACGGCCGCGCCGGCCGCCTCGCCGCGGCGCTGTTGCTGGCCGTGTGCGGCTGCAGCGCCGGCGCCGCGTCCGCCGCGGCGCCGGCCGCCGAGCCCAGCGCGGCGGCGCTGGCCGCGACCCGCGCCACGATCCAGGCGCAGGCCGCCAAGGACCCGGTCGGCGCCTCGCTGGAGCCGCTGCTGGCCGGCGAATTCGCACTGCAGGCGGGCCGGTTGAACGAGGCCGCCGAGTCCTACCTGCAGGCCGCGCGCGCGGCCGCCGACCCGGTCCTGGCCGAACGCGCCACCACCATCGCCCTGGTCGCGCGCCAGGATGCGGTGGCGGCCGATTCGCTGGCCCTGTGGCGCAAGCTCGGCGGCCAGGGCTCGGTCTACGCCGCGGCCGAGGCGACCCTGTCGCTGCGCCGCGGCGACGAACGCGCCGCGCTGCGCCAGCTCAACGCGCTGATGACCTCCGAGCCCGAGACCGGCTGGCGCCAGGCGCTGGGCGTGCTCACCGCCGGTTCCAAGGACCCCAAGCAGACCGCGCGGATGGTCGAGAAGATCGTCGCCGGCGGGCGCCTGCCGCCGCGCAACCTGATGGCCTGGGTCGCCTTCGGCGGCCTGTCCCAGCGCCTGGACCAGCCCAAGCTCACCGACCGCATCGTCGAGGAAGTGGTCAAGCGCTTCCCGGGCGAGCCGCGGGTGGCGCTGCTGCGGGTCAGCCAGATGCGCGACGAAGGCAAGAGCGACGAGGCCGCCAAACTGCTGGCGACCCTGGTGCCGCTGGCCGACGGCGACAACAACCTGCGCGCGCTGATCGCCGAGCAGTACGAAGGCCTCAACGATTTCCAGAACGTCGCCGCGGTGCTCGCGCGCGGCCCGCAGGACGACCAGACCTACGCCCTGCGCGCGTCCTACCTGGCCCGCGCCGACGACAAGCCGACCCTGACCGCGCTGTACGACGAACTCAGCGCCAGCGCGACCAAGCCCGACCCGGCCCGGCGCCTGCTGCTGGGCCAGCTGGCCGAGTACCTGGAGCGCTACGACGAAGCGCTGGGCTGGTACCGCGGCGTGCCCGGCGGCCCGCAGCGCGAGCTGGCGCGGCTGCGCGCGGCCAACATGCTGCACAAGCTCAAGCGCGCCGACGAAGCCTACGGCGCGCTGCGCGCGATCCAGTCCGACGCCTCGGCCGAGGACGACACCCGCCGCGACGCCTACATCCTGGAAGCCAACCTGCGCGCCGAGGACAAGAACATCGGCGGCGAGAACGAGGCCTTCGCCCGCGGCCTGGCCGCGTTCCCGGACGAGCCGGAGATCCTCTACGCGCGCGCCCTGAGCTGGGAACGCCGCGACGACGTCGCCCGCGCCGAAGCCGATTTCCGCCGCATCCTGGTCGCCGAACCCGACAGCGTCGCCGCGCTCAACGCGCTCGGTTACACCCTGGCCGACCGCACCAACCGTTACCAGGAAGCGCTGGAATTGATCGAGCGCGCGCGCGCCGCCGAGCCGGACAACGCCGCCATCGTCGACAGCTACGGCTGGGTGCTGTATCGCCTGGGCCGGGTCAAGGAGGCCGAAGTCGAACTGCGCCGCGCCCTGACCATGCAGAAGGACGCCGAGATCGCCGCGCACCTGGCCGAACTGCTGTGGGAGACCGGCCGCCGCGACGAAGCGCGCAAGTACTTCGAGCAGGGCCGCAAGATCGACGCCGAAAACCGCTCGCTGCAGCGGGCGCTGCAGAAGTACGGGGTATGAGCGCGATGACAGAGGTGGTGGTCGCCGCCCGCGTCCGCCTGGTCGCGGGATTGCTGCTGACCGCCTTGCTGGCGGCCTGCGCCGGACCGGGCGTGCGTCCCGGCGCGCCGGCGGGGCAGGTGGTGCCGGCCGCGGACGCGGCCGAACGCGAGGCCGCGCGCTCGGCCCGCGTGCGCGCCGCGGCCGACTGGTCGCTGACCGGCCGCATCGCTGTGTCCAACGCCGGCAAGGGCGGCAGCGGCCGGATCGAATGGAGCCAACGCGGCGCCGGCTTCGATGTCGCCCTGAGCGCGCCGGTCACCCGCCAGAGCTGGCGCCTGAGCGGCGCGCCCGGCAGCGCCCGCCTGGAAGGTCTCGACGGCGGCCCGCGCGAAGGCGCGGATGCGGCCGAGCTGCTGTTCCAGGCCACCGGCTGGGACATTCCGGTCGCCGCGCTCGGCGACTGGCTGCGCGGCCTGGCCGCGGGCGGCGACGGCGGCGACGCCCGCATCCTTCCCGGCCCCGACGGCCGTCCGCAATCGATCGCCCAGGGCGGCTGGACCATCGCCTACGAATGGCCCGCTACCGGCGACCTGCCCACGCGCCTAGACGCGCGCCGCGACTCGGCGCGGGTGCGGCTGATCGTCGATCGATGGCAGGGCGGGGCGGCCGAGGCCGCGACGCCCTGAGCCGCCGCCGCGGCGGCGACTTACTGAACCGAACCCGGACGGCGCGGCCGTCCCAGCGATGCCGACGATGTCCCACGATTTCAACGATCCCGCCTGGTCGGCCTGGCCGGCTCCGGCCAAGCTGAACCTGTTCCTGCGCATCGTCGGCCGCCGCGCCGACGGCTACCACCTGCTGCAGACCGTGTTCCGTCTCCTCGATTGGGGCGACACCATCCGCCTGCGTCCGCGCAGCGACGGCCGCATCGTCCGCCATGGCGGCTCGGTGGCCGGGGTGGCCGAGGCCGACGATCTCACCGTGCGCGCCGCGTTGGCGCTGAAAACGGCGTCGAATTGCGGACAAGGTGCCGACATTGTCATCGAAAAGCGCATTCCGGCCGGCGGCGGTTTCGGTGGCGGTTCGTCCGATGCCGCGACCGTCCTGGTGGCGCTGGACGCGCTCTGGGGCACCGATCTGGGCGTCGAAGCGCTGGCCGAGCTGGGCCTGCGCCTGGGCGCCGACGTGCCGGTGTTCGTGCGCGGCGACAATGCCTGGGCCGAGGGCGTGGGCGAAGACCTACGCCCGGTCGCGCTGGCCCCGGCCTGGTATGTGCTGGCCGACCCCGGCGTCCACGCCCCGACCGCGGCGCTTTTTCGATCCCCTGAATTGACGCGCGATGCCGCGCCCGCGACAATGTCGGACTTCGTTTCGGGTAGACCGCTCGGGAATGCGTTCGAGCCGGTGCTGCGTCAGCGCGAGGCCGCCGTCGAGGCCGCCTTCGCCGCCCTGGCGCGGATCGGTTCGCCACGCCTGACCGGGTCCGGCAGCGGCTGTTTCGTCGAGTTCGCCACGCGCGAATCCGCCGAGGCGGCGCTGGCGGAACTGCCGCCGGGCCTGCGCGCCTGGACGGCGGCCGGGGCGCAGCGTTCGCCGCTGCGCATCGCGCTCGAAGCCCGCCGGCGCGGCTGAACCGCAGGTTCGCTCCCGTCGCGCGGCACGTTCGGTTCCAACTCGCGTTGCAAATCAGGTTTCCGCAGGGGCGTCGCCAAGAGGCCCAAGGCACCGGGTTTTGATCCCGGCATTCGTAGGTTCGAATCCTACCGCCCCTGCCACACACAAGGGATTGGAGATTTGGGATTCGCGATTCGTAAAAGGCAGGACCTCGCAGCCGCCGCTACGAATCCCGAATCCCAAATCCCGAGTCCCGGTCTCAAGACAGTGCAAAACGATCGCAACCTGCTGGTTTTCAGCGGCAACGCCAACCGCCCGCTCGCGCAAGCCGTGTGCAAGGAGCTGGGCATCCGGCTCGGCAAGGCCCTGGTCGGGCGCTTCTCCGACGGCGAAGTGCAGGTCGAGATCGAAGAGAACGTGCGCCGCCAGGAAGTGTTCGTCATCCAGCCGACGAACGCGCCGACGGCCGAGAATTTCATGGAGTTGCTGGTGCTGATCGACGCGCTCAAGCGCGCCTCGGTGGCCAGCGTGACCGCGGTGGTGCCGTACTTCGGCTACGCCCGCCAGGATCGCCGCCCGCGCTCCTCGCGCGTGCCGATCACCGCCAAGGTCGCGGCCAAGATGTTCGGCGCGGTCGGCGCCGACCGGGTGCTTACGGTCGATCTGCATGCGGATCAGATCCAGGGCTTCTTCGACATCCCGGTCGACAACGTCTACGCCTCGCCGCTGCTGCTCGCCGACATCTGGCGCGCGCACGGCACCGACAACCTGATCGTGGTGTCCCCGGACGTCGGCGGCGTGGTGCGCGCGCGAGCGATCGCCAAGCGCCTGGACGACGCGGACCTGGCGATCATCGACAAGCGCCGCCCGCGCGCCAACGTCGCCACGGTGATGAACATCATCGGCGACGTGTCGGGCAAGACCTGCGTGCTGGTCGACGACATCGTCGACACCGCCGGCACCCTGTGCGCCGCCGCGGCGGCGCTCAAGGCGCAGGGCGCGCAGAAGGTCGTGGCCTACTGCACCCACCCGGTGCTGTCGGGCGCGGCCATCGACAACGTGACCAAGTCGCAGCTGGACGAGCTGGTGGTGACCGACACCATCCCGCTGACCGCCGCGGCCCGCGCCACCGGCCGCATCCGCCAGCTCAGCGTGGCCGAGCTGCTGGCCGAGACGATCCGCCGCATCGCCTTCGGCGAGTCGGTCAGCTCGCTCTACGTCGACTGATCCACCCGAATTCGTTTCAAGGCTCATCTGGTCGCGGATGAGCTTCCCCGCCGCCGCGAGGCGGTTCCAACGCTGTAAACACCGAGTACACGCAAATGTCCGAACACACCATCAAGGCCACTGGCCGCAATGTCGAGGGGAAGGGTGCGAGCCGCCGCCTGCGTCATGCCGCCAGCATCCCGGCCATCGTCTACGGCGGCAGCGCCGCGCCGCAGCCGATCCAGCTCGAGCACGAGAAGATCTGGCTGGCCAGCCAGCACGAGTGGTTCTACTCGTCGATCCTGAACCTCGACGTCGACGGCAAGGTCGAGCAGGTCCTGCTGCGCGACATGCAGCGCCACCCGTTCAAGCAGATCATCATGCACCTGGACTTCCAGCGCGTGGACGCCAACCAGGCGCTGCGCGTGGCGGTGCCGCTGCACTTCCTCAACGAAGACAAGTCGCCGGCCGGCAAGTCCGCCGACGTCGTGGTCACCCACGAGCTCAACGAAGTCGAAGTGTCCTGCCTGCCGAAGGACCTGCCGGAGTTCATCGAGATCGACCTGTCCGAGCTGAAGGTCGGCGACATCGTCCACCTGTCGGACCTCAAGCTGCCGAAGGGCGTCGAGATCCCCGAGCTGAAGCTGGGCAAGGAACACGACGTCGCCATCGTCATCGCCAAGCACGGCAAGGAAGAGGCCGAGCCGGCCGAAGACGCGCCGGCCGCGGACGTGCCGGCCGCCAAGGTCGCCAAGAAGGACGAAGACAAGAAGTGATCGCCGGCCGGCGCGCCGTAGCCGGCGCGCCGGTCCGCGTTTGCGGACTGTCCTGAGTTCATGGCGGGATTGCGCCTGATCGTCGGCCTGGGCAACCCCGGCGCCGAATACACCCGGACCCGGCACAACGCCGGGTTCTGGTTTGTGGATGCCCTGAACGAGAAGTTCGGCGGCCGCTTCGGCCTGGAGTCCAAGCTGTTCGGCGAGACCTCGAAGATCGAGATCGCCGGCAAGCCGGTGTGGCTGCTGAAGCCGGCCACTTTCATGAATCTCTCCGGCAAGTCGGTCACCGCCGCGTTGCGCTATTGGAAGATCGAGCCCGAGGAAGCGCTGCTGGCGCACGACGAGCTCGACCTCGCGCCCGGCACCGCCCGGCTCAAGTTCGACGGCGGCCACGGCGGCCAGAACGGCCTGCGCGACACCATCCAGTTGCTCGGCCACGGCAAGTTCCACCGCCTGCGCCTGGGCATCGGCCATCCCGGCCACAAGGACAAGGTCACCCCGTGGGTGCTCGGCCGTCCCGGCAAGGACGACGAGGCCACGATCCTTCGCGCCATCGACGAGGCCATCGACGTCATGCCGCTGGCGGCGCAGGGCAATTTCATGGATGCGATGACGCGGTTGCACACCGCGAAATGAAGCCGGGGCGGGGCGCGGAGCGCAGGCTCCCCGGTTCCCGGCCTCGCCCACAAGATTTCCTGGCGGGAGCTGCGCGCTCGCAGCGATACGCGCGGTTCGTCGCGCGGCTCCCACTCCTCAATCCTTCTCTCTAATTCCCGGACTCAGCACCCATGGGCATCAAATGTGGCATCGTCGGCCTGCCTAACGTCGGCAAGTCGACCCTGTTCAACGCGCTGACCAAGGCGGGCATCGCCGCGGCCAACTTCCCGTTCTGCACGATCGAGCCCAACGTCGGCGCGGTGCCGGTGCCGGATCCGCGGCTCAACGCGCTGGCCGAGATCGTCAAGCCGCAGAAGCTGATCCCGACCGCGGTCGAGTTCGTCGACATCGCCGGCCTGGTCGCCGGCGCCGCCAGCGGGCAGGGCCTGGGCAACAAGTTCCTGGCCCACATCCGCGAGGTCGACGCGATCACCCACGTGGTGCGCTGCTTCGAGCACCCGGACGTGATCCACGTGAACAACAAGGTCGATCCGATCGCCGACATCGAGACCATCGACACCGAGCTGGCCCTGGCCGACCTGGAAAGCGTCGAGAAGGCCCTGCAGCGCGCCGAGCGCTCGGCCAAGACCGGCGACAAGGAAGCGATCGCGCGCAAGGACATCCTCGGCCGCGTCCGCGTCGGCCTGGACGCCGGCAAGCCGGCGCGCGCGCTGGACCTGTCCGAGGACGACAAGGCCGCGCTGCGCGACCTGTTCCTGCTGACCCTCAAGCCGGTCATGTACGTGGCCAACGTGCTCGAGGACGGCTTCGAGAACAATCCGCACCTCGATGCCGTGCGCGCCCGCGCCGTGACCGAGGGCGCCCAGGTGGTGCCGGTCTCGGCGGCCATCGAGGAGGAGCTGAGCCAGCTCGACGACGCCGACCGCGACGCCTTCCTGGCCGACCTGGGCCTGGAAGAGCCGGGCCTCAACCGCCTGATCCGCGCCGGCTACGCCCTGCTGGGCCTGCAGACCTACTTCACCGCCGGGGTCAAGGAAGTGCGCGCCTGGACGGTCCGGGCCGGCTCGACCGCGCCGCAGGCCGCCGCGGTCATCCACACCGACTTCGAGAAGGGCTTCATCCGCGCCGAAACCATCGCCTACGACGATTTCATCAAGTACAAGGGCGAGTCAGGCGCCCGCGATGCCGGCCGTCTGCGCCTGGAAGGCAAGGAATATCGCGTCCAGGAAGGCGATGTCTTGCACTTCCGGTTCAATGTTTGAGTAGACTACGCGCCCCGCTGCCGACGGCTGGAACGCGCCGACGGCGGGGGCGAAAAAAATCCCGCAAGATTTCGTGAAAGTGCGTTGACAAGCTGAAGATCGCACTTCAAAATTACGGGCTCTTCGGAGGGATACCCAAGCGGCCAACGGGGGCAGACTGTAAATCTGCTGGCTTACGCCTTCGGTGGTTCGAATCCACCTCCCTCCACCAGGTTGGCCGGTGCGACGATCGGTTTCATCGATGCGGCGCTCAGGCAAAGCGGTAAAGTTTCAAGGTTGCAAGCTCCAAGATTGCAAGTTCCAACGCTGTAATGGCTGTACGCGGCGCGGGAGTAGTTCAATGGTAGAACCTCAGCCTTCCAAGCTGATGGTGCGGGTTCGATCCCCGTCTCCCGCTCCATTGAATCAACGCCGTCCAGCGCAGCAACAAGTTTCGCTCACGTAGCTCAGTCGGTAGAGCACCTCCTTGGTAAGGAGGAGGTCGAAGGTTCGATTCCTTTCGTGAGCACCATCTTCAAGCGGTACCTGGCTGCTTTACCGACAGCCAACGCGACACATAGACCAAACACGAGAAGCGATAGCCATGGCCAAGGGTAAGTTCGAGCGCACCAAGCCGCACGTGAACGTCGGCACGATCGGTCACGTCGACCACGGCAAGACCACGCTGACGGCCGCTCTGACCAAGGTCGGCGCCGAGCGTTTCGGTGGCGAGTTCAAGGCGTACGACGCGATCGACGCGGCGCCGGAAGAGAAGGCTCGCGGCATCACGATCTCGACGGCTCACGTCGAGTACGAAAGCCCGAACCGTCACTACGCCCACGTGGACTGCCCGGGCCACGCCGACTACGTGAAGAACATGATCACGGGTGCGGCGCAGATGGACGGCGCGATCCTGGTGTGCTCGGCCGCTGACGGCCCGATGCCGCAGACGCGCGAACATATCCTGCTGTCGCGTCAGGTCGGCGTGCCGTACATCGTCGTGTTCCTGAACAAGGCCGACATGGTGGACGACGCCGAGCTGCTCGAGCTGGTCGAGATGGAAGTGCGCGAGCTGCTGTCGAAGTACGAGTTCCCGGGCGACGACACCCCGATCATCCACGGTTCGGCCCGTCTGGCGCTGGAAGGCGACCAGAGCGACATCGGCGTGCCGGCGATCATCAAGCTGGTCGAGGCGCTGGACAGCTTCATTCCGGAGCCGGAGCGCGCGATCGACAAGCCGTTCCTGATGCCGGTGGAAGACGTGTTCTCGATCTCGGGCCGCGGCACCGTGGTGACCGGCCGTATCGAGCGCGGCATCATCAAGGTGGGCGACGAAATCGAAATCGTCGGCATCCGTCCGACCCAGAAGACCACGGTCACCGGCGTCGAGATGTTCCGCAAGCTGCTGGATCAGGGCCAGGCGGGCGACAACGCGGGCCTGCTGCTGCGCGGCACCAAGCGCGACGACGTGGAGCGCGGCCAGGTGCTGGCGAAGCCGGGTTCGATCACCCCGCACACCGAGTTCGAGGGCGAGGTGTACGTGCTGTCGAAGGACGAAGGCGGCCGCCACACCCCGTTCTTCAAGGGCTACCGTCCGCAGTTCTACTTCCGCACCACCGACATCACCGGCGCGTGCCAGCTGCCGGAAGGCGTCGAGATGGTGATGCCGGGCGACAACGTGAAGATGGTGGTCACGCTGATCAACCCGGTGGCGATGGACGAAGGCCTGCGCTTCGCGATCCGCGAAGGCGGTCGTACCGTCGGCGCCGGCGTGGTGTCGAAGATCGTCAAGTAATCGTTGCACCCCGCGGCGGCCCCAGGGTCGCCGCAGGCCGCGAACGGCGGGCCGGCAACCCGGTCCGCCTTCGTTGTTTAGGGCGCCCTGTTTCGTGGCGACCGGTTTTCGATGACAATGGCCGGCCGGCGGCTCTGCCCCTTGAAGGGCGCCGATCCGGACCCGAGATTTCAGACGTACGCCAGTAGCTCAATTGGCAGAGCAGCGGTCTCCAAAACCGCAGGTTGGGGGTTCGAGTCCCTCCTGGCGTGCCACCTATTACCGAGCCGGTTCGGACGACCCGGCGACTGGCAAGCCATTGAAAGGGCCGCGCAGGATGGGCGGGCTTTCGCGAGGGAATCGCCCTGAGAATGAACAGCAAGGCCGAACAGCACAAATCCAGCGGCGGCAACGCCGGCGACCTCGTCAAGTACGTGCTGGCCCTCGCGCTGGCCGCCGGCGGGGTGTTCGCCTATATCTGGTTCGAGAACTGGAGCGGCCCGTTGCGCGCCGCCGTGGTCGTGGCCGGTCTGGTCGCGGGCGCCGCGGTGTTCATGTTGTCGGCCAAGGGCGCCCAGACCCGCGAGTTCCTGTCCGAGTCGCGCTTCGAGCTGCGCAAGGTGGTCTGGCCGACCCGCGACGAAGCCCTTAAGACCACCTGGGTGGTCATGGTTGCGGTGCTGATCCTGAGCCTGATCCTGTCCGGTTTCGACTGGGTGATCCAGGCTGCGGTCAAGTTCCTGCTGGCGCGCTGAGGACGCTGAGGAGATGACCGAGTTGAATACGCAAGAAAACAAGCGCTGGTACGTGGTCCACGCCTATTCCGGCTTCGAGAAGTCGGTGGCCCAGGCCCTGCGCGACCGCATCGTCCGCTTCGAGATGACCGACCGCTTCGGCGAAGTGCTGGTCCCGACCGAAGAGGTCGTGGAAATGCGCTCCGGCCAGAAGCGCCGCTCCGAGCGCAAGTTTTTCCCGGGCTATGTCCTGGTCCAGATCGCCACTCACGACGAGGCGGGCATTCCCCGCATCGACAGCGAGAGCTGGCACCTGATCAAGGAAACCCCGAAGGTCATGGGTTTCATCGGCGGCACCGCCGACCGCCCGCTGCCGATCCAGGACGTCGAGGCCGACCGCATCCTGCAGCGCGTTCAGGAAGGCGTCGAAAAGCCGCGTCCGAAGGTGCTGTTCGAGCCGGGCGAGATGGTCCGCGTCATCGACGGCCCGTTCGTCGACTTCAACGGCGTGGTCGAAGAGATCAACTACGAAAAGAGCCGCCTGCGCGTCGCGGTGCTCATTTTCGGCCGCTCGACCCCGGTCGAGCTGGAATTCGGCCAGGTCGAAAAGGCCACCTGAGCCGGGTGGGGCGCCCGCGCCGGCCCCGCCGGCCGGCTGCGCCCTACGCCCCAAAACCTGATATAGTGTGCGGCTCGCTACCCGGCAGGGTGGCAGCCTCAACCGACCAGCCGCCCCGGATCAATCCACGGGCGGCTGTTCGCGCGACAGAAAACGCGATGCCGGAACGCGCGATTTCCGGCCCGATGGGGAGCCTGGGGTCTTAAGGCGCTAGCACCCGGAGAGCACATCAATGGCAAAGAAAGTAGTCGGCTACATCAAGCTGCAGGTCAAGGCCGGTCAGGCCAACCCCTCGCCGCCGGTCGGTCCTGCGCTGGGTCAGCGCGGCCTGAACATCATGGAGTTCTGCAAGGCGTTCAACGCCGCGACCTCCAAGCTCGAGCCGGGTCTGCCGACCCCGGTCATCATCACGGCCTACTCGGACCGTACCTTCACCTTCGTCACCAAGTCGACCCCGGCTTCGGTGCTGCTGAAGAAGGCCGCCGGCATCACCTCCGGTTCCAAGCGCCCGAACACCGACAAGGTGGGCAAGGTCACCCGCGCCCAGCTGGAAGCCATCGCCAAGCAGAAGGAAGCCGACCTGACGGCGGCCGACCTGGATGCCGCGGTGAAGACGATCGCGGGCTCGGCCCGCAGCATGGGCCTGGTGGTGGAGGGTTAAGACATGGCAATGAACAAGCGCGAAAAGGCCATCAAGGCAGCCGTCGTTCCGGGTAAGGCGTACGCCTTCGAAGACGCGGTGAAGATCGTCAAGACCACCACCAAGGCCAAGTTCGTCGAGTCCGTCGACGTCGCCGTGCGCCTGGGCGTGGATGCGAAGAAGTCCGACCAGCAGGTGCGCGGCTCGACCGTGCTGCCGGCCGGCACCGGCAAGACCGTGCGCGTGGCGGTGTTCGCCCCCGCCGGCGCCAAGGCCGACGAGGCCCTGGCCGCGGGCGCCGAAGCCGTCGGCATGGACGACCTGGCCGAGAAGATGCAGGCCGGCGACCTGAACTACGACGTGGTCATCGCCACCCCGGACGCGATGCGCGTGGTCGGTAAGCTCGGCCAGGTGCTCGGCCCGCGCGGCCTGATGCCGAACCCGAAGGTCGGCACCGTGTCGCCGAACCCGGCCGAGGCGGTCAAGAACGCCAAGGGCGGCCAGGTCCGTTACCGCACCGACAAGGCCGGCATCATCCACTGCACCATCGGCAAGGTCTCGTTCGAAGACGGTTCGCTGAAGGACAACCTGCAGGCGCTGCTGATGGACCTGATCAAGGCCAAGCCGTCGACCTCCAAGGGCCAGTACCTGCAGAAGGTCTCGATCAGCTCGACCATGGGTCCGGGCGTGATCGTCGACCAGGCTTCGCTGACGCTCAAGTAATCGAATCACAGGAGTGAGCGAAGAGAAGTTGAGGAGTGAGCGAACAGCCGCATTCGCTCCCACTCGTTTCTCTCTTCTCCCAACTCGCTCCTAGCTTTTTGAGGGCATCGCCGAGGGGCAACCCGACGCGATAGCCGTCAAAGACCGCAGGCGCGGTCAGCGCGTACCGACGACGGGCACGGAAGCTCGACACGGCAAGGAGTCGCCGTCGGTGCAAGCGAGACCGCTTAATTCGGACTCTTCGGAGCCGTGCCGGCGCAGATGGTGCCCCTTACTGGAATTTTTTCAGGAAAGGCCACCACCCGGGACGCTTTCGGGCGTCCCCGGCGACAAGGACGGTCGCCGCCCAGGACCGCAAGCGGCAGGAGCCGCGAGCGGAGTCAATAAGGCTGGGAATGGGGAACGCGGATCGGGACGTCGGGCGGAGCGAAAGCTCGGTCCCCGGCGTCCGGCTCCCGCCCTCGATTCCCGGCTTTCGGAGGAGTGCAATGGCTCTCAATCTGTCTCAGAAGCAAGAAGTAGTCGCCGAGCTGGCAGAAGTCGCCGCGAAGGCCCACTCCTTGATTGCAGCCGAGTACGCGGGCATCACGGTCGGCCAGCTGACCGCGATGCGCAAGAAGGCTCGCGAAACCGGTGTGTACTTGCGTGTCGTCAAGAACACCCTGGCCTCGCGCGCCGTCGCCGGTACCGAATTCGAGTGCGTCCAAGACAAGCTCGTCGGTCCGCTGCTGTACGCGTTCTCGGTGGACGAACCCGGCGCCGCCGGCCGTCTGATCAAGGAATTCGCCAAGGGCAACGACAAGCTCAAGGCTCAGGTCGTCGCCGTGGGCGGTCAGGTCTATCCGGCCAGCCACGTCGAAGTCCTGGCCTCGCTGCCGACCCTGGACCAGGCGCTGTCGATGTTGGCGCGCGTGCTGTCCGAACCCGCCGCGATGTTCGCCCGCGCCGTCAAGGCCGTGGCCGACCAGCAGGGCGGCGGCGAAGTCGCAGCCGAAGCTCCGGCCGAAGCGGAACCGGCGTAATCGCCGCACCGTCTTCGCGACCGCTTCACTGAACCCGATTCGTAAGATCAAATTTTCCTGAGGTTAAACACAATGTCCCTGTCCAACGAACAGATCGTCGACGCCATCGCCGAAAAGAGCCTGATGGAAGTCATGGAACTCGTCCGCGCGATCGAAGAGAAGTTCGGCGTCTCCGCCGCCGCTCCGGTCGTCGCCGGCGTCGCCGCCGAAGCCGCCGCGCCGGTCGAAGAGCAGACCGAGTTCACCGTCGTGCTGAAGGCCGCCGGCGAGAAGAAGGTCGAAGTCATCAAGGCCGTCCGCGCCATCACCGGCCTGGGCCTGAAGGAAGCCAAGGACCTGGTCGAAGGCGCTCCGCAGAACGTCAAGGAAGCCGTCTCCAAGGACGACGCTGCCAAGATGAAGAAGGACCTCGAAGCCGCTGGTGCGACCGTCGAAGTCAAGTAAGCCGTACTTGCGTCGCCGGTTCGTATTGGCGACCAACCGAAGGCTGGGGGCGAAAGCCCCCGGCCTTTGGCCGTTGTAGCGGGATCGCGCATTCCGGATCGGTTCGAGGTTTTTTCTACGATCCGCGTCCCGTCGTCGTGAGTTGTCAGTCGGAAGTAGCGGGAGAAGGCGTGCTGGTGCCGGCAATACCAGCGACTTCCCACTGGCAATTTTTGCTTTTCAGTCATTAGTCCCCCGAACCGCGGACGCGCGGTTCGCCCGGAAAGCGCCGGCAAGCGGCTTTCCCGGCCCATTAGCTAATCGAGGCGGTAGCTCACCATGACCACAGCTTCCCAGAACTATTCGTTCACCGAAAAGAAGCGCATCCGCAAGGACTTCGGCAAGCGCAAGTCCATCCTCGAAGTACCCTTCCTGCTCGCGATCCAGGTCGATTCCTATCGCGAATTCCTGCAAGAGCACACCGACCCGGCCAAGCGCGCCGACCGCGGCCTGCACGCCGCGCTGAAGTCGGTGTTCCCGATCTCCAGCTACAGCGGCAACGCCGCGCTCGAGTACGTGGGCTACAAGCTCGGCGACCCGGTGTTCGACGAGCGCGAATGCCGCAACCGCGGGCTGTCCTACGGCGCTCCGCTGCGCGTGACCGTGCGCCTGGTGATCTACGACCGCGAGTCCTCGACCAAGGCGATCAAGTACGTCAAGGAGCAAGAGGTCTACATGGGCGAGATTCCGCTCATGACCGACAACGGCACCTTCATCGTCAACGGCACCGAGCGCGTCATCGTCTCGCAGCTGCACCGTTCGCCGGGCGTGTTCTTCGACCACGACCGCGGCAAGACCCACAGCTCGGGCAAGCTGCTGTACAGCGCCCGCATCATCCCCTACCGCGGCTCCTGGCTGGACTTCGAGTTCGACCCGAAGGACGCGGTGTTCACCCGTATCGACCGCCGCCGCAAGCTGCCGGTCACCGTGCTGCTGCGCGCGCTCGGCTACGGCAACGAGGAGATGCTGAACAAGTTCTTCGAGATCAACACCTTCCACATCATGCCCGAGGGCGTGCAGTGGGAGCTGGTCTCCGAGCGCCTGCGCGGCGAAACCCTGGACTTCGACCTGGCCGACGGCGACCGCGTGATCGTCGAGGCCGGCAAGCGCGTGACCGCGCGCCACGTCAAGCAGATGGAGCAGTCGGGCATCTCCGCCCTGGCCGTGCCGGACAGCTACCTGATGGGCCGCATCCTGTCGCACGACGTCGTCGACACCAAGACCGGCGAGCCGCTGGCCTCGGCCAACGACGAGATCAACGAAGACCACCTGCAGGCCTTCCGCAAGGCCGGCATCGACCAGATCGGCACGATCTGGGTCAACGACCTCGACCGCGGTCCGTACATCTCCAACACCCTGCGCATCGACCCGACCAAGACCCAGCTCGAGGCCCTGGTCGAGATCTACCGCATGATGCGTCCGGGCGAGCCGCCGACCAAGGACGCCGCGCAGAACCTGTTCCACAACCTGTTCTTCACCTTCGAGCGCTACGACCTCTCGGCCGTGGGCCGGATGAAGTTCAACCGCCGCATCGGCCGCAAGGAAACCATCGGCGCCTCGGTGCTGTACGACGCGAAGTACTTCGCCGACCGCAAGGACGACGAGTCCGCGCGCCTGCGCAACGAGCTGGGCGACACCTCCGACATCCTCGACGTCATCCGCACCCTGACCGAGATCCGCAACGGTCGCGGCGTGGTCGACGACATCGACCACCTCGGCAACCGCCGCGTGCGTTCGGTCGGCGAAATGGCCGAGAACACCTTCCGCGTCGGCCTGGTCCGCGTCGAGCGCGCGGTCAAGGAGCGCCTGTCGATGGCCGAGTCCGAAGGCCTGACCCCGCAGGAGCTGATCAACGCCAAGCCGGTGGCCGCCGCGATCAAGGAGTTCTTCGGCTCCTCGCAGCTGTCGCAGTTCATGGACCAGAACAACCCGCTGTCGGAAGTCACCCACAAGCGCCGCGTCTCGGCGCTGGGCCCGGGCGGCCTGACCCGCGAGCGCGCCGGCTTCGAAGTGCGCGACGTGCACCCGACCCACTACGGCCGCGTCTGCACCATCGAAACGCCGGAAGGCCCGAACATCGGCCTGATCAACTCGCTGGCGGTGTTCGCCCGCACCAACAAGTACGGCTTCCTCGAGACGCCGTACCGCAAGGTCGTGGACGGCAAGGTCACCGAGGACGTCGAGTTCCTGTCGGCGATCGAAGAGAACGAGTACGTCATCGCCCAGGCCAACGCGCCGCAGGACGACAAGGGCATGATCACCGCCCAGTTCGTCGCCTGCCGCTTCCAGGGCGAAACCCTGCTCAAGCCGCCGAGCGAGATCCACTTCATGGACGTCTCGCCGATGCAGACCGTGTCGGTCGCGGCCGCGCTGGTTCCGTTCCTGGAGCACGACGACGCCAACCGCGCGCTGATGGGCGCGAACATGCAGCGTCAGGCCGTTCCGACCCTGCGTTCGCAGAAGCCGCTGGTCGGCACCGGCATCGAGCGCGCCGTGGCGCGCGACTCGGGCGTGACCGTCAACGCGCTGCGCGGCGGCGTGATCGAGCAGGTCGACGCGGGCCGCATCGTGGTCAAGGTCAACGAGGAGGAGATCTCCGCGGTGACCGACGCCGGCGTCGACATCTACAACCTGATCAAGTACACGCGTTCGAACCAGAACACCTGCATCAACCAGCGTCCGCTGGTGAAGGTGGGCGACGTGATCGCGCGCGGCGACGTGCTGGCCGACGGTCCCTCGACCGACATCGGCGAGCTCGCGCTCGGCCAGAACATGCTGGTCGCGTTCATGCCGTGGAACGGCTACAACTTCGAAGACTCGATCCTGCTCTCCGAGCGCGTGGTCGAGGAGGATCGCTACACCACGATCCACATCGAAGAGCTGACCTGTTCGGCGCGCGACACCAAGCTGGGGCCGGAGGAAATCTCCGCCGACATCCCGAACGTCTCCGAGCAGGCGCTGAACCGCCTCGACGAGTCGGGCGTGGTGTACATCGGCGCCGAGGTCCGCGCCGGCGACATCCTGGTCGGCAAGGTCACGCCGAAGGGCGAGTCGCAGCTGACTCCGGAAGAGAAGCTGCTGCGCGCGATCTTCGGCGAGAAGGCCTCCGACGTTAAGGACAGCTCGCTGCGCGTGCCGCCGGGCATGGACGGCACCGTCATCGACGTGCAGGTCTTCACCCGCGACGGCATCGAGAAGGACAAGCGCGCCCGCCAGATCGAAGAGTCGGAAATCCGCCGGGTCAAGAAGGACTTCGACGACCAGTTCCGCATCCTCGAAGCGGCGATCTACGACCGCCTGCGCTCGCAGCTGATCGGCAAGACCGCCAACGGCGGCGCCGGCCTGAAGAAGGGCGACACCGTCACCTCGCTGGTGCTGGACGGCCTGAAGAAGACCGACTGGTTCACCCTGCGCATGAAGGACGAGGAAGCGATCGAGGCGATCGAGCGCGCGCAGAAGCAGATCGACGTTCACGCCAAGGAATTCGAACGCCGTTTCGCCGACAAGCGCGCCAAGATCACCCAGGGCGACGACCTAGCTCCGGGCATCCTCAAGACGGTCAAGGTGTTCCTGGCGGTCAAGCGCCGCATCCAGCCGGGCGACAAGATGGCCGGCCGTCACGGCAACAAGGGCGTGGTCTCGACCATCGTTCCGGTCGAGGACATGCCGTACGCGGCCGACGGCCAGACCGTCGACATCGTGCTGAACCCGCTCGGCGTGCCGTCGCGTATGAACATCGGCCAGATCCTCGAAGTGCATCTGGGCTGGGCCGCCAAGGGCCTGGGCCAGAAGATCCAGCGCATGCTGGAGGCGCAGCAGAAGATCGCCGATCTGCGCAAGTTCCTCGACGACGTCTACAACCACGACACCAAGGTGCACGGCCAGCGCGTCGACCTGAAGCAGTTCACCGATGAGGAACTGCTGCGTCTGGCGCGCAACCTGACCGACGGCGTGCCGATGGCGACGCCGGTGTTCGACGGCGCGGCCGAGTCCGAGATCAAGCGCATGCTCGAGCTCGCGGAACTGCCGAGCAGCGGCCAGACCGTGCTGCACGACGGCCGCACCGGCGAGGCGTTCGAGCGTCCGGTGACCATCGGCTACATGCACATGCTGAAGCTGAACCACCTGGTCGACGACAAGATGCACGCGCGCTCGACCGGTCCGTACTCGCTCGTCACCCAGCAGCCGCTGGGCGGCAAGGCGCAGTTCGGCGGCCAGCGTTTCGGCGAAATGGAAGTCTGGGCGCTGGAAGCCTACGGCGCGGCCTACACCCTGCAGGAAATGCTGACGGTGAAGTCCGACGACGTGCAGGGCCGCAACCAGATGTACAAGAACATCGTCGACGGCGAGTACGAAATGGTCGCCGGCATGCCGGAGTCCTTCAACGTGCTGGTCAAGGAAATCCGCTCGCTCGCGATCAACATGGAGCTGGAAGAGAACTGAGGCAAGCGCAGGCGACAGAGAGCCGGCGGCGAAGGGAATGGCGGCGTAACGCGCGATCCCTCCGCTCCTCCCGGCTCCCTCTCTCCCGCCCTGGTTTTTCCCTCGCTTCTCCCCGACGAATTCCTCCGATTGGAGTAAAGAAATGAAAGACTTGCTCAATCTCTTCAACCAGCAGCGTCCCGCGCTGGACTTCGACGCCATCAAGATCGCCCTGGCCTCCCCGGACCTGGTGCGCTCGTGGTCGTTCGGCGAAGTGAAGAAGCCGGAAACCATCAACTACCGCACCTTCAAGCCCGAGCGCGACGGCCTGTTCTGCGCCGCGATCTTCGGTCCGATCAAGGACTACGAGTGCCTGTGCGGCAAGTACAAGCGCATGAAGCACCGCGGCGTGGTGTGCGAGAAGTGCGGCACCGAGGTCACCCTGGCCAAGGTCCGCCGCGAGCGCATGGGCCACATCGACCTGGCCTCGCCGGTCGCGCACATCTGGTTCCTCAAGTCGCTGCCCTCGCGCATCGGCCTGATGCTGGACATGACCCTGCGCGACATCGAGCGCATCCTGTACTTCGAAGCGTACGTCGTGACCGAGCCGGGCCTGACCCCGATGGAACGCGGCAACCTGCTGACCGAAGAGCAGTACCTGCAGGCGCGCCAGGAGCACGGCGACGACTTCGAGGCCGCGATGGGCGCCGAGGCGGTCTACGACCTGCTGCGCACCATCGACCTGCAGGCCGAGATGCTGCAGCTGAAGGAAGAGATCGCCTCGACCAACAGCGAGACCAAGCTCAAGCGCCTGACCAAGCGGATCAAGCTGGTCGAAGCCTTCCTCGAATCCGGCAACCGTCCGGAGTGGATGGTCATGACCGTGCTGCCGGTGCTGCCGCCGGACCTGCGTCCGCTGGTGCCGCTGGAAGGCGGCCGTTTCGCGACCTCGGATCTGAACGATCTGTACCGCCGCGTCATCAACCGCAACAACCGCCTGCGCCGCCTGCTCGAACTCAACGCGCCCGACATCATTGTGCGCAACGAGAAGCGCATGCTGCAGGAATCGGTCGACGCCCTGATGGACAACGGCCGCCGCGGCCGCGCCATCACCGGCACCAACAAGCGCCCGCTCAAGTCGCTGGCCGACATGATCAAGGGCAAGCAGGGCCGGTTCCGCCAGAACCTGCTCGGCAAGCGCGTGGACTACTCGGGCCGTTCGGTCATCGTGGTCGGCCCGACCCTGCGCCTGCACGAGTGCGGCCTGCCGAAGAAGATGGCGCTCGAGCTGTTCAAGCCCTTCATCTTCGCCAAGCTGCAGCGCCGCGGTCTCGCCACCACGATCAAGGCCGCCAAGAAGCTGGTCGAGCGCGAAGAGGCCGAGGTGTGGGACATCCTCGAAGAGGTGATCCGCGAGCACCCGGTGCTGCTGAACCGCGCCCCGACCCTGCACCGCCTCGGCATCCAGGCGTTCGAACCGGTGCTGATCGAAGGCAAGGCGATCCAGCTGCACCCGCTGGTCTGCACCGCGTTCAACGCCGACTTCGACGGCGACCAGATGGCCGTGCACGTCCCGCTGAGCCTCGAGGCCCAGCTGGAAGCGCGCGCGCTGATGATGGCGTCGAACAACATCCTGTCGCCGGCCAACGGCGAGCCGATCATCGTGCCGTCGCAGGACGTCGTGCTCGGCCTGTACTACATGACCCGCGCCCTCGAGAACAAGGCGGGCGAGGGCATGGCGTTCGCCAACGTGGCCGAGGTCAAGCGCGCCTACGACAACCGCGCCGTGCAGCTGCACGCCAAGGTCAAGGTCCGCATCACCGAGACCGTGATCGCCGAGGACGGCACCCGTTCGCAGAAGACCTCGGTCGTCGACACCACCGTCGGCCGCGCCCTGCTGCGCGAGATCCTGCCGGAAGGCCTGCCGTACGCGCTGGCCAACACCGAGCTGACCAAGAAGAACATCAGCCGCCTGATCAACTCCTGCTACCGCATGCTGGGGCTGAAGGACACCGTCGTGTTCGCCGACCGCCTGATGTACACCGGCTTCGGTTACGCGACCCGCGCCGGCGTGTCGATCGGCATCGACGACATGATCATCCCGGGCGAGAAGAAGGGCATCCTGGCCGAGGCCGAGTCGGAAGTGCTGGAAATCCAGCAGCAGTACCAGTCCGGCCTGGTCACCGCGGGCGAGCGCTACAACAAGGTCGTCGACATCTGGTCGCGCACCAACGAGCGCGTGGCCAAGGCGATGATGGACGCGATCGGCACCGACACCGTGACCAACGCCAAGGGCGACCAGGTCCCGCAGAAGTCGATGAACTCGATCTACATCATGGCCGACTCCGGCGCGCGCGGTTCGCAGGCGCAGATCCGTCAGCTCGCCGGCATGCGCGGCCTGATGGCGCGTCCGGACGGCTCGATCATCGAGACGCCGATCACCGCGAACTTCCGCGAAGGCCTCAACGTTCTGCAGTACTTCATCTCGACCCACGGCGCCCGTAAGGGCCTGGCGGATACCGCGCTGAAGACCGCGAACTCGGGTTACCTGACCCGCCGTCTGGTCGACGTGGCGCAGGACGTGGTCATCACCGAAACCGACTGCGGCACCGTCGAGGGTCTGACCATGACCCCGATCGTCGAAGGCGGCGACGTGGTCGAGCCGCTGCGCGACCGCGTGCTGGGCCGCGTCGTGGCCGAGGACGTGTTCCTGCCGGGCAACGACGAGGAACCGATCGTCACCCGCAACACCCTGCTCGACGAAGCCTGGGTGCAGAAGCTCGAGGACGCCAGCGTCCAGTCGATCAAGGTGCGTTCGACCATCACCTGCGCCAGCAGCTTCGGCGTGTGCGCGCGCTGCTACGGCCGCGACCTCGGCCGCGGCCACCTGGTCAACCACGGCGAAGCGGTCGGCGTCGTCGCCGCGCAGTCGATCGGCGAGCCGGGCACGCAGCTGACCATGCGTACCTTCCACATCGGCGGCGCGGCGTCGCGAGCGGCGGCGATCGACAACGTCACCGTCAAGACCACCGGTTCGCTGAAGTTCAACAACCTCAAGCACGTCGCGCACGCCGGCGGCCACCTGGTCGCGGTCTCGCGTTCGGGCGAACTGTCGGTGCTCGACCCGCACGGCCGCGAGCGCGAGCGCTACAAGGTGCCCTACGGCGCGACCATCAACTTCCGCGATGGCGCCGAGATCAAGGCCGGCAACACGGTCGCGAACTGGGATCCGCACAACCACCCGATCGTTTCGGAAGTCGCCGGTTTCGTGCGCTTCATCGACTTCGTCGATGGCGTGACCGTGATCGAGAAGACCGACGACCTGACCGGCCTGGCCTCGCGCGAGATCACCGATCCCAAGCGTCGCGGCTCGCAGGGCAAGGACCTGCGTCCGATCGTGCGCATCGTCGACAAGAACGGCAAGGACCTGTCGATCCCGGGTACCGACCTGCCGGCGCAGTACCTGCTGCCGCCGCGCTCGATCGTCAACCTGCAGGACGGCGCGCCGGTCGGCGTGGGCGACGTGGTCGCCAAGATCCCGCAGGAAGCGTCGAAGACCCGCGACATCACCGGCGGTCTGCCGCGCGTGGCCGACCTGTTCGAAGCCCGCAAGCCGAAGGACCCGGCGGTCCTGGCCGAGGTCTCCGGCATCGTCAGCTTCGGCAAGGACACCAAGGGCAAGCAGCGCTTGATCATCAAGCAGGCCGACGGCGAGGAGCACGAAGAGCTGATCCCGAAGTACCGCCAGATCATCGTGTTCGAAGGCGAGCACGTGGAGAAGGGCGAGACGGTCGTGGACGGCGAGCCGAGCCCGCAGGACATCCTGCGCCTGCTGGGCGTGGAGCCGCTGGCGGTCTACCTGACCAAGGAAATCCAGGACGTCTACCGCCTGCAGGGCGTGAAGATCAACGACAAGCACATCGAGGTGATCGTTCGCCAGATGCTGCGCAAGGTCGAGATCGTCGACGGCGGCGACAGCAAGTTCCTCAACGGCGAGCAGGTCGAGCGTCAGCGCCTGATCGAGGAGAACGTGCGCCTGCAGGCCCGCAGCGAGATCCTGGCCAAGTTCGATCCGGTCCTGCTCGGCATCACCAAGGCCTCGCTGGCGACCGAGTCGTTCATCTCGGCGGCCTCGTTCCAGGAGACCACCCGCGTGCTGACCGAGGCCGCCGTGCGCGGTACCCGCGACAGCCTGCGCGGCCTCAAGGAGAACGTGATCGTCGGTCGCCTGATTCCGGCCGGTACCGGCCTGGCGTACCACACCCAGCGCCGCAAGAACGCGTCGGGCCTGACCGACTCGGAGATGGAAGCGCTGGCCGGTCCGGTGAGCGTGGCGGTCGAGGCTCCGGCCGCGGCCGAGACGGTCGCCGGCGACGACGCCGAGTAAGCAAGCGTCCGCCGCATCCCGGTCCGGCCGTCAGGCCGGATCGGGGCCGGCAACGAGGTTCCACGCAAGGCGGGCAGCGATGCCCGCCTTGTTTTTTGCCCGCGCGTCGCGCGGCGCCCGCGTGGACATGACGGCGGGCCAGGCGGGTCGGGGCTGGCAAGTCCGGCAAAACATGCTAGACTCGCGGATCGGATTGGGCCCGTATGGGTCGCATCCCAGATCACGAAATTAGGCGCAGGGAGCGCCTAGTGTTCGGCCCAGGGTAGGGCGGGATCATCGAATAAGGAAACGAAACTGGCGCCTACGGCGTCGGTTCCGCCTGTTCGCGCTGCCTGCGTTGACGGAAACGTTAAGCGCGGGCTATACTTTTTCGTCTCGGCAGGTCGGGTGCTATCGGCTTGCCGTTCGTTTCTCACGAAGCGGCCGCCCGGCCCTTAAACAAGAGTTCCAGATGGCAACCATCAATCAGCTCGTCCGCAAGCCGCGGCAGGCAGCTACCTACAAGAGCACCTCGCCGGCGCTCGCCAACTGCCCGCAGCGCCGCGGCGTCTGCACCCGCGTGTACACCACCACCCCGAAGAAGCCGAACTCGGCTCTGCGCAAGGTCGCCAAGGTGCGCCTGACCAACGGTTACGAAGTCATTTCGTACATCGGCGGCGAAGGCCACAACCTGCAGGAGCACTCGGTCGTGCTGATCCGCGGCGGCCGCGTGAAGGACCTGCCGGGCGTGCGCTACCACACCGTGCGCGGCTCGCTCGACGCCGCCGGCGTCGCCAAGCGTCGCCAGAGCCGTTCCAAGTACGGCGCCAAGCGTCCGAAGTCCTAATCGCGTCGATGCCCGGCGCGCCCAAGGCGCCGCCACCCGCAACCACGCACGTTCAAGAATCACGAGAATAGGTACGCACCATGTCGCGTAAAGGCTCCGCCCCGCAGCGTTCGATCCTGCCCGATCCCAAGCACGGCAGCGAAACGATCGCGCGTTTCATCAATATGGTCATGCAGAGCGGCAAGAAGTCGGTCGCCGAGAAGATCGTCTACGGCGCGATGGACGTCATCGGCGAGAAGAATCCCAACGCCCTGGAACTGGTCGAGAAGGCCCTGACCAACGTGTCCCCGTCGGTCGAGGTGAAGTCCCGCCGCGTCGGCGGCGCCACCTACCAGGTGCCGGTCGAAGTGCGCTCCTCGCGCCGCGTCGCCCTGGCGATGCGCTGGCTGATCGACTCCGCGCGCAAGCGCGGCGAGAGCTCGATGCCGCGCAAGCTGGCCGCCGAGCTGCTGGACGCTTCCGAGAACCGCGGCGCGGCGATCAAGAAGCGCGAAGAGACTCATCGCATGGCGGAAGCGAACCGCGCGTTCGCGCACTACCGCTGGTGATCTAGTCGCCCTGGCGACAGGGTCTTCGCAACATCCGCATGTGATGTTGCCGCGGCGGCGTGACAGCCGCCTTGCGAACCGGAGGCCGCCGATAAGGCGGCGTCCGGCCATCTGGAATTCGAAAACTTACGAGAGGGTCCCGTGGCTCGCACCACTCCCATCGAGCGTTACCGCAACTTCGGCATCATGGCCCACATCGATGCCGGCAAGACCACCACGTCCGAACGCATCCTGTTCTACACCGGCGTCAGCCACAAGATCGGCGAAGTGCACGAAGGTGCCGCGACGATGGACTGGATGGAGCAGGAGCAGGAGCGCGGCATCACCATCACTTCCGCCGCGACCACCGCGTTCTGGAAGGGCATGGACAAGTCGCTGCCCGAGCACCGCTTCAACATCATCGACACCCCCGGCCACGTCGACTTCACCATCGAAGTGGAGCGTTCGCTGCGCGTGCTCGACGGCGCGGTGTTCGTGCTGTGCGCCGTGGGCGGCGTGCAGCCGCAGTCCGAGACCGTTTGGCGCCAGGCCAACAAGTACTCGGTGCCGCGCATGGCGTTCGTCAACAAGATGGACCGCACCGGCGCCAACTTCGATAAGGTCGTCGAACAGCTGAAGGCGCGCCTGGGCGCGTACGCCGTTCCGATGCAGGTGCCGATCGGCGCCGAAGACGGCTTCGAGGGCGTGGTCGACCTGCTGAAGATGAAGGCGATCCACTGGGACGTCGCCTCGCAGGGCACCAAGTTCGAATACAAGGACATCCCGGCCGAGCTGCAGTCCAAGGCCGAGGAAGCGCGCAGCTTCATGATCGAAGCCGCCGCCGAAGCGACCGAAGAGCTGATGGAGAAGTACCTGGGCGGCGAAGAGCTGACCGAGGAAGAAATCGTCTCCGGTCTGCGCGCGCGCACCCTGAAGGTCGAGATCGTGCCGGTGTTCTGCGGCTCGGCGTTCAAGAACAAGGGCGTGCAGGCCATGCTCGACGGCGTCATCAACCTGCTGCCGTCGCCGGCCGACCGTCCGCCGGTGCAGGGCATCGACGAGAACGAAAAGGAAGACAGCCGCAAGGCTTCGGATTCCGAGCCGTTCTCGGCGCTGGCGTTCAAGATCATGACCGACCCGTTCGTGGGCGCGCTGACCTTCTTCCGCGTCTACTCGGGCGTGCTGAACTCGGGCGACCAGGTCTACAACCCGGTCAAGATGAAGAAGGAGCGCATCGGCCGCATCCTGCAGATGCACGCCAACCAGCGCGACGAAATCAAGGAAGTCCGCGCCGGCGACATCGCCGCGGCCGTGGGCCTGAAGGACGTGACCACCGGCGACACCCTGTGCGCCCAGGACCACGTCATCACCCTCGAGCGCATGGTGTTCCCGGAGCCCGTCATCTCGATGGCGGTCGAGCCGAAGACCAAGTCGGACCAGGAAAAGATGGGCATCGCGCTGGGCCGCCTGGCTCAGGAAGATCCCTCGTTCCGCGTGCGTACCGACGAAGAGTCCGGCCAGACCATCATCTCGGGCATGGGCGAGCTGCACCTGGACATCATCGTCGACCGCATGCGTCGCGAGTTCAACGTCGAGGCCAACGTCGGCAAGCCGCAGGTGGCGTACCGCGAGACCATCCGCAAGTCGGACGTCAAGTCGGACTACAAGCACGCCAAGCAGTCCGGCGGTAAGGGCCAGTACGGTCACGTCGTGATCGAGCTGTCGCCGATGAACGAAGCCGACCGCGCCAACGAGGACGTCGAGAACGATTTCCTGTTCGTCAACGACATCACCGGCGGCGTGATTCCGAAGGAATTCATCCCGGCGGTCGAGAAGGGCCTGCGCGAGACCATCACCAGCGGTCCGCTGGCCGGCTTCCCGGTCGTGGGCGTGAAGGTCAAGCTCGTGTTCGGTTCGTACCACGACGTCGACTCGTCGGAAATGGCGTTCAAGCTCGCCGCGTCGATGGCCTTCAAGGAAGGCTTCCGCAAGGCCGATCCGGTCCTGCTGGAGCCGATGATGAAGGTCGAAGTGGTGACCCCGGAAGAGTACGTCGGCGACGTGATGGGCGACTTGAGCCGTCGTCGCGGCCTGCTGCAGGGCCAGGACGACACGCCGTCGGGCAAGACCATCAACGCGATGGTGCCGCTGGGCGAGATGTTCGGTTACGCGACCACGATCCGTTCGCTGACCCAGGGCCGCGCGACCTTCACGATGGAATTCGACCATTACGCCGAGGCGCCGACCAACATCGCCGAGACGGTCATCAAGAAGGGCGGCTAAGCCGACGCTTGCGCCCCCGGACGGGAGCCGCCGCTCGCGGCTTCCGTCCGCTCCGAATAACGAATCACTGCATTAATTAAAGAGAGACAATCATGGCTAAGGGTAAATTCGAGCGCACCAAGCCGCACGTGAACGTCGGCACGATCGGTCACGTCGACCACGGCAAGACCACGCTGACGGCCGCTCTGACCAAGGTCGGCGCCGAGCGTTTCGGTGGCGAGTTCAAGGCGTACGACGCGATCGACGCGGCGCCGGAAGAGAAGGCTCGCGGCATCACGATCTCGACGGCGCACGTCGAGTACGAAAGCCCGAACCGTCACTACGCCCACGTGGACTGCCCGGGCCACGCCGACTACGTGAAGAACATGATCACGGGTGCGGCGCAGATGGACGGCGCGATCCTGGTGTGCTCGGCCGCCGACGGCCCGATGCCGCAGACGCGCGAACACATCCTGCTGTCGCGTCAGGTCGGCGTGCCGTACATCGTCGTGTTCCTGAACAAGGCCGACATGGTGGACGACGCCGAGCTGCTCGAGCTGGTCGAGATGGAAGTGCGCGAGCTGCTGTCGAAGTACGAGTTCCCGGGCGACGACACCCCGATCATCCACGGTTCGGCCCGTCTGGCGCTGGAAGGCGACCAGAGCGACATCGGCGTGCCGGCGATCATCAAGCTGGTCGAGGCGCTGGACAGCTTCATTCCGGAGCCGGAGCGCGCGATCGACAAGCCGTTCCTGATGCCGGTGGAAGACGTGTTCTCGATCTCGGGCCGCGGCACCGTGGTGACCGGCCGTATCGAGCGCGGCATCATCAAGGTGGGCGACGAAATCGAAATCGTCGGCATCCGTCCGACCCAGAAGACCACGGTCACCGGCGTCGAGATGTTCCGCAAGCTGCTGGATCAGGGCCAGGCGGGCGACAACGCGGGCCTGCTGCTGCGCGGCACCAAGCGCGACGACGTGGAGCGCGGCCAGGTGCTGGCGAAGCCGGGTTCGATCACCCCGCACACCGAGTTCGAGGGCGAGGTGTACGTGCTGTCGAAGGACGAAGGCGGCCGCCACACCCCGTTCTTCAAGGGCTACCGTCCGCAGTTCTACTTCCGCACCACCGACATCACCGGCGCGTGCCAGCTGCCGGAAGGCGTCGAGATGGTGATGCCGGGCGACAACGTGAAGATGGTGGTCACGCTGATCAACCCGGTGGCGATGGACGAAGGCCTGCGCTTCGCGATCCGCGAAGGCGGCCGTACCGTCGGCGCCGGCGTGGTGTCGAAGATCGTCAAGTGACGATTCGGCCCGTGCGCGCATAGCGCGCACGGCTTTGCCGAATAGTCATCCCCGCGAAAGCGGGGATCCAGAGACGAGGGCTCCACTCCGAAGTCTCCGGCGAAAGATCCCGCGGCGGCCTCCCGGCCGCCGCGGCTTTTTCAGGGTCGCCGGCTCTGTGAACAGAGCTCAGGCCCGGTCCGCAATCCCGCAGGGCAGGGGTGTTGCATCGCCCCCGCCAATACGGCTAGAATGCGCGACCACCGTGCCAGGCCCGGTTTCCGAGTCGGCACAACCAGCGAAATGAGGAACAGGACGTCCCTCGTATTCGCCAGACAGGGATATGTCGCACGGCAGCTCCGTACGTTCCGGGCCCACAAGGCATCCAAGGAGCAGTAACGGGGCCCTTCGTGCGTTCTGCTCAGTCTGGGGCGGGCCGGGAAGCCGGGCCGCCTTAGCTTTTCCAGGCAAGGAAGCTCCGGGGCGAGGGTGTTGCCCTGGAGTGTTTGCGTTTTCGTGGGGCCGGCGCACCCAGAAGCCGTCCCGTCGCTCTTTCAACCAAGGAATTCCGTTCATGGCGGACCAAAAGATCCGGATCCGGCTCAAGGCGTACGATCATCGTCTGATCGACCGCTCGGCCAGCGAGATCGTCGAGACGGCCAAGCGGACCGGCGCGCAAGTGCGCGGCCCGATCCCGCTGCCGACCAAGATCGAGCGTTACACCGTTCTCGTCTCCCCGCACGTCGACAAGGACGCGCGCGACCAGTACGAGACCCGCACGCACAAGCGCGTGCTCGATATCGTGGACCCCAACGACAAGACCGTGGACGCGCTGATGAAGCTCGAGCTCGCGGCTGGCGTCGATGTCCAGATCAAGCTGACCTGAGGCGACCACCATGACCGCGAAGAAGTATTCGTTGGGCATCGTCGGTCGCAAGGCCGGCATGAGCCGTTTCTTCACCGAAGACGGCAAGTCGGTTCCGGTGACCCTCATCGAGGCGACCCCGAACCGCATCACCCAGATCAAGACCGAAGACACCGACGGCTACAGCGCCGTGCAGGTGACGGTCGGCGTGCGCCGCGCCGCGCTCGTCAACAAGCCCGAAGCCGGTCACCTCGCCAAGGCGAAGGTCGAAGCCGGTCGCGGCCTGTGGGAGCTGCGCGTGGAAGCCGACCAGATCGGCGCGTTCGAAGTCGGCGGCGAGATCAAGGCCGACATCTTCAGCGCCGGCCAGCTGGTCGACGTCCAGGGCGTGACCAAGGGCAAGGGCTTCCAGGGCACGATCAAGCGCTGGAACTTCCGCATGGGCGACGCGACGCACGGCAACTCGCTGTCGCACCGTTCGCCGGGCTCCATCGGCCAGCGCCAGACGCCGGGCCGCGTGTTTCCGGGCAAGAAGATGTCGGGCCACATGGGCGCCGTCCAGCAGAGCACCCAGCGTCTTGAAGTGGTCAAGGTCGACGCCGAGCGCGGCCTGATCGCGATCAAGGGCGCCGTGCCGGGCGCACCGGGTGGCGACGTGATCGTCCGTCCCTCGAGCAAGGCATAAGGAGAGATGACGATGGAACTCGCCATCAATAACAGCAGCAAGACGCTATCGGTCTCCGACGAGATCTTCGGCCGCGAATTCAGCGAAGACCTAGTCCATCAGGTCGTCGTCGCCTATCGCAACGCCGGTCGCGCCGGCACCAAGGCGCAGAAGACCCGTTCGGAAGTCAACGGCACGACCAAGAAGTCGAAGAAGCAGAAGGGCGGCGGTGCTCGTCACGGCGCGCTCACCGCTCCGATCTTCGTCGGCGGCGGCGTGACCTTCGCGGCCAAGCCGCGCAGCTTCGCGCAGAAGGTCAACCGCAAGATGTACCGCGCCGCGATCGCCGCGATCCTGTCCGAGCTCAACCGCCAGGGCCGCATCACGGTCGTCGAGAGCTTCGACATCGACGCGCCGAAGACCAAGGGCCTGATCGAAAAGCTCAGGAGCCTGGAAGTCGGCCGCCGTCCGCTGATCGTGACAGAAGAGGCCACCGAGAACCTGTACCTCTCGGCCCGCAACCTGCCGTACGTCGAAGTCCGTGATGTCCAGGGCCTGGATCCGGTCGCCCTCGTCGGCGCCGACTCGGTCGTGCTCACCAGCGACGCGGTCAAGAAGATCGAGGAGTGGCTGGCATGAACGACGCCAAGCTCTACAGCATCATCCGCGCGCCGCGCGTGTCCGAAAAGACCGCGCGTCTGCAGGAAGTTTCCAACCAATACGTCTTCGAAGTTTCGAACGAAGCGACCAAGGGCGACATCAAGGTCGCCGTTGAGAAGCTGTTCGACGTCAAGGTCGAGGCTGTCAATGTGGTCAACGTGAAGGGCAAGAACAAGGCCTTCCGCAACCGCATGGGCCGCCGCGGCGACTGGCGCAAGGCGTACGTGACGCTGGCCGAAGGCCAGTCGATCGACGTGATGGCCAAGGCCTGAGGAAAGACCCATGGCATTGATGACTTTCAAGCCCACCTCCGCCGGCCGCCGCAACGCGGTCCGCGTCGTGACCCCGGGCCTGCACAAGGGCGCGCCGCACGCGGCCCTGATCGAAAAGCAGGGCAAGACCGGCGGCCGTAACCACCACGGCCGCATCACCACCCGCCACATCGGCGGCGGTCACAAGCAGCACTACCGCATCATCGACTTCAAGCGCGACAAGGAAGGCATTCCGGCGCGCGTGGAGCGGATCGAATACGATCCCAACCGCACCGCGCACATCGCGCTGCTGTGCTACGTCGATGGCGAGCGCCGTTACATCATCGCCCCCAAGGGCCTGAAGGACGGCGACCAGGTGATCGCGGGCCGCGACGCCCCGATCCGCGTCGGCAACACGCTGCCGCTGAGCAACGTCCCGGTCGGCACCACCGTGTGCTGCGTCGAGATGAAGCCGGGCAAGGGCGCCCAGCTGGCCCGCGCGGCCGGCGCCAGCGCCTACCTGGTGGCTCGCGAGCAGGGCTACGCCACGCTGCGCCTTCGCTCCGGCGAAATGCGCAAGGTGCCGGTCGAGTGCCGCGCCACCGTCGGCGAAGTCGGCAACGACGAGCACAACCTCGAGAAGCTCGGCAAGGCCGGCGCCAAGCGTTGGCGCGGCATCAAGCCGACCGTCCGCGGCGCCGCCATGAACCCCGTCGACCACCCGCACGGTGGTGGCGAGGCGAAGGCCGGCCAGGGCAACCCGCATCCGGTCACCCCGTGGGGTGTTCCGACCAAGGGTTACAAGACGCGCAAGAACAAGCGCACCACGCAATTCATCGTGCGCGATCGCAGGGGTTAATCGGCCATGGCACGTTCACTGAAGAAAGGTCCCTTCGTCGACCACCATCTGATCAAGAAGGTGGAGACCGCGGGCAACAACAAGAAGCCGATCAAGACCTGGTCGCGCCGTTCGATGGTCCTGCCGGAGATGGTCGGTTTCACGATCGCCATCCACAACGGCAAGAACCACATCCCGGTGCTGGTCAACGAGAACATGGTCGGCCACAAGCTTGGCGAGTTCGCCCTGACCCGTACGTTCAAGGGTCACGGCGGCGACAAGAAGTCGGGCAAGTAAGGAGATGACCATGGAAGCGAAAGCCATCCTGCGCACCGCGCGCATCTCCCCGCAGAAGGCCCGCCTGGTCGCCGACCAGGTGCGCGGTCTGTCCGCCGAGCGCGCCGTCAACCTGCTGAAGTTCTCGGACAAGAAGGCTGCTGCACTGATCCGCAAGGTCGTGGAGTCCGCCATCGCCAACGCCGAGAACAACCAGGGCGCCGACGTCGACGATCTCAAGGTCAAGACCATCATGGTTGACGAGGGTCCCGCACTGAAGCGCTTCATGGCGCGTGCGAAGGGCCGCGGCACCCGCATCCTCAAGCGCACCAGCCACATCACTGTGGTTGTGGGCGCCGGCAAGTAAGGCGGAGTAGACAATGGGTCATAAAGTTCATCCGACCGGAATCCGCCTGGGCATCGCCAAGGATTGGAATTCCAAGTGGTTCGCCAACAAGAAGCAGTACGCCGAGTACCTGGCGGCTGACCTGAAGGTTCGCGAGATGCTTCGCAAGAAGCTGGCTCAGGCCGGCATCTCGAAGATCTTCATCGAACGTCCGGCGAACAACGCCCGCGTCACGATCCACACCGCCCGTCCGGGCGTGGTGATCGGCAAGCGCGGCGAGGACATCGAGAAGCTGCGTAAGGAAGTCAGCAACCTGATGGGCGTTCCGGCGCACATCAACGTGACCGAGGTCCGCAAGCCGGAACTCGACGCGCAGCTGGTCGCCGAATCGATCGCGCAGCAGCTCGAGCGCCGCATCATGTTCCGCCGCGCGATGAAGCGCGCGGTCGGCAATGCGATGCGCCTCGGCGCGCTGGGCATCAAGGTCAACGTCGCCGGCCGCCTCAACGGCGCCGAGATCGCGCGTTCGGAGTGGTACCGCGAAGGCCGCGTGCCGCTGCATACCCTCCGCGCCGACATCGACTACGGCTTCGCCGAAGCCAAGACGACCTACGGCATCATCGGCATCAAGACCTGGATCTACAAGGGCGAGGTGTTCGATTTCGCCCAGGTCGGCCAGGAGAAGCAGGACGACTCGCCGCGCAACGAGCGTGGTGACCGTGGCGACCGCGGCGATCGCGGCGACCGCGGCGATCGCAACGACCGCTCGGGCCGTCCTGCCCGCGAACAGAGGTAATCCGCCATGCTGCAACCCAAGCGAACCAAGTACCGCAAGGTACACAAGGGCCGTAACGAGGGCCTGAGCTGGAGCGGCAACGCCGTCAGCTTCGGCGAGTACGGCCTCAAGGCGACCGCGCACGGCCAGCTGACCGCTCGCCAGATCGAAGCGGCCCGCCGCTCGATCAGCCGCTACGTCAAGCGCGGCGGCAAGATGTGGATCCGCGTGTTCCCGGACAAGCCGATCACCAAGAAGCCGATCGAAGTCCGAATGGGCTCCGGTAAGGGCAACGTCGAGTACTGGGTCGCGCAGATCCAGCCCGGTCGCATGATTTACGAGATCGAGGGCGTTCCGGAAGACGTGGCGCGCGAAGCGTTCCGTCTGGCCGCCGCCAAGCTCTCGGTGACCACCACTTTCGTTACCCGGACGGTGCGCTAATGGAACTCAAGCAACTGCGCGAGAAGTCTGCCGATGAGCTCAAGGCTCATCTGGTCGAACTGCACAAGGAGGGCTTCGCCCTGCGCATGCAGAAGGCCACCGGCCAGCTCGCCAAGACCCACGACGCCCGCCGCGTTCGCCGCGAGATCGCTCGCGTGAACATGCTGCTGGGCGAGAAGAAGTAAGGACCCTGCCATGACCGACAACAAGACAGAGAAGGCTGTGCGCACGGTTGAAGGCCGGGTCGTCAGCAACAAGATGGACAAGACCGTCACCGTGCTCGTCGAGCGCCAGGTCAAGCACGCGCTGTACGGCAAGTACATCCGCCGCTCGACCAAGCTCCACGCCCACGACGCCGACAACGCCTGCAAGGAAGGCGACATCGTGCGCGTGAAGGAGATTGCTCCCCTTTCCAAGACCAAGAACTGGAGCGTGGTTGAGATCGTCAGCCGCGTGGCCGAATAAGAGGAGGCTGAACCATGATCCAGATGCAAAGCTACCTCGGCGTGGCCGACAACTCCGGTGCCAAGGAAGTGATGTGCATCAAGGTGCTCGGCGGCTCCAAGCGCCGTTACGCGCACATTGGCGACATCATCAAGGTCACCGTGAAGGATGCGATTCCGCGCGGCAAGGTCAAGAAGGGCGACGTCTACGACGCCGTCGTGGTGCGCACCCGCAAGGGCGTGCGCCGTCCGGACGGCTCGCTGATCCGCTTCGACGGCAACGCTGCGGTGTTGCTCAACAACAAGCATGAGCCGATCGGCACCCGTATCTTCGGGCCCGTGACTCGCGAGCTGCGCTCGGAGAAGTTCATGAAGATCGTTTCGCTCGCGCCCGAAGTGCTCTGAGCGGAGGAACTAGACCATGAACCGTATCAAGAAGGGCGATCAGGTGATCGTCACCGCCGGCAAGGACAAGGGCAAGAAGGGCGATGTGGTGCGCGTGCTCGGCGACAAGGTCGTCGTGTCGAACATCAACATCGTCAAGCGCCACACCAAGCCGAATCCGCAGGCCAACCAGCCGGGCGGCGTGGTGGAGCGCGAAGCGCCGATCCACATTTCCAACGTCATGCTGTTCAACCCGGCCACCGGCAAGGGCGAACGCATCGGTTTCAAGGTGCTGGAGGATGGACGCAAACTGCGTGTGTTCCGCTCCAGCGGTGAGGCGGTCGACGCCTGAGGAATGCTGAGATGACCACCCGGCTCGAAGAGTTTTACAAGAAAGAAGTGGTTCCCGCGCTGACCGAGAAGTTCGGTTACAAGAACCCGATGGAAGTGCCGCGCCTCGTCAAGATCACGCTGAACATGGGCGTGGGCGAAGCCGCCACCAACAAGAAGATCCTGGAAAATGCCGTTGCGGACATGACCAAGATCGCCGGCCAGAAGCCGATCGTGACCAAGTCCCGCGTGTCGGTGGCTTCGTTCAAGATCCGCGACGGCTGGCCGATCGGCGCCAAGGTCACCCTGCGCCGCGCCAAGATGTTCGAGTTCCTGGACCGCCTGATCAACATCTCGCTGCCGCGCGTCCGCGACTTCCGCGGCGTGTCGGGCCGTTCGTTCGACGGCCGCGGCAACTACAACATGGGCGTGAAGGAACAGATCATCTTCCCGGAAATCGACTTCGACCAGGTCGACGCCCTGCGCGGCATGGACATCGCGATCACCACGACCGCGAAGACCGACGCCGAGGCCAAGGCCCTGCTCGAAGCCTTCCGCTTCCCGTTCCGTAACTGAGGCTAGGATTGAACAATGGCTAAGACCTCCATGGTCAACCGCGACCTCAAGCGGGCCAAGCTGGCGAAGAAGTTCGCGGCCAAGCGCGACGCGCTGAAGAAGATCATCTCGTCCGACGCGTCCTCCTACGAGGACAAGATGGACGCCGTGGTCAAGCTGCAGAAGCTGCCGCGCGACTCGTCGCCGAGCCGCCAGCGCAACCGTTGCGCCCTGACCGGCCGTTCGCGCGGCGTGTACCAGAAGTTCGGCCTCGGCCGCAACAAGCTGCGCGAAGCCACCATGCGCGGCGACGTGCCGGGCCTGCGCAAGGCCAGCTGGTAAGCGGTCCACGCCGGCAACCGGCCAGACTTGGGAGCCCACGGCTTCAAAGTCTGTTATAGTTGCCGGCTTCCCGGGCCTCGGCCCGGGTTCCCAGCGCGGCCTTCGGGCCGCGCTGGCGTTGTTGTAAAGCGTCGAATACAACTGAAATTCGCAATCCCGCGGATATCGGTGCTACTCATAGGTGACTTTTAATGAGCATGACTGATCCCATCGCCGACATGCTGGTCCGCATCAAGAATGCGGCCGCTGTGCGCAAGCAGACGGTGAAGATGCCTTCGTCCAAGGTGAAGGTGGCCATCGCCGCCGTGCTGAAGGAAGAGGGTTACATCCTGGACTCGCGCGTGACCCCCACGTCCGCCGGCAAGTCCGAACTCGAAATCTCGCTGAAGTACTACGAAGGCAAGCCGGTGATCGAGCGCCTGGAGCGCTACTCCCGTTCGGGCCTGCGCCAGTACCGCGGCAAGGACGCGCTGCCCAAGGTCCTCGGCGGCCTCGGCGTGGCCATCATCTCCACCTCCAAGGGCATCATGACCGATGCGCAGGCGCGCCAGCAGGGCGTCGGCGGTGAAGTCCTGTGCTTCGTGGCCTAAGGGAGTAAACGAACCATGTCCCGAGTTGCCAAGAAGCCGATCGCCCTGCCGAAGGGCGTCGAAATCAACGTGCAGGCCGACGCGATCGTCGCCAAGGGCCCGAAGGGCTCGCTGAGCATCGCCAAGCCGGCCGCCATCAACCTCAAGGTCGAGAACAACGAGGCCGTCTTCGCTACCGAAGACGCCGCGCTGATCCCGCTGACCGGTACCCTGCGCGCGATCCTGGCCAACATGGTCAAGGGCGTGTCGGAAGGCTTCGAGCGCAAGCTCGAGCTGGTCGGCGTCGGTTACCGCGCCGCGATGCAGGGCAAGGACCTCAGCCTGTCGCTGGGTTTCTCGCACCCGGTCGTGTTCCAGGCCCCCGAAGGCATCACCCTCGCCGCTCCGACCCAGACCGAGATCCTGGTCCAGGGCGCGGACAAGCAGCGCGTGGGCGAAGTCGCCGCCAAGATCCGCGGTTTCCGTCCGCCGGAGCCCTACAAGGGCAAGGGTGTGAAGTACGCCGGCGAAGTCATCATCCGTAAGGAAGCCAAGAAGGCCTAACGGGTAGGGCGCCGGCCCGCGTGCCGGCCCCGGATCACCAGGCTTTCAGCTTTCGGAGACCAGAACATGAACAAGAACACCGCTCGCCTGCGTCGCGCCAAGTCGACCCGCTCGCACATCCGCAACCTCGGCGTCGCCCGTCTGACCGTGCTGCGCACCGGTCAGCACCTGTACGCCCAGATCTTCACCGCCGACGGCTCCAAGGTCCTAGCCACCGCCTCGACCGTGCAGGCCGACGTCAAGGAAGGTCTGAAGAACGGCAAGAACGCCGATGCCGCCGTCAAGGTCGGCAAGATGATCGCCGAGCGCGCCAAGGCCGCCGGCATCGAGAAGGTCGCGTTCGACCGCTCGGGTTACCGCTACCACGGCCGCATCAAGGCCCTCGCCGACGCCGCGCGCGAAGGCGGCCTGCAGTTCTGATACGGCCCGCCGTATTCAGGGTTGAAAGCGTGGAGATCCGTCTCCACGCTTTACGCGCCGAACCGTTTCACCTGCCGACGCGGGTTGCGTCGGGCGCGATCGCGGGTTGCCACGGTCGATGCTGCATCCGAAGCACTTCACAATCATAAGCGGCCAGGCCGCAAATCCCTTCAATCAACGAGATATCGAAATGGCAGACGACAGAGCGCCGCGGGGCCGCGATCGCGATCGCAACCGCGAAGAAATCGACGACGGCATGATCGAGAAGCTGATCGCGGTCAACCGCGTCAGCAAGACCGTCAAGGGCGGTCGCCAGTTCACCTTCACCGCGCTGACGGTGGTGGGCGACGGCAACGGCAAGGTCGGCTTCGGCTACGGCAAGGCGCGCGAAGTGCCGGTCGCGATCCAGAAGTCGATGGAATACGCGCGCAAGGCGATGAACACCGTCGAGCTCAACAACGGCACCCTGTGGCACGCGGTCAAGTCCGGCCACGGCGCGGCGCATGTGTTCATGCAGCCGGCCTCGGAAGGTACCGGCGTGATCGCCGGCGGCGCGATGCGCGCCGTGCTGGAAGCGGTGGGCGTGAAGAACGTGCTGGCCAAGGCCACCGGTTCGCGCAACCCGATCAACCTGGTCCGCGCCACCGTGAAGGGCCTGACCGACATGCACTCGCCGGCCAAGATCGCGGCCAAGCGCGGCAAGAAGGTGGAGGACCTCCTCAATGGCTAAGAACGAAGCCGGTACCGGCACCGTCAAGGTGCGTCTGGTCAAGGGTCTGCGTGGCACCCAGTCGCGTCACCGCCTGTCGGTGCGCGCGCTGGGCCTGAACAAGCTCAACGATGTGCGTGAACTCAAGGACAGCCCGCAGGTTCGCGGCCTGATCAACAAGGTTCACTACCTCGTCCAGGTCGAGGAGTAATCACCATGCGTCTCAACACTCTCAAGCCCGCCGACGGCGCCCGCCAGGAACGTACCCGCGTCGGTCGCGGCATCGGTTCCGGCCTGGGCAAGACCGCCGGTCGCGGCCACAAGGGCTCGTTCGCGCGCTCGGGCAAGGGCAAGATCAAGGCCGGTTTCGAAGGCGGCCAGATGCCCATGCAGCGTCGCCTGCCCAAGATCGGCTTCCGTTCGAAGCTGGCCAAGGACACCGCCGAAGTGCTGCTGTACCAGCTGGACAAGCTGGACGCCGGCGACATCGATTTCGCCGCGCTGAAGGCCGCCAAGCTCGTTCCGAGCACGGCCAAGCAGGCCAAGATCGTGAAGAAGGGCGAGCTGACCAAGAAGTTCGTGCTCAAGGGCGTGCTGGCTACCGCCGGCGCCAAGGCCGCGATCGAAGCGGCCGGCGGCAAGGTCGAGGAGTAACTGACGAATGGCGCGCAGCGGCAACGCAATGGCTGGTATCGGCGGCGGGCTCGGTAAGTTCACCGAGTTGCGCCAGCGTCTGCTGTTCGTCATCGGCGCGTTGATCGTCTACCGCATCGGCAGCTACATCCCGGTGCCGGGTATCAACCCGGAGGCGATGGTCAAGTTCATGGAGACCAAGCAGGGCACCATCGTGGACATGTTCAACATGTTCACCGGCGGCGCCCTGCATCGCTTCAGCCTGTTCGCCCTGAACGTGATGCCGTACATCTCGGCATCGATCATCGTGCAGTTGCTGGTGCAGATCGTGCCCAGCCTGAAGGCCATCCAGAAGGAAGGCGAGTCGGGCCGGCGCAAGATCAACCAGTGGTCGCGCATGGGCGCCATTCCGCTGGCGGTATTCCAGGCCTGGGGCATCGCCGCCGGCCTGCAGTCCAGCGTGGCGCCCGATGGCGTGCCGGTGGTGTACGCGCCGGGCATGGGCTTCATCCTGACCGCGGTGATCGCGTTGACCGCGGGCACCATGTTCCTGATGTGGCTGGGCGAGCAGATCACCGAGCGTGGCGTCGGCAACGGCGTGTCGCTGATCATCTTCGCCGGCATCGTCGCCGGGTTGCCGGCCGCGGTCCTGCACATGTTCGAGCAGATCCGCAACGGCGACATGAGCGCGATCGCGGCGATCGTGGTGATCCTGCTGGTGTTCGGCTTCACCTACCTGGTGGTCTTCGTCGAACGCGGCCAGCGCCGGATCACGGTCAACTACGCACGCCGTCAGGGCGGTCGCAACGCCTATATGAACCAGGCGTCGTTCCTGCCCCTGAAGCTCAACATGTCGGGCGTGATCCCCGCGATCTTCGCCTCGAGCATCGTGATGTTCCCCGCCACCGCCGCGACCTGGTTCGCCCAGAGCAACAGCGGTTCGGGTTTCTCCGGCTTCCTCCAGCGGCTCAGCCAGTGGCTGGCCCCGGGCGAGCCGGTGCACATGATCCTGTATGCTGGTTTGATCATCGGCTTCGCGTTCTTCTACACGGCGCTGGTGTTCAACTCGCAGGAAACCGCCGACAACCTCAAGAAGTCGGGCGCGCTGATTCCGGGCATCCGTCCGGGCAAGGCCACGGCGGATTATGTGGATGGCGTGCTGACCCGCCTGACGGCGGCCGGCGCGATTTACCTGGTGATCGTCTGCCTCCTTCCGGAGGTCATGCGGACCCAACTGGGCACCTCGTTCTACTTCGGCGGCACTTCGCTGCTGATCGTGGTGGTCGTGGTGATGGATTTCATCGCTCAAATCCAGGCGCATCTGATGTCGCATCAGTACGAAAGCCTGTTGAAGAAAGCGAACCTGAAGGGCGGCTCGCGCGGCGGTCTCGCGCGCGGGTGAGTCAGAACCAGTACGCGCGCCAGAGTAGCGCGCGGGGCTGAGGGGCAGGGCATCGCCCGTTCAGCCAGTTCCGACTCGTCGCCGGAGCATGGGCACACTCCCCATGCCGGAGCGCCGTGGCACCTTCGGGTGCCGCGGGGCTTCCTATTAACCCGAGACCTAGATACAATTTCCAGTTCACTCCGCCGGGATTAATCCGTCTCGGCCGCCAAACCAGTTGGAGATCGCGTTATGGCGCGTATTGCGGGCGTCAATCTGCCTGCCCAGAAGCATGTCTGGGTTGGGCTCCAGAGCATCTACGGCATCGGCCGTACCCGTTCGAAGCAGATCTGCGAAACCGCAGGTGTGACGTCGAGCACCAAGATCCGTGACTTGTCCGAACCGGAAGTCGAGCGCCTGCGCGCCGAGGTCGGCAAGTTCGTGGTCGAAGGCGATCTGCGCCGCGAAATCGGCATCGCCATCAAGCGTCTGATGGACCTGGGCTGCTACCGCGGCCTGCGTCACCGTCGCGGCCTGCCGCTGCGTGGTCAGCGTACCCGGACCAATGCCCGTACCCGCAAGGGTCCGCGCAAGGCCATCAAGAAGTAAGGGGACCTAGACCATGGCCAAGCCGGCAGCAGTCAAGACCAAGAAGAAGATCAAGCGCGTCGTCACCGACGGCATCGCCCACGTCCACGCTTCTTTCAACAACACCATCATCACGATCACCGACCGCCAGGGCAATGCGCTGTCGTGGGCGACTTCGGGCGGCGCCGGTTTCCGCGGCTCGCGCAAGTCGACCCCGTTCGCCGCCCAGGTCGCCGCCGAAAAGGCCGGCCGTGCTGCGCTCGACTACGGCGTCAAGTCGCTGGAAGTGCGCATCAAGGGTCCGGGTCCGGGCCGTGAGTCCGCCGTGCGTTCGCTGAACAACGTCGGATACAAGATCATCAACATCATCGACGTGACGCCGATCCCGCACAACGGGTGCCGTCCGCCGAAGAAGCGTCGCGTCTGAGGAGCTGAAAGAACATGGCTCGTTATATCGGTCCCACCTGTAAGCTCGCCCGTCGCGAAGGCGCCGACCTCAGCCTGAAGTCGTCGGCCCGCGCCCTCGACTCCAAGTGCAAGCTCGAGCAGAAGCCCGGCCAGCACGGCCCGACCGCCCGCAAGGGCAAGCTGTCGGACTATGCCACCCAGCTGCGCGAGAAGCAGAAGGTCAAGCGCATCTACGGTCTGCTGGAACGTCAGTTCCGCAACTACTACAAGAAGGCCTCGACCAAGAAGGGCAACACCGGCGAGAACCTGCTGCAGTTCCTCGAAACCCGCCTGGACAACGTCGTCTACCGCATGGGCTTCGCCGTGACCCGTCCGGCCGCCCGCCAGCTGGTCTCGCACCGCGGCGTCACCGTCAACGGCAAGTCGGTCAACCTGCCGTCGTACCAGGTCAAGGCCGGCGACATCATCGCCCTGTCCGAACGCGCCCAGAAGCAGCTGCGCGTGCAGGAGTCGCTGACCGTCTCGTCGCAGATGGACCTGTCGCCGTCGTGGGTCGAAGTCGACAGCAAGAAGTTCAGCGGCGTGTTCAAGGCGATCCCGGACCGCGCGGATCTGCCGGCCGACATCAACGAAGCGCTGATCGTCGAGTTGTACAGCAAGTAATAGTGCAAGCCCGGCGCCGGTCTTTCGCGAGGCCGGCGCGCTGTGCACCCCAGGCCGCCGTGGCGCCAGCCGCGGCGGCCGCTCCCTCGATTCGAGGGGGCTCCAAGAGCTAAAGCCTTCCGTCGCCCCCCGGCGAAGGTCATTGGAGACACCGAAACATGACGGTTACCGCCAACCAGGTACTGCGCCCGCGTGGCCCGCAGATCGAACGCCTCGCCGGCAATCGCGCCAAAGTCGTGATCGAGCCGTTGGAGCGCGGTTACGGCCACACGCTGGGCAACGCGCTGCGCCGCGTGCTGCTGTCGTCGATCCCGGGTTTCGCCATCACCGAGGTCGAAATCGACGGCGTGCTGCATGAGTACACCACGGTCGAAGGTCTGGAAGAGGACGTGCTGGAAGTCCTGCTGAACCTGAAGGACGTGGCCATCCGCATGCACACCGGCGAGTCGTCGACGCTGTCGCTGGCCAAGCAGGGCCCCGGCATCGTCACCGCCGGCGACATCAAGACCGACCACAACGTCGAAATCCTCAACACCGACCACGTGATCTGCCACCTGACCAAGGACACGGCGATCAACATGCGTCTGAAGATCGAGCGCGGCTTCGGCTACCAGCCGGCGGCCTCGCGCCGTCGTCCGGACGAAGAGAGCCGCGCGATCGGCCGCCTGGTCCTGGACGCCAGCTTCTCGCCGGTCCGCCGCGTCGCCTACGCCGTGGAAGCCGCGCGCGTCGAGCAGCGCACCGACCTGGACAAGCTGGTCCTGGACATCGAGACCAACGGCACGATCGACGCCGAGGAAGCCGTGCGGACCGCCGCCGACATCCTCACCGACCAGCTGTCGGTGTTCGGCGACTTCACCCACCGCGACCGCGGCGCGCAGAAGCCGGCCACCAGCGGCATCGATCCGATCCTGCTGCGCCCGATCGACGATCTGGAGCTGACCGTGCGTTCGGCCAACTGCCTCAAGGCCGAGAGCATCTACTACGTCGGCGACCTGATCCAGAAGACCGAGGTCGAGCTGCTCAAGACCCCGAACCTGGGCAAGAAGTCGCTCACCGAGATCAAGGAAGTGCTGGCTCAGCGCGGCCTGTCCCTCGGCATGAAGCTCGAAAACTGGCCGCCGGCCGGCATCGCCTCGCACGGGATGATGGGGTGAGCCCAAGCCGCTTGCGCGGCACCGCCGCGCGCTTGGGCGAACGCCCGGCGCGCTGCGCCGGGCAGGGGGCGAAAAGAGTCCACGCCGAAGTCAGCCGAAGCGTGGGCTCTTGATTCACCCGCATTGATGTAATCCGCAACACCCGCTCCACGCAACACCCAGCCGACGGCCCCCAAGGTCCGCGGCCAACCGGTCAAGGAAGCCCGGTTCGGACCATCCGCAGTCCAATGCTCCAACGCCTGGATGGCGACAGCGAAACCCAACCGTCACAACATTCACAGGAATCACCGTCATGCGCCACCAGAAAGCCGGTCGTAAGTTCAGCCGTACCAGCGCCCACCGCGATGCCATGTTCACCAACATGGCCGCCTCGCTGATCAAGCACGGCCTCATCCGCACCACCCTGCCCAAGGCCAAGGAACTGCGTCGCGTCGCCGAGCCGCTGATCACCCTGGCCAAGGTCGATGGCGTCGCCAACCGCCGCCTGGCCTTCTCGCGCCTGCGCGACAAGGAAGCCGTCGGCACCCTGTTCACCACCCTGGGCCCGCGCTATGCGACCCGTCCGGGCGGCTACCTGCGCATCCTCAAGTGCGGTTTCCGCGCCGGCGACAATGCGCCGATGGCCTACGTCGAGCTGGTGGACCGTCCGGAAGCGGCGGCCGAGTAATTCCCCGTTCGCGCCGCAACCGGCGCGACGGACAGCCAGCACACTGGGTCTCGGCCTTTGCGGTCGGGGTCCCTGCGAGCGAAACCCCGGCCGAGAGGTCGGGGTTTTTGCTTTCCGGCGACGGTTACGCCGGCAACGGTTACCGCGGTAAACGTCCCGAACCGGTAGGGTCGGGCCCAGGCATCGAGGAGGACGCGGGCGGGCAGCGAGGTCGGACCGGCACGAGCCGGGACCGGCAGGAGTCTTGAGATCGTCGCGCAGACGAATCGTCGCAGGGCGGCAACTTTCGCGCCGCCGGCGCAGTCCATGTGGGCTGCGACGCGATGCAGCGTTGCCCGACCACATGCCGATTCGACATTGGCACGACCCAACCCCGCCCCGTATGGTGTGTACATGAACCCCTTCAAAGCCTCCTTCCGGATCCAGTTCCTGCTCGGCTTCCTGGCCTGCGCGGGCTTGCTCGCGTACGCGCTCTACCTGCAGTTCTATCAGCACCTCGAACCGTGCCCGTTGTGCATCTTCCAGCGCGTGGCGTTCGCCGCGCTGGGCCTGATGTTCCTGCTCGGCGCGATCCACGGCCCGGGCAAGCCGCTGGGCCGCAGGATCTGGGGCGTGCTCGCCCTGATCGCCGCCGGCGCCGGCATGGCCGTGGCCGGCAACCACGTGCGCCTGCAGCACCTGCCGCCGGACCAGGTTCCGGCCTGCGGTCCCGGCCTCGATTACATGATGCAGGCGATGCCGATCGGCGGCGTGATCCGCAAGGTCATGACCGGCTCGGGCGAATGCGCCAACGTCGACTGGAGCTTCCTCGGCCTGGCGATGCCGGCCTGGAGCCTGATCTGCTTCATCGTGCTGGCGCTGTGGGCGGTCTATGCCGCGTTCCGCGCCCGTTCGCCCAAGTAAGCGCCGCACCGCACTCCCGCTTCGCCACCCTTCCCATCCACCGCAAACCTCCCACACACCGCGACACCCAACGGAACCAAGCAAATGAGCGCCTCCGATCGCAGCAACCTCCGTGCCGTCAACCTGCCCGCCGACTGGAGCCCGACCTCCTGGCGCGAGCGCACCGCACTGCAGCTGCCGACTTATCCGGACCAGGCCGAGCTCGAGAGCGCGTTGGCCGAGCTGCGCCATCTGCCGCCGCTGGTGACGTCGTGGGAGATCCTCTCGCTCAAGCAACAGTTGGCCGAGGCGCAGGAAGGCAAGCGATTTTTGCTGCAGGGCGGCGATTGCGCGGAGAGCTTCGACCAGTGCTCCTCCGACGTCATCTCCAACCGGCTCAAGGTGCTGCTGCAGATGAGCCTGGTACTGGTGCACGGCATGCGCAAGCCGGTGGTGCGCGTGGGCCGCTTCGCCGGCCAGTACGCCAAGCCGCGCTCGGCCGACACCGAGACCATCGACGGGGTGACCCTGCCGAGCTACCGCGGCGACATGGTCAACGGCCCGGCGTTCACCGAGGTCGCGCGCAAGCCCGACCCGCGCCGCATGATCAAGGCGCACGCGCGTTCGTCGATGACGATGAACTTCGTGCGCGCGTTGATCGACGGCGGTTTCGCCGACCTGCACCATCCCGAGTACTGGAACCTCAGCTGGGTCGGCCACTCGCCGCTGGCCGACGAGTACCGGCGCATGGTCAACGCCATCGGCGATGCGGTGCGCTTCATGGAGACGCTGTCGGGCGCCGAGGTGCACAACCTCAACCGGGTCGACTTCTACACCTCGCACGAAGCGCTGCTGCTGCCGTACGAGGAGTCGCTGACCCGGCAGGTGCCGCGCCACTGGGGCCACTTCAACCTCAGCACCCATTACCCGTGGATCGGCATGCGCACCGCGGCGGTGGACGGCGCCCACGCCGAATACTTCCGCGGCATCCGCAACCCGATCGCGCTCAAGGTCGGCCCGTCGGTGACGCCGGACCAACTGCTGCGCACCATCGACCTGCTCAACCCCGAGGACGAGCCGGGCCGGCTGACCTTCATCCACCGCATGGGCGCGAGCACGGTCGCCGACAGGCTGCCGCCGCTGCTCGACGCGATGCGCCGCGACGGCCGCCGCGTGTTGTGGGTGTGCGATCCGATGCACGGCAACACCGAGAGCACCAGCAACGGCTACAAGACCCGCCGCTTCCGCAACATCCGCGCCGAGATCGAGCAGAGCTTCGAACTGCACGCCGCGGCCGGCACCCGCCTGGGCGGCGTGCACCTGGAGCTGACCGGCGAGGACGTGACCGAATGCCTGGGCGGCGCGCGCGAGTTGACCGAGAGCGATCTGGAACGCGCGTACCGTTCGACCGTCGATCCGCGCCTGAACTACGAGCAGGCGTTGGAAGTGGCGATGCTGATCGTGCGCAAGCAGGCGCAGATCGCGGCGCCGGCTTGAGGCTTCGGATTCCCGGTCGATCAAAAAAGCCCGCCGAATGGCGGGCTTTTTTGTGGGAGGGACTTCAGTCCCGATGCTTTCCTTTCAGTTCGCGGCGACCCGAAAAGAAGGCATCGGGACTGAAGTCCCACCACACAAGCGAACACGGCTTGCGAGGGCGAAGTTCAGTCCTGAAGCGCTGAACCCGAATCGCCTCACGGGCTCAACGTCACCCGATACTTCGGCGCCGTGCGCGCCTGGGTGAGCTGTTCGAATGCGTAGCCCAGCGACAGCAGCTTGGCGTCGTCCCAGCGCCGGGCCATGAACACCAGGCCGACCGGCAGGCCGTGGGCTTCGCCCATCGGCACGGTCAGGCTCGGGTAACCGGCGACCGCGGCGGCGCCCCAGCTGGAACCGCCGAATTGATCGCCGTTGACCGGGTCGACCATGAATGCCGGCGCGGTGGCCGGGGCGATCAGCGCATCGAGCTTGTGTTTCTTCATCAGCGCGTCGATGCCTTGCGCGCCGGCGAGCTGGCGCGCCTGCGCGGCGGCCTTGCGGTAGGCGGGATCGGTCAGCGGGCCTTTCCTGGCCGCCTGTTCCAGCAGTTCCTGGCCGAAGAACGGCATCTCGCGCGCAGCGTTGGCGCGGTTGAAGGCGATCAGTTCGTCCAGGCTCTTCACCGGCGCGTCGCTGTCTTGCAGATAGCGCTGCAGGCCGTCCTTGAATTCGTACAGCAGCACCTGGAACTCGGCCGCGTTCCATTTGCCTTCGGTCGGCATGCGCACCTCGACGACGGTGGCGCCGGCGTCGCGCATGGACTTGAGCGCGCGTTGCAGCGCCGCGTCCTGGTCGGGATGGGTCTTGACCCCGGTGTCGCGCAGCAGGCCCAGGCGCGCGCCGTGCAGGGCGTCGGCGTCGAGCGCGGCGGCGAAGTCCTGCGCGCGCTTGCCGGCGGCCGCCTGCGCCGCCGCGTCGCCGCCGGCCTCGGCCGCAGCCAGGACGTTGAGCAACTGCGCCGCGTCGGCGACGCTGCGCGCCATCGGCCCGGCGGTGTCCTGGCTGTGCGAGATCGGGATGATGCCGGCGCGGCTGACCAGACCGACGCTGGGCTTGAACCCGACCAGGCCGTTCATCGCCGCCGGGCACAGGATGCTGCCGTCGGTCTCGGTGCCCACGCCGACCGCGGCCAGGCTGGCGGCGATGGCGGCGCCGGTGCCGCTGCTGGAGCCGCAGGCGCTGCGGTCGAGCGCGTAGGGATTGCGGGTCAGGCCGCCGCGCCCGCTCCAGCCGGAAATCGAGCGGTCGGAGCGGAAGTTCGCCCATTCGCTGAGGTTGGTCTTGCCCAGGATCACCGCGCCGGCGTCGCGCAGCGCGGCCACCAGCGGCGCGTCCTGCTTGGGCCGGTGCGCGGCCAGCGCCAGCGAGCCGGCCGAGTTGACCATCGGCACCGCGTCGATGTTGTCCTTGATCAGCACCGCGATGCCGTGCAGCGGGCCGCGCACGCGTCCGGCCTTGCGTTCCTCGTCGCGCGCGCGCGCCTCGCTGAGCGCATTGGGATTGAGTTCGATCACCGCGTTGAGTTGCGGGCCGGCGTCGTCGAGCGCGGCGATGCGGTCGAGGTAGGCCTGGGTCAGGCGCGCGCTGGTGAGTTCGCCGCCGGCCATGCGCGCGGCCAGCGAGGCGGTGTCGGCCTCGGCGATGCGCAACGGGTCGCCGGGCACGAAGTCGCGCGGCGCGGCCGCGGCGGTGGCGGCGATGGGCTGCGGCGGCCGCGGCGCAGTGCCGCCGGCACAGCCGGCGAGGACTAGGCAGGCGAGGGTGCCGCAGAGCGCCCTGTATAGCTGGGCTCCGTAAAGCCAGGCCTTGCAGCGCTGTGCGCCGTAACGCTGGGCCCTGCAGAGCAGGGCATGGACGCGGACGGGCGCGCTCGGGCGCGGCGCGGGAGGCAGGGCGGGCATGGCCGGTTCCGGTCGAGAAGGCAGGGCGAGGCGAGTATGCCTGCGGCGGTGGCGGGCGGAAGCCGGTCGCGGCGTGGACGGGGGATCGCGTGGCGTCGGCGGTCGCGGTGCTTTGTGGGAGGGCCTTCAGGCCCGACGCTTTCCGATCCGATCCGATCCGATCCGATCCGATGCCGCATGGCGACCTGAGCGGACAGCGTCGAGGCTGAAGCCCCTCCCACAAGAGCCGGCCGATGTCGGAGCGGCCGCGTCGGACTCGCCGAATCGAGTCGATCCGCGAGTCGGCGCGAATCGGTGCGAATCGGTGCGAGTCGGTGCGAGTCGATCCGCGAGTCGGCGCGAATCGGGCTGGCGCGGCGAACGGAGGCGGCGCGGTCGCGGCTCGCGCCGCTCCTACAGAGAGAGGGGATGCCGCCGGAGTGCGGGCGTCAGCGCCCGGGGCGGCGGTAGACGAATTCCGGCGCGGGGGCCTGCGATTCGCGTTCGGCCAGCGCGCGCAGGCCGGCGTGGTCGGGCGATTTCTCGCACACCGGGTCGAGGGTGTCGGCGCGTCCGCTCAGCGCCAGCGCCTGGCAGCGGCAGCCGCCCCAGTCGCGTTCGCGGTGTTCGCAGCCGCGGCAGGGGTCGGGCATCCAGGCGGTGCCGCGGTAGCGGTTGAAGGCGTCGGAGTCGCGCCAGATCTCGCCCAGGCCGCGTTCGAGCACGCTGTCGAACCGCAGTCCGTCGATGGTCTCGGCGGCGTGGCAGGGCAGCACCTTGCCCTCGGGCGTGATGTTGACGAAGCGCTGTGCCCAGCCGCCCATGCACGGCTTGGGCCGACGCGCGTAGTAGTCGGGGGTGACGTAGTCGATGGTCAGGCGTCCGCGCAGGCGTTCGCGCGCGGCGGCGACCGCGGCGCTGGCCGCGTCGAACTGCGCGCGCGTCGGCAACAGCGCGGCGCGGTTCTTCAGGCCCCAGCCGTAGTACTGGGTGTGGGCGACCTCGAGCCGGCCGGCGCCGAGTTCGACCGCCAACTCGATCATCTCGCCGACGCGTTCGGCGTTGTGGCGGTGGATCACCGCGTTGAGGGTCAGCGGCAGTTCCAGCTCGCCGCACCAGCGCGCCAGGGCGAGCTTGCGCGCGTGCGCGCCGGCGTAACCGGCGATGCGGTCGGCGCCGTCGGCGCGGCTGTCCTGCAGGCTCAGCTGCAGGTGATCGAGGCCGGCGCGCTGCAATTCCTGCAGGCGCTCGCGGGTCACGCCGACGCCGGAGGTGATCAGGTTGCAGTACAGGCCGTGGGCGCGGGCGTGGCTGAGCAGGTCGGCCAGGTCCTTGCGCAGGGTCGGTTCGCCGCCGGAGAAATGCGCTTGCAGCACGCCGAGTTCGGCCGCCTGTTCGAGCACGCGCTGCCACTGCGCGGTGTCCAGTTCCTGGCGCAGGCCGACCAGTTGCAGCGGGTTGGAGCAGTACGGACAGGCCAGCGGGCAGCGATGGGTGAGTTCGAGCAGCACCGCCAGCGGCGGTTCGGGCGCGACGACGGCGGCCGGCTGCGCGTTCATCGCGGCGCGATCGCGGAGGCCGCGGCGCCGCGGCGCGATGTGATGGTCGCGGCGAACGCACTCGCCGCCGGCGCGTTCGCCACGCGTTCGCCGCGCGCGCTCACGACAGCCTGGGCGCGAACGCCAGCATGCGTTTCTCCAGCAGGCTGGAGAACAGCTCGATCACATCGCCGTAGATCTCGCCGGCGTCGGCGCCGTACTCGGCGGCGAGCGCGGCGACGATGGCCTCGACGTCGCAGCGGCCGTCGACGTGGGTCAGCACCGCGTGCGCGATCTCGTCCAGCTCGACCACCCGCTCCGGCGCCTGCAACACCCAACGCTCGCGCGCGCGGTCGTGCTGCAGGCGCACGCCGACCGGGAACCGCAGCACGCTGCCGGCGTCGATGGTCGCGCTCATGGCCGCGCCTGCCCGGGATGGAACGCGCCCGGCGGGACCAGGCGCGGCTCGACGTAGGCCAGGTGCAGCGCGTCGAGCATCGACCACAGCACGTCGCACTTGAAGCGCAGCGCGGCCAGTACCGATTCCTGCTGCGCGCGCGTGGCGGCGTGGCGCTTGACGTAGTCCAGGGCGAAGTCCGCGTCCTGCGGCGCCTGCTGCAGGCGCGAGTCGAAATAGGCCAGCGCGTCCCGGGACACGAAGTCGTAGTTGGCGAGCATGCCGGCCACGCGCTGGCCGATGATGGCCGGCGCGAACAGTTCGGTCAGCGAGGAGGCGATGGCTTCCAGCAGGCTGCGCTCGCGCACGAACTGCAGGTAGGCCTGCACCGCGAAGCGGGTGGCCGGCAGCAGCGCGCGCCCGGATTCGACCAGTTCGCGGTCCAGGCCCAGCGCGTCGGTCAGGCGCAGCCAGCGGGCGATGCCGCCCTCGCCCTCGCGCTCGCCGTCGTGGTCGACGATGCGCTGGCGCCACACCCGGCGCAGTTGCGGGTCCTCGATGCGGGCTAGCAGGGCGGCGTCCTTGAGCGGGATGCAGCGCTGGTACTCGAACCGGTTCAACGCCCAGGCCTGGACCTGGGCGCGGCCGAGGCGGCCGCCGTGCAGCAGGATGTGGAAGGGATGCTTGTCGTGGTAGCGCTCGGCGCCGATCGCGCGCAGCCGCGCTTCGAGTTCGTCGGGCGACAGCGGCGCGTCGGCGTCGATGCGCGGCGCGCGTTCGGCCTGGGCGGCGCGCGCGTCCGGCGCGGTGGCGGCGTTCATATCGTCAGTTCCATGCCGTCCTCGGCGACTTCCCAGCCCTGCGCGCGCACCTGCGCGCGCTCGGGCGAGGCCTCGTCGAGCACGGGGTTGGTGGTGTTGAGGTGGATGAACAGCTTGCGCCGCACATCCAGGCCGGCGAACGCGGCGAGCGTGCCGGCGTCGTCGGCGCCGTTGCCGCCGGCGATGCTCATGTGGCCCATGCGCGCGCCGGTCTTGCCGCCGACGCCGGCGCGCTGCATTTCGTCGTCGCGCCACAAGGTGCCGTCGAAGAATACCAGCGCCGCGCCGCGCAGGCGCTCGCGCAGCGACTGGGTCAGCGCCGCGCAGCCGGGAATGTAATAGAAGCGCTCGCGGCCGTCGGTGATCTCCAGGCCCAGGGTTTCCTCGTCGCCGCCGCGCAGGTCCGGGCTGCGCGATTCCATGAACAACGGCACCTTGCCGGGCACGGAGAACGCGGTCACCCGCAGGCCCAGCAGCGAGTCCAGGCCGACGATGTCGGTCGGCGCGTCGAGCGCCAGCGGCTTGCGCGTGACGTAGTCGGGATGCAGGGCGTCGAAGATGGGGTTCTGCGCGAGCAGCGCGTGCACGCGCGCGCTGGCCCACAGGTCGAAGCGCTGGCGCTCGCGCATCGACAGCAGGCCGGCGATGTGGTCGATCTCGCCGCTGCTGAGCAGCACCGCCTCGATCGGCGAGTGGCGCAGGCCGTGGCGCGGCCACAGCGGCGGCAACGCCAGCACCTGCTGGCGGAAGTCGGGCGAGGCGTTGACCAGCAGCCAGCGTTCGCCGTCGGCGCTGACCGCGATGCTGGCCTGGCTGCGGCGCTTGGCGCCGTCTTCCCCGCGCCACGCCCGGCGGCTGCCGGGCGTGTTGCAGTTCCACTGCGGATAGCCGCCTCCGGCCGCCGCTCCGAGCACGAGGATGCGCATCATCGAGGTTCCGTCGGACGACGGTCCGTCGAGGCGGGGCGCGGCCGCGCGCGCGTGGCGACGGCGGAAGCGGGCATGCTCAGAACAGGTCGCCGGACGAGTACGAATTGATTTCGCAGCCGCACGGGATTTCGCGGATCTGAGGCTTGGACCAGGTCTTCATGAGCGTTCCTCTGGCTGGGGAGGGCGTCGATAGCGGACGAACCGCCCGTATCGTCGACGCCGCCGCGGCGTGCGGCCGCGACCGGACCACGATACACCGGCCCGCGCCGCGCGGCCTGTGATTGGAGACCGGTACGGACGCGAAACGCGCCACGGATGCGCGCGTTGTCCGGCGCGGATGCGGGTTCCGCGCGGGCGGGCGCGGCGCGGCCGTGATCGCTATTGCGCAATGCGCATGCGATGGCGCGCGCGGTTCGGCGGCGATGGCGCGTGCCGCGCGCGCAGCCTGGCTGCACACGCTGCGCGCCACGCGGTGGCCGCCGGTCATCGACGCGCGGCCTAACGCCGGCGCTTGAGGATGTCGCGGGCGAGAACCCAAACCACGATCACGTTGATTATGAGAACGGCGATCGCGAGCCAGCCGGGATGGCGCGCCAGGGCGTAGAGATCGAACGGCAGGTACAGCGCCGCGCCGAGGCAGCCCAACCACGACGCCCAGGCCTTGGCCTTCCACAGGCCCCAGGCTTCCAGCAGGTGCAGCGCGGCGTAGGCGAACACGATGCCGGCCGCCAGGTGCACCGAGCCGGGGCTGATGCTGTGCGCGAGCCAGGCCATCGAGCCGTGCTCGGGATCGAGGTGGAAGCGGTGGATCAGCAGCTCGATCCAGCGCTGCAGCGGCGCCGGGCCGAGCAGTTCCAGGCCGCTGGCCGCCGACAGCGCGAGCAGGCCCTTGCCGGCTTCGACCGCGGCGATCGCGTGCAGTCCGGGGTGGGCATTGGGATCGGTGTCGTAGTGCGGGCCGGGATCGGTCATCGACGCGGGTGGGCGACGTAGTGTTCGACCAGCCGCTGCGCGAGCGGCAGGTCCATGTGGGTGAGATCGCACAGCCGCCGGATCGCGTCGAGCTTCTTGCCGTCGTCGGCGAGCTTGCGCACCTCGGCGGGCAGCGGCGCGGACGCGCCGGGGTCGACGAACCGCTCGCGCGCGGCCTTGCGCGCGAGCGGGGCGCCGAGGGTGCGGCGGATCAGCACGATCGCCTCGACCGCCTGGCCGCGGTCGAACAGTTCCTGCACGGCTTCGGGCCACGCCGGCGGCGTGGGCTCGGCCGGTGCGGGCTCGGTCGGCGCAGGCTCGGCCGGTGCAGGCTCGAGGGATGACGCCATCGGCGCGGAATCGGCGGGCGCAGGCGCGGGCACTGCTGCCAGTGTCGAGGGCGCCGCGACCGCCTGTGGCGCCGGTTCGGATGCGGGCCGCAGCGGCCGCGGCGCGGGCGCGTCGGCGATTTGCCGGATCGGTTGCTTCGCGGCGATGCGCGCGCGCAGCCACCAGCCCAAGGCCAGTCCCGGCACCAGGCCGGCCAACCACCAGATCAGGGAATGCAAGTCCATTTCGCTTCGATCTCGCTCACGCGCGCAGGTTCCCCGTGCGCGGACATTTTTGCAACCGCCCAGGCACGCGGCGGCGCGGCGCAACTGCGACGGCGCGGCCGGAATCGAAGATCGAAGCGGGGGGCGAAGCGGAAAAGACCCGGAACCGACGCGCGACGCCGCGTTGCGCGGCGTGCGGAGCGGGGCGCGGACCGGCGGTTGCGGTCCGCGCCCTCATCGCGATCAGGCCGCGCGCGAGGCGCGCTTGCGGTCGGTCTCGCTGCGGAACTTCTTGCGCAGGCGGATCGCCTTGGGGGTGATCTCGACCAGTTCGTCGTCGTCGATGAACTCCAGCGCCTGCTCCAGCGAGAACTTGATCGGCGGGATCAGGCCTTCGTCGTCGTCCTTGCCGGACGCGCGGAAGTTGGTCAGCTGCTTGCCGCGCAGGGCGTTGACGGTGAGGTCGTTGTCCTTGCTGTTGATGCCGACGATCTGGCCCTCGTAGATCTCCTCGCCCGGCTCGATGAACAAGCGGCCGCGCTCCTGCATGGCGATCTGCGCGTAGGCCGGCGACGGGCCGGTGCCGTTGGAGATCAGCACGCCGTTCTGGCGCTGGCCGATCTGGCCGTCGGCCTTCGGGCCGTAATGGTCGAACACGTGGAACAGCAGCCCGGTGCCGGCGGTGAGGGTGCGGAACTCGGTCTGGAAGCCGATCAGGCCGCGCGCCGGGATGATGTAGTCCAGGCGCACGCGGCCCTTGCCGTCGGGTTCCATGTTCTGCAGCAGCGCCTTGCGCTCGCCGAGGCGGCCCATCACGCCGCCCTGGAACTGCTCTTCCATGTCGACGACGAGGGACTCGTACGGCTCCTGCATGATGCCGTCGATCTGCTTGATGATGACTTCCGGGCGCGACACGGCCAGCTCGTAGCCTTCGCGGCGCATGTTCTCGATCAGGATCGACAGGTGCAGCTCGCCGCGGCCGGAGACCTTGAACTTGTCGGCGTCCTGGGTGTCCTCGACCTTGAGCGCGACGTTGTGCTGGGTCTCGCGGGTGAGGCGGTCGCGCAGCTGGCGCGAGGTCAGGAACTTGCCGCCGCTGCGGTCCTTCACGCCGGCGAACGGCGAGTCGTTGACCTGGAAGGTCATCGAGATGGTGGGTTCGTCCACCGTCAGCACCGGCAGCTGCTCGACCGCGGACGGATCGCAGATGGTGTCGGAGATGCCGAGCGACTCGATGCCCGAGAACGCGATGATGTCGCCGGCCTGCGCTTCGCCGACTTCGACCCGCTCCAGGCCCATGAAGCCGAGCACCTGCAGCACCTTGGCGTTGCGCGGCTTGCCGTCGGCGGCGGAGATCACGGTGACCTGCTGGTTGGTCTTGACCTTGCCGCGCTGGATGCGGCCGACGCCGATCACGCCGACGTAGTTGTTGTAGTCCAGCGAGGTCACGCGCATCTGGAACGGGCCGTCCGGATCGACCGGCGGCGCCGGCACGTGGTTGCAGATGGCCTCGAACAGCGGGGTCATGTCGCCGCCGCGCACGCTCTCGTCCATGCCGGCGTAGCCCTGCAGGCCCGAGGCGTAGACGGTGGTGAAGTCGAGCTGGTCGTCGGTCGCGCCGAGGCGGTCGAACAGGTCGAAGGTCTGGTCCAGCACCCAGCTCGCGCGCGCGCCCGGGCGGTCGACCTTGTTGACCACGACGATCGGCTTGAAGCCCATCGCGAAGGCCTTCTGGGTGACGAAGCGGGTCTGCGGCATCGGGCCGTCCATCGCGTCGACCAGGATCAGCACCGAGTCGACCATCGACAGCACGCGCTCGACCTCGCCGCCGAAGTCGGCGTGGCCCGGGGTGTCGACGATGTTGATGCGCCAGACTTCGTTGGTGTTCGGATTGGTCCAGCGGATCGCGGTGTTCTTGGACAGGATCGTGATGCCGCGTTCCTTTTCCAGGTCGTTGCTGTCCATCACGCGGTCCGGGACCACGGCGCGCTCGTTCAGGGTGCCCGACTGCTTCAGCAGCTGGTCGACGAGGGTGGTCTTGCCATGGTCGACGTGGGCGACGATGGCGATATTGCGCAGGCGTTCGATGGACATGCGAGAGGACGCCGGAAGGCGCCTAGACGTTGGAAGGAAGCCGGCCATTATACGGGGCAAATACGGCAAGCGCCTGTGCGGGCGGGGATTTTTGTTCAGCGGCTCAGGAGCCTGAACAGGCCGGGCGCGGTTTCGGGCCGGCCGTGCACGGGCGGGGCGAGCCGCTAGCCCTCGAAGCGGGCGTAAAACGCGGGGTTTGCGCGCTTCGGGCTGCAAGCGCGGCCTCGCGATCTCGCCGGATGGCGCGAAAACTGGGGCCAGCGGGGCGGGGCTCGGTGCGGTCGGAGCGGTTGCCCGGGCCGGGCTTGCGGCGATCGCGGCTTGCGCCGACCCTCCGGGGCTTCGGGGGCCGGCGCGCGGTCCGTCGCTTCGGTACCCTTGTGGATTGCCCCGGCCGTCGCCATCTCGGCCGGCGACGCCTTACCCCATCCCCATCGCATCACCTGGAGCACGTTGCATGAGCCTGATCGCCACCTTCGACACCTCGCGCGGCCCGATCCGCGTCGAACTCAACGCCGAGAAGGCGCCGCTGACCGTCGCCAACTTCGTCAACCTGGCCCAGCGCGGCTTCTACGACGGCCTGAACTTCCACCGGGTGATCCCGAACTTCATGATCCAGGGCGGCTGCCCGCAGGGCACCGGCACCGGCGGCCCGGGCTACCGTTTCGAGGACGAGACCCGCAACGGCCTGGGCCACCAGCGCGGCGTGCTGTCGATGGCCAACGCCGGCCCGGGCACCAACGGCAGCCAGTTCTTCATCACCCACATCGTCTGCGACTGGCTCGACGGCAAGCACACCGTGTTCGGCAAGGTCCTGGAAGGCCAGGAGATCGTCGATACCGTGCAGCAGGGCGACAAGCTGAACTCGGTCAAGATCGAGGGCGACACCGCTGCGGTGCTGGCGGCCAAGGCCGAGCGCGTGGCCGAGTGGAACAAGGTGCTGGACGCGAACGCGCGTCCGTGAGTCTTGCGGCCGCCGCGGGTTCGCGGCGGCCGGAGCAAAAAAAGACGGCCGCGAGGCCGTCTTTTTTTTGGGGCGTTGCCGGGCTCGGTCGGTTGTCGCTGGCGCGCTGCGAGCTGAGACGAAAGCGTCGGGCCTGAAGGCCCTCCCACAAGAGCCGAAAGCGTCGGGCCTGAGGCCCTTCCACAAGAGCCGAAAGCGTCGGGCCTGAGGCCCTCCCAAGGATCGTCGGGCCGCAAGGCCCGACAGGTCTTCGCGCGCGCGGGGCGCTCAGCGCACGAACTGCATCGTGTCGAGCATGCGCCCGACCGCGCCGGCGTCGCGGCTGTAGTAGTGCTCGCTCGGCGCCATCCATACCAGCGAGGTCAGCTTGCCCTCGCGTTCCACCGCGGCGACGGTGCCTTTGTAGTTCAGGCCGTCGGCGTTGCTCATGGCGAAGTCGAAGCGCAGGCCGTCGACGGCGCCGAAGCGGTGCGGGTGCAGTTCGCCGCTGTCGAGGTTGACCGCGCCTTCCTCGCGCAGGCCGTCGAGCACCAGGTCGCGCAGTTCGTCCGGACGCATGCCGCTGCGGAACCACGGGCCGTCGGGCTTGGACGCCTTTTCCTTGCGCGCCATGAACACGTGCTCGCCGGGCTTGATGTTGGAGTAGATGCGCAGCTGGTTGAGGCGGGTGCCGTCGATGGTCCAGGTTTCCTGGCGCGCGCCCTTGATCCGGGCCCAGTCGAGGGTGCTGTCCAGGCGCAGGTCGAACACGGTCGAGGCGCCGGCGCGCTGCAGGGTGTTGGCGGCGCAGCCGGCCAGGGCGAGGACCGCCAGGGCCGCGGCGAAAGTCTTGAGGCGCAAAGTCACGGGGCGGTCTCCAGTTCGGCGATGGTTTTTTCGATGAAGGGGCGTTCTTCGGCGTCGGGCGCGGCGGCGAGATAACGGCGGAACGCGTCGATCGCGGCGGCCGCGTCCTTGCGTTCGCGCAGCGCGTAGGCCTGTTCGCGCCAGGCCGCGGGCGGCGCGTCGGCGTGGGCGACGGCCTCGCTCAACAGTTGCGCGCTGCGCTGGCGGTCGTCGTTCTTGCCGCGGCGACGGTAGGCTTCGGCGAGGTAGTAGCCGTACAGGCCCTGGTTGCCTTGGTCGCCGGCGCGCTGGGCCTCCTCGCGCAGGTCGGCGATGACCTGGATCGAGGTGTCGTAGGTGCGCCGCGACAGTTCCGCGGCCAGCCAGCGGTCCAGCCACGGCCGCATCGCCGCCTGATACGCGTCGCGGCCGACCTCGCCGGGCGCGCCGGCGTGGGCCTTGGCCGCGGCGGCGGTGTCTTCCAGGCGTTCGGCGGTATTGGGGTGGCTGGCGAACACCGGCCACGGCTTGGAGCGCTTGCTGGATTTCTCCTCGCGCAGCATCCGCCCCCACACCTGCGCGCCGGCCTGCGGGTCGTAGCCCAGGCCGACCACGCGGTCGAAACCGACCTGGTCGGCCTCGCGCTCCATGTCGCGCGAGAACTTGCTGACGCTGGCCAGCCCGCCGAGCGAGGCGGCCAGCGCGACCACGCTGGGGATGATCGCGATCGACGCCATCACCGCGCTGGTGCTCTTGGCCTTGGTCCAGCCGCGCAGGCCGTGGCGCTGGCGGTAGTGGGCGAACTCGTGGCCCAGCACCAGCGCCAGCTCGGATTCGTCCTGCATCCGCAGCAGCGCGCCGGTGAACACCAGCATCGCGCCGTTGGGCGCCATCGAGGCGTTGAACACCGGCACGTCGACGATATAGACGCGCAGGTCGGCGCAATGCTCGCCGGCGACCTTGCAGGCCACGCCCTGCACGTAGGCGTTGAGCGCGGGGTCGCGCACCAGCGCCGGCGCGGTCTTGATGTCGCGTTCGGCCTGGTCCATGCCGTACCACAGCTCGGCCTCGGTGCTGCCCGCGCCGGGGCGTTCGCCGGGCCGGATCGGCTCGATCGGCGCGGCCGCCGAGGCCAGCGCCGGCGCGGCGAGCGCGCAGGCGAGCGCCAGGCGCAGGCAGGCCAGGCGTGGTGCGACGAAGCGGAGCGGGGCGGGGGCGGACCGGCGCGGCGGACGCACCGCCGCGCGGCTCACAGCGGAATGCCCTTGAGCATGCTGGCGACGGTGCCCTTGGCGCCCTTTTCGTCGCGCAGGTCGCCGCTGCCCTTGACCATCTGGTTGAACCACACCACCTGGCCGGTGCGCAGGTCCACCAGCGTGGCCACGCCGACCTGCGAACCGCCGCCGACATCGATGTAGGTGCCGAGCGCCGCGCCGGCGAGCATGGTCAGCACCCGCACCGCGGTGCGGCCGCCGGTGGCGTAGGAGTCGCGGATGTAGGTGAACAGGGCATAGTCGGCGCCGGTGGCCTCGCGCAGCCCGGCCACGCCCGGGCCGAGGCTCCAGTCCATGCGCGGCTTGCCGGTCTTGGCGTCTTTCTTGGTCGCCAGCGCGCCGCCGAGGCTGTACTGGGAAATGCTCAGCGCCACCGCCTGGTTCAGGCGCACGATCTGGCCCATCTGCGAGTTCGGGTCGAGGTCGTCGGGCACGTCGTAGTCGTCGCGGCGCTCGGCCTTGGAGCCGGCCAGCAGTTCGCGCACCGCCTGCGGATACAGCTTGCGCGCGGCCTCGGACCATTCCTTGCGCGGCTCGGCGAGCCCGCCGGCCGAGACCAGGCTCAGCTCGATGTCCGGTTCGATCAGCACCACGCTGCCTTCGACCTTGAGCGCCTGGCCCTGGGCGTCGGTGGCGGTGCGGTTCTGGGCATGGGCGGCCGACAGCGGCGCGCACGCGATCGCCAGCGCCACGACGGCGCCGGCCAGCTTGCTGGCGAATGGTTTCATCGAATCGGCCCCCTGATGCCGATGTCCCTGACGAAAACGTTTGGAATCCCCGAGTGGCCCGAACGGCGGCGGCCGCGTCCCCCGCGTCCGCCTCCTGCGTGCGCAGGCGATTCGAGCCGGCACACTAAACCCGAACGCCGTCGCGTTTTCAAGAGGCGAATCGTGCAAAGCCGACCGGCCGGACGGGCACGGCCGGCGGCGTCCGCGCCGGCGCCCCGCGGCCGCGCGCGGGCCGGTCCGCGGCGACCGCTGTGATACCATTCTGCGGCTCGAACCAGCGGTAATCGCGGCCCTTTCCGCAAGGCCGCCCGCGAGGCGCCCCGCGCGCCGCGCCGCTGCTTCCGGCGCCGTCCATCCTCGCTCCGTCGTAACCACCCCACGAGGTTCACACGATGCCCCAGCTCGCCCGGCGCATCGGTCGCGCCAAGCCCAGCGCGATCATGCAGGTTGCCGAAAAGGCCAAGCGGCTCAAGGCCGAAGGCCGCGACATCATCAGCTTCTCCATCGGCGTCCCCAACTTCCTGCCCGGCGACCACGTCTACGCCGCCGTGCGCGAGGCGCTGGCCAAGGACAGCGGCCAGTACGGCAGCAACCGCGGCGCCGACGCGCTGCTGGACGCCTTCATCGAGCACATGGGCAAGATCGGCCTGACCGGCTACGGCCGGGTCAACTGCGCGACCGGCATCGGCGCCAAGCACGTGATCTACAACATCGCCGAGGCGCTGCTCGACGAAGGCGACACCATCGTCTTCCCGACCCCGTACTGGACCAGCTATCTCGACATCGCCGAGATCGTCAACGCCAAGATCGACCTGCTGCCGTGCCCGGCTTCGCAGGACTACAAGCTCACCCCGGCGCAGCTCGACGCCGCGCTGGCGAAGAAGCCGAAGGTGTTCTTGTTCAACAACCCCTCGAACCCGACCGGCATGGTCTATTCGAAGGACGAGATCGACGCGCTGGCCGCGGTCGTCGCCAAGTACCCGGACACCTGGGTCATCACCGACGACATCTACAACCGCATGGTGTTCGACGGCCTGGGCTACCACAACTTCGTGCACTCGCGTCCCGAGCTGCGCGACCGGGTGATCTTCATCGACTCGCTGTCCAAGACCTACGGCATGCCGGGCTGGCGCGTGGGTTTCATGGCCGGGCCGGAAGTGATCGCCCAGGCGGTGACCACGATGAACTCGAACCACATCACCAACGTGCCGGAGATCGTCACCGCCGCCGCCGTGGCCGCGCTGTCGGGCCCGCAGGACGTGCCGACCCAGCGCTGCGCCGAGTTCCAGGCCAAGCGCGACCAGGTCATGGCGGCGATGGACTCGATTCCCGGCGTGATCTGCCCGCGTCCGCAGGGCGCGTTCTACGTCTTCCCCGACATCAGCGTCGCCTTCGGCAAGACCCACCGGCCCAGCGGCCTGAAGATCGGCAACGACATGGACTTCTGCAACGCGCTGCTGGAAACCAAGGGCGTGGCCTGCGTGCCGGGCTCGGCGTTCGGCGAACCCAGCGCGCTGCGCATCAGCTACACCTGCCCGACGCCGCAGCTGGCGCCGGGCCTGCAGCGCTTCCAGGAGTTCTTCGCCGAGCTCGCCTGAGCCCGGCGAAGCCGCCCGCCCGCGACGAGAAGGACGACGTCATGCGCGTGACCACCGTGTTGTGCGTCGTCGCCGCGCTCGCCGTGGGCGTGGCCGGCGCCAAGTTCGCCATGAGCGGCGGCCTGCCGCAGCAGTGGTTCGGTTCGGCGCCGGCGCAGCTGGCGGCGGACGATCCGCGCCACGCCACCGGCGACAAGCGCATCGTCATGCTCGCCGCGGAGTGGTGCGGTTACTGCGAAAAGCTGCGCAAGGACTTCGAACTGGCCGACGTGCGCTACACCCTGATCGACGTCGACACCGAGCAGGGCCAGCGCGCGATGGCCGCGGTCGGCGCGCGCGGGGTGCCGGTCACCATCGTCGGCCAGGACATCGTCTACGGCTACCAACCCGATCGGATCAAGGACAAGCTCGCGCCGCTCGGCTATCGGCTGTGACCGCGCGCGTCCTGTTTACACACTCGCGGGCCCGCGCCCGCCCCAACGTTCACTAGCGAAGGAAACACCTCGATGAAGACTCCCGTCCGCGTTGCCGTCACCGGCGCTGCCGGCCAGATCGGCTACTCGCTGCTGTTCCGCATCGCCTCCGGCGAAATGCTCGGCAAGGACCAGCCGGTGATCCTGCAGCTGCTGGAGCTGCCGCTGGAGAAGGCCCAGGCCGCGCTCAAGGGCGTGATCATGGAGCTGGAAGACTGCGCGTTCCCGCTGCTGGCCGGCATCGTCGGCACCGACGACGCCGAAGTCGCGTTCAAGGACGCCGACATCGCCCTGCTGGTCGGCGCGCGTCCGCGCGGCCCGGGCATGGAGCGCAAGGACCTGCTGCTGGAAAACGCCAAGATCTTCACCGCCCAGGGCGCCGCGCTGAACAAGGTCGCCTCGCGCAACGTCAAGGTGCTGGTGGTCGGCAACCCGGCCAACACCAACGCCTACATCGCGATGAAGTCGGCGCCGGACCTGCCGGCGAAGAACTTCACCGCGATGCTGCGCCTGGACCACAACCGCGCGCTGAGCCAGCTCGCCGCCAAGGCCGGCGTCGCCGTGGGCGACATCGAGAACCTGATCGTGTGGGGCAACCACAGCCCGACCATGTATCCGGACTACCGCTTCGCCAAGGCCGGCGGCGCCTCGCTGAAGGACAAGATCGGCGACGCCGACTGGAACGCCAACACCTTCATCCCGCAGGTCGGCAAGCGCGGCGCGGCGATCATCGAAGCGCGCGGCCTGTCCTCGGCCGCCTCGGCCGCCAACGCCGCGATCGACCACATCCGCGACTGGGTGCTCGGCAGCGACGGCAAGTGGGTGACCATGGGCGTGCCGTCGGACGGCAGCTACGGCATCCCCGAAGGCGTGATGTACGGCGTGCCGGTGATCACCGCCAACGGCGAGTACACCCGCGTGGAAGGCCTGGAGATCGACGAGTTCAGCCGCAAGGCCATGGACAAGACCCTGGCCGAGCTGGAAGAAGAGCGCGCCGGCGTCGCCCACCTGCTGGGCTGAGCGGTTCGCGCCATCGATGCATGAACGGGGCGGCTTCGGCCGCCCCGTTCGTTTTTGCGCTTCGCGGGGCTGCTTTTGTGGGAGGGACTTCAGTCCCGATGCTTTTTTCTCAGATCGCGGCGACCTGAGCGGAAAGCATCGGGACTGAAGTCGCTCCCACAAGAGCAGCCCGGCGCCGGAGCGTCCCGGCCGCCCCGACCCGCGGCCGGAGCGTGTAGGATCGGACCCGCTTTCCACCGGGATCCCCCATGGCCGACGCCGCGCTGCGCATCCTGATCGCCGACGACCATCCGATGTTCCGGGCGGCGCTGCGCTATGCGCTGGGCGAGATCGCGCCGGGCGCGCACATCGTCGAGGTCGCCAGCCAAAGCGCGCTGGAAGCGGCGATCGGCAGCGGCGAGGCCTTCGACCTAGCCATGCTCGACCTGATGATGCCCGGCGCGATGGGCTTCTCTTCGCTGGTGTACGCGCGCGGCGAGCGGCCCGAGTTGCCGGTGGTGATCATTTCCTCGAACGAGCACCCGCGCACGATCCGCCGCGCGCAGCAGTTCGGCGCGTCCGGGTTCGTGCCCAAGTCGGCGCCGGCGGCGGTGCTGGCCGAAGCGGTCGGCGCGGTGCTGGCCGGCCGGGTCTGGTTCTCGCCGCAGCAGGCCGAGCGCGACGAAGGCGACGCGCAGTTGGCCGACCGGCTGGCGCAACTGACGCCGCAGCAGATGCGGGTGCTGTTGCGGTTGGCCGATGGGCTGCTCAACAAGCAGATCGCTTACGAGCTGTCGCTGGCGGAGAACACGGTGAAGATCCATGTCACCGCGATCCTGCGCAAGCTGGGCTGCCATTCGCGCACCCAGGCGGCGGTGCTGGTGAAGGGGCTGTCGCTGGAAGAGGACGGCGGCGAATTGCACGATGGGGTCGGCGGGTTGAGCTGACTGCGTTGCGGCATGCGTCGTGGATGCGCTGGCGCGGTCGCGGCTTGCGCCGCTCCTGCATAGGGATTGCATGCCGCGACGTAGCGTCGGATAAAACACGCCGTTGCGACGCCGCAACGTAGCGACTGCAGGAGCGGCGCAAGCCGCGACCGCGGGGTTTCAGGCCGCGCCGAAAACCCGATTCCGCCGACACCTCACTCGCCGCGCGCCAACAACCGCGACGCCAGCGCCCGCAGCGCCGCCGGCTTCAGCGGCTTGGGCAGGAAATGCCAATCGCGCTCGGCCGCGCGCGGCCGCAACGTCGGATCGACGTCGGCCGACATCAGCACCACCGGCGGCAAGCGTTTCCACTTGGCTTCCAGCTGCGTACCCAGCTCGAAGCCGGTGCTCTCGCCCAGGCGGTAGTCCAGCAGCAACAGTTCCGGCGGCGGTTGCGCGCCGGCGCGGGTCAGTGCCTCGGCGGCGCTGGCGGCGCCGCTGGCTTCGCAGCCCCAGTCGCCGAGCAGGCCCAGCGCGGCCTGGCGCGAATGCAGGTCGTCGTCGATCACCCACACCGTGCGGCCGCGCAGCGGCGAGTCGGGATCGGCGGTGGCCGCGGCCTGCGCAGACTGCGCCGCGTTCGCGGGCGCCGCGGCCGATGCAGCGGCGGTCGGTCGATCGACGCTCGCCGGAACGGCAGGCAAGCGCGCATACGGCGCCTCGACCGAGAACACGCTGCCGTGTCCCGGCCACGAGCGCACCGCGACGCGATGGCCGAGCAGGCGCGCGACCCGCCGCACGATCGCCAGGCCCAGGCCGGCGCCGCGCTGCGGCGCTTCCACGCCGGTGTCCAGGCGCTGGAATTCCTCGAAGATCAGCTCGCGCTTGTTCTCGGCGATGCCGGGCCCGCTGTCCCACACCTCGATGCGCACGCCTTCGCGCAAGCGCCGCGCGCCGAGCACGATGCGGCCCTCGCGCGGGGCGAACTGCATGGCGTTGGAGACGAAGTTCTGCACGATCCGCCGCAACAGCACTTCGTCGCTGTCGACCCATGCGCGCGTGGGCAGCACGTGCAGGCGCAGTCCGCGCGATTCGGCGAGGATGCGGAACTGGCTGTCGATCGCGGCGAACACCCGCGCCAGCGGCAACGCCGCGCGCCGCACTTCCAGCGCGCCCGATTCCAGCCGCGAGATGTCGAGCAGGCTGGAGAGGATGTCGTCCTGCGCCGCCAGCGCGGCCTCGATGTGGTCGGCGAGTTCGCGACCTTGCTCGTCGTCGACGCGCCGGCGCAGCGAGGACAGATACATGCGCGCGGCATTCAGCGGCTGCAGCAGGTCGTGCACGGCGGCGGCGACGAAGCGGGTCTTGGAACGGTTCGCGCGCTCGGCCTCGCCCTTGGCCGCCTGCAGGTCGCTGGTGCGTTGTTCGATGCCGCGCTCCAGGCTGTCGGCCAGCGTGCGCAGGTCGCGCGCGGCCTGCTTGTAGGCGGTGATGTCGGCGTAGCTGGTGACGAAGCCGCCGTCGGGCATCGGATTGCCGCGAATCTCGATCACGGTGCCGTCGGGGCGCTCGCGTTCGTGCAGATAGGGCTGGCCGCGCTGCAGATGGTCGAGGCGGCGCCGGATCGCGTCTTCCGGATCGGCGCCGAGCAGACCGCGGCGGGCGTTGAAGCGGATCAGGTCCTCGATCGGCCGGCCCACTTGCAGCAGCTCGGGCGGATAGCGGAACAGTTCGCCGTAGCGTTGGTTCCAGGCGACCAACCGAAGCTGCGAATCGACCACGCTGACGCCTTGCGGCAAATGTTCCAGGCTTTGCCCTTCGCCCATGCTCGCCTGCCGCGCCGCATGCACCAGCCCGTCCTGCGCGTTGCGCAGCGCTTCGGCGTGGTGTTCGACCATCTTCTCCAGCTCCTGCCGGCTGCGCAGGCGCAGCGCGGCGATGCGGCCGCGCTGGATCAGCAGCAGCGCCACCGCCACCGCCAGCAGCCAGGCGCCGGCGGCGACCGCGCGCGCGATCCAGGCGGCGCGGATGCTCGGGGTGACGTCGCGCAGCAGGTGCAGGGTCCAGTCTTCGCGCGCCAGGCGCATGGACTGCCACAGCATCGGCTCGCGCAGGCGCGGCTCGCGCCAGCGCACCACGCGCGCGCCGCCGTCGATCTCGCGCTGCACGTCGAACGCGACCGGGCGCAGGCGCTGGCTCTGGTACTGGCGGGTGTCGCGCAGTTCGCGCTGCCAGTCCGGCGGCAGCCGATGCAGCATGCGGTAGCGCCATTGCGGCTGCGCCGACAGGAACACCACGCCGTGGTTGTCGCTGAGCAGGACCACGTCGCCGCGCTCGCTCCAGTCCGAGCGGATGTCTTCGAGTTCGACCTTGACCGCGACCGCGCCGACCGCGCCGCCGCGTTCGTCGCGCACCGCGCGGGCGATGAAGTGGCCGGGCACGCCGGTGGTGACGCCGATGGCGTAGAACTCGCCGGCGCCGTGCGCCATCGCCAGTTGGAAGTAGGGGCGGAACGCGTAGGAATAGCCGACGTTGCTGTTGGGCTGGTCCCAGTTGCTGGCGGCGATGCCGGTGCCGCTGCGGTCGATCAGGGTCAGGGTGCTGGTGCGGTTGGCGAAGTTGAGCTGGACCAGCCGCTCGTTGGCGCGCTGGCGCTGGAGGGTGTCGCCGGGGTTGGCCAGGGTCGCGCGCAACTGCGGGTCCAGCGACAGCACCGCCGGCATGATCCGGTAGCGGTCGATGTGCTGTTCGATCACCTGCGCGCGCTGCGCCAACAGCGCGCTGGCCTCGCCGGCCTGGCGCTGCAGCGCCTGCGAATAGGCGATGCGTCCGGCCACCAGCGCCGACAGCAGCATGCCGGCCAGGATCAGGACGATCCAGACGGCGGTGCGCAGTTGGCGGCGGCGGGTGTGGAGCATGGGAGGGACTTGGGGGCGGGGACCGGGGACCGGGAGTGGGGCTTGGGATCTGGGATTCGCGCGAGGCTACTCGCACGAGAATGAGGATGCGGTGGAACCACGGTCGCCGATCGCGCCCCAACCGCGATCCGGTTCGTGCTTTTCGGGTCCCCGGTCCCGGGTCCCCGGTCCCGCTCCCACCATCAAAACTGCACCTGCGCCCGCAGCTCCACCGCATCCGGATCGGCCGAGAGCAGGCCCTTGTCCGCCTCCACGTGCACGTAATTGGCCTGGAACTTGAAGTGGCTGGTCAGGTACCAGTTGGCGCCGAGGGTCCAGTCGCGCTGCTTGCCGCCGGCGATGCCGCCGTCGTCGAGGTCGAGCTCGCCGTAGCGCGCCAGCAACTCGACCGCGCCGTAGCCGTGCGCGGGCTTGACGTTGCCGACGTTGTTGCCGGCGTACGGCCGGGTCTCGCCGGTGAGCACCCAGCTGCCGGTGAGGTAGTAACCGTCTGCGCTGAAGTCGCGCTGGCCGTTGTCGCGTTGCGCGGTCGCGCGCAGGTACTCGGCCTGGAGCGACCACGGCCCGTCGATCCACAACGCCTCCAGGCCGTTGCGCACGATCTTGTCGGTGTCGCGCAGGCTGCCCGAATCGACCAGGCGGGTCGCGGTCAGGCCGTTGAGCGGGCGCGCGCGCAAACGCGCGGCGGGGCCGAAGTACGCGCCGCGGCCGTCGCGGTAGCCGTGCGGGTTCTCGACCGAGCCGGTCAGGCCCAGGTGCACGACGCGGTCCTGCTCCTTGACCGGCGTCCACACCGCGCGCCCGGCGGCGGTGGTGCCGGGGTTGTCGCCCTGCAGGTCGTGGCCGAAGAAATATCCGGCGCCGAGCGCGTAGCGCGGGCGTTCCAGCGACCACTCCACGCCGGTGCGGCGGCCTTCGTAGATCGCCTGCGAAGCGGCCGACAATTCCAGCAGGCTGCCGGCGCGCGAGGCGGCGACGCTCTCCATGCTGACCGGGGTCTTGAAGTAGCCGATGCGGACCTTGCCGTAGTCGGCGCCGAACGCGGCCTTGGTCTCCAGGCGCACGGCCACGTCGAGCCAGAGCTTGGATTCGAAGTCGAACACCGCGGTGAAGTCGTAGACGTCCTTCTTCTTCAGGTTCACGCCGAACTCGCGCCGGCGGTAGTGGCCGTCGTCCTTGAGCCGGGTCGCGGCGGTGCCGTAGCCGTCGCCGTCGAAGTCGACCACGTCGTAAGCCCAGTTGGCGGTGGCGGAGATTTCGCTGCCGTCGCCGAAGCGATGCTTGGTCGGCCAGTCGTCGAAGCTCGCGGCCGGCGCGGCCTGCGGCAGCGCGCACAAGGCCAGGGCGATGGGGGATGCGGCGAAGGCGAAACGGGCGTTGCGCATGGTCGGGCTCCAGGTCGTCGGCGCCGTCCTGGCAGCAGGCTCCGTGCCGGGCGCACGCGCGCCCGGCAGGGGGAAGGGAAGGGAAGGGGGAAGGGAAGGGGAAGCGGCGGCGGCCCGCGTGGGTCGCCGCGGTCACGGCGCGGCGCTGCGCCCGGGCGGCGTCAGGCCTTCTCGCCGAGCGGACCGTGGTGGTCCGAAGGCAGGTCGGCGTCGAGTTCGGTCGCGCTCGGCGGATTCAGCAACTCGCGGTTGAGCTGGTCGCGGTCGAGCTCGTTCTCCCAGCGCGCCACCACCACCGTGGCGACGCCGTTGCCGATGATGTTGGTCAGCGCGCGCGCCTCGCTCATGAAGCGGTCGATGCCGAGGATCAGCGCCAGCCCCGCGACCGGTACCGCCGGCACCACGTGCAAGGTCGCGGCCAGGGTGATGAAACCCGCGCCGGTGACGCCGGACGCGCCCTTGGAGGTCAGCATCGCCACCGCCAGCAGGGTGATTTCCTGGGTCAGGGTGAGCTCCACGCCGAGCGCCTGGGCGACGAAGATCGCCGCCATGGTCAGGTAGATGTTGGTGCCGTCGAGATTGAACGAATAACCGCTCGGCACGACCAGGCCGACCACCGGCTTGGAGCAGCCGAGCCGCTCGAGCTTGCGCATCAGCGGCACCAGCGCCGATTCCGACGACGACGTGCCCAGCACCAGCAGCAGTTCGTCGCGGATGTAGCGGATGAAACGGATGATGCTGAAGCCGGTGAAGCGCGCGATCAGCCCCAGCACGATCAGCACGAACAGCGCGCAGGTCAGGTAGAAGCTGCCCATCAGCTTCATCAGCGGGCCGAGCGCGCCGACGCCGAATTCGCCGATGGTGAAGGCCATCGCCGCGCCGGCGCCGATCGGCGCGAGCTTCATGATCATGCTCATGATCCCGAAGAACACCTTCGACAGCGGCTCCAGCAGGTCCATGACCTTCTCGCCGGTCTTGCCCATGTGCAGCAGCGAGAAGCCGAACAGCACCGCCAGCAGCAGCACCTGCAGCAGGCTGCCGTCGCCGGTGAAGGCGTCGGTGAAGGTTTTGGGGATGATGTGCAGCAGGAAGTCGACCGTGCTCTGCTGCTCGGCCTTGTGCGCGTAGTCGGTGGCCTTGGCCACCAGCGCCGGGTCGAGCTTGGCCGGGTCGGCGTTGAAGCCGGCGCCGGGCTTGAGCGTGTTGACCACCACCAGGCCGATCACCAGGGCGATGGTGGAGACCACCTCGAAATACAGGATCGCCTTGACCCCGACCCGGCCGACCTTCTTGACGTCGGCCACGCCGGCGATGCCCAGCACCACGGTCAGGAAGATGATCGGGCCGATCAGCATCTTGATCAGGGCGATGAAGCCATCGCCCAGCGGCTTGAGCTTGACCCCGAACTCGGGAAAGAAATGCCCGATCAGGCCGCCGAGGATGATCGCGCCGACCACCCAGAGATAGAAGTGCGAGCCGGATTTTTTCATGAGGGGCACCGGGGCTTAGGAGTGAGCGGAGAGGAGTGAGGAGCGAGCGGCGGGGGTCAGTCGCGGTCGATAGTCGAGTGTTTGCGCGTATCGGGCATCAGCGCGTAGACCAGCAGCGAGCAGAAGATGCAGGCGCTGACGTACCAGAAGAAGCCGGTTTCCATGCCGATCTTCTTGAACCACAGCGCCACCGGCTCGGCGGTGCCGCCGAACAGGGCGACGGTCAGCGCATACGGCAGGCCGACGCCGAGCGCGCGGACTTCCACCGGGAACAGCTCGGCCTTCACCACCGCGTTGATCGCGGTATAGCCGCTGACCGCGCTGAGCAGGATCATGATCAGCCAGAACGCCTCCATCGGCGTCTGCGCGCCGCGGATCCAGTGCATCACTGGCACGGTCAGGATCGTGCCGAGCACGCCGAACGCGATCAGGATCGGGCGCCGGCCGATGCGGTCCGACAATGCGCCGACCAGCGGCTGCATCAGCATGTAGACGAACAAGGTCGCGGCGTTGATCAACGAAGCCGTTTCCTTGTCGAAGCCGGTGCTGATGGTCAGGAACTTCAGCATGTAGTTGGTGTAGGTGTAGAACGCCAGCGTGCCGCCCATGGTCAGGCCGACCACGGTCAGCACCGCGCGCGGGTGCCGCATCAGCGTGCGCAGCGAACCTTCGCGCCTGGCCGGCGCGTCGCTGTTCTTGAGCTTGGTGAACGACTCGGTTTCCTGCATGTTGCGGCGCAGGTACAGCGCGGTGATCGCGGCGATCGCGCCGATCCCGAACGGGATGCGCCAGCCCCACGACCTGAGCTGTTCCTCGCTCAGCACGAACTGCTGCAGCACGATCAGCACCAGCAGCGCCAGCAGCTGGCCCAGGATCAGGGTCACGTACAGGAAGCTCGACCAGAAGCCGCGGTTCTCGCGCGACGACATCTCGCTGAGATACGTGGCCGAGCTGCCGTATTCGCCGCCGACGCTGAGCCCCTGCATCAGCCGCGCGGCCACCAGCAGGATCGGCGCGAACACGCCGATGGTGCCGTAGCCCGGGGTGAAGGTGATGATCAGCGAGCCGGCGCACATCAGCAGCACCGACAGCATCAGCGCGGCGCGGCGGCCGTGGCGGTCGGCGTAGCGGCCGAACACCCAGCCGCCGAGCGGGCGCATCAGGAAACCGACGGCGAAGATCGCGCCGGCGTTGAGCGCCTGCGAGATGCGGTCGCCGGACGGGAAGAACACGTGGGCGAAATAGAGCGAGAACGCGCTGTAGACGTACCAGTCGTAGTACTCGACCAGGTTGCCGACCGAGCCGGAGAAGATCGACTTCAGGCGTTGGCCCGGGGTCATGCCCGGGGCCGCGGCCGGTGCATCGGTGGTGGTGATGGCGCTCACATCGGCTCCTGTTGCGAAGATCGGGGTGGGAGCGCGTTCCGTGCGGTGGGACGTCGACGGCGCGCAAGGGCGTCCCCACACCCGGCGCCGATGGTGGGCGGCGGCGGGGAGAGGGCCAATAACACCTTAGGGTTAGGGGCCGGGGCCGGCACGCCGCGCTGCCGCGAAACTGCCGATTCGCGCAGAAAAAAGGCCGCTTCAGCAACCATCCGCGGCGGCTAGCCCATTGGTCTTAGCCGGCGCGGGCGGCGCCGGCGTCGGCGCCGGCCGCCATCAGCGCGTCATCTGCATTGCCCATGCTTGCGCGGATTTTTGCCCCGCTCCCCCGGAGATCCGCAATGAAGCCGTACCCCTGCACCTTCGCCGCGCTCGCGCTGGCGATCGCCGCCGCCCTGGTCGCCGCGCCCGTCCACGCCGCCGATGCGGCCGCCGGCGCCGCCGCCGACAGCGCCGACGCCACGGCCGCGGGCGAGGCCCGCGACGCCACCACGCTCGACGCGGTCTCGGTCATCGGTCTGGGCGAAACCCGCCAGGTGCAGCGGGTCAAGCTGGCCGACATCGAGAAGACCGTCGCCGGCACCAGCCCGCAGAAGATCCTCAACAAGCTGCCGGGCATCTCGGTGCAGTCCAACGACGCCTACGGCGCCAACGAGGAATCGCAGACCATCAGCCTGCGCGGCTTCAACCAGCGCCTGCTCGGCTACACCCTCGACGGCATCCCGCTCGGCGACAACAGCTACGGCAACTACAACGGCCTGGGCATCAGCCGCGCGCTGATCGGCGAGAACCTCGCCGGCGCCGAACTGGCCGCGGGCATCGGGTCGCTCGGCACCGCCTCGACCAGCAATCTCGGCGGCACCTTGCAGTATTTCTCGGCCGATCCGGAGGCCGAGTTCGGCCTGCGCGTGGCCCAGACCTTCGGCAGCGACAGCACCCGCCGCACCTATGCGCGCCTGGACACCGGCGAGCACGGCGGCTTCTCGATGTACCTGTCCGGCTCGCTGCTCAGCGCCGACATGTGGTCGCGACCGCACGACAACCAGGACCAGAACCAAGTCAACCTCAAGGCGCTGTACACCTTTGGCGACGGCAACCGCATCAGCGCCTTCGTCTCCAGCGCCGAAACCAGCCAGGCCAACTACGCCTATCTGTCCAAGGCGCTGCTCGCGCGTGGCGCGGATTGGGACTGGAATTTGTACAAGCCGGATTGGCAGCGCGCGCTCAACGCCGCCTACTGCGCGCCCAAGCCGTGGCCGGCCAACAAGGCCGGCGACCGCCGCTGCAAGTTCGAATCGCCGGCGGCGACCATCGACGACGCCTACTACGCCAGCCGCGCGCTGCGCACCGACCACCTGGCCGCGCTGGCCGGCGAGTTCAACCTCGGCGAAGGCCTGCGCCTGAACGCGCAGACCTACTATCACGACGACCGCGGCCAGGGCCATTGGTGGTCGCCGGGCAACTGGTCGTACCCGAACACCGCCAAGGAAATCCCGATCTCGATCCGCAGCACCAACTACGGCATCAACCGCTACGGCGCGATGGCCTCGTTGAACTGGGAAGTCGGCATCCACCGCATCCAGGGCGGCTTCTGGTACGAGAGCAACCACCACGACGTGCAGCGCAACTTCTACTTCATCGACGGGCCGATCAACGACGACCGCTTCCTCAACGATCCCGACCGCCGCCTGTTCTTCCAGAAGTACCGCATCAACACCCGCCAGGCCTATCTGCAGGACACCATGAGCCTGCTCGACGGCCGCCTGACCGTGGACGTTGGCGCCAAGAGCACCCAGGTCGACATGCGCGCGACCCAGGTCCCGTCGAAGATGATGGAAGTGCCCAACGCGAGCGGCCGGCTGGAGACCAAGGACAGCTTCCTGCCGCAGCTGGGCGTCGGCTACAAGCTCGGCGAAGGCCGCGAACTGTTCGCCGCCTACACCGAGAACGTCGCCGCCTTCGTCGGCGGCGGCGCCGGCGGTCCGCTGGCGATCGGCCAGGCCGCGTTCGACGCGCAGAAGGCCGATCTGAAGCCGGAAGAGTCCAAGACCCTGGAGGCCGGTTATCGCCAGGTCGGCGAGACCTACCAGGCCTCGCTGAGCGTGTACAAGGTGCGCTTCGACAACCGCCTGCTCTCGCTCAACCCGTGTTCGAGCATCGAGGCCGGCACGCGTCCGGAGTGCATCACCAAGTTCTTCAACGTCGGTTCGGTCGACAGCTACGGCAGCGAACTGGTGTTCATCTGGAAGCCGGTCGACGGCCTGCAGTGGTACAACGCGCTGTCGTGGAACAAGTCGACCTACCAGGACAACTACATCGACGGCGGCAAGACCGTGCCGACCAGCGGCAAGCGCGTGGTCGACGTGCCCGACACCATGTTCTCCAGTGAAGTCAGCTACAGCCGCGGCCCGTGGCTGGCCAGCGTCAGCGGCAAGTACACCGGCAAGCGCTACTACACCTACCTCAACGACAACGGCTTCGGCGGCTACACCACCTTCGACGCGGCGCTGCGCTACACCTTCGATGCGATGGGGCCGCTGCGGCAGTGGTCGGTCTCGCTCAACGCCAGCAACCTCACCGACAAGCGCACCGCGAGCAACCTGACTGCGTTCAGCGCCTCGGACCCGCAGGGCAAGACCTACGCCTTCCACGCCAACGCGCCGCGGCAGTTGTTCCTGACCCTCGACGCGCGGTTCTGAGGAACGCACGGCCGCCGGATCGTTCCGGCGGCCGCGAGGTCCGACTGTAGGAGCGGCGCGAGCCGCGACCGCGACAACGCAACCACCGCGAAGGTTTCGGCGCAGTCGCGTTGTCGCGGTCGCGGCTTGCGCCGCTCCTACAGGGGCGGCTGCTAAGCTGCGCCGATCTCACTGTCGCGCGGCCCATCCATGTTCCATCACCTCTCGCTCGGCGTGCGCGATCTCGCCCGCGCCGGCGCGTTCTACGACGCGGTCCTCGGCGCGCTCGGCTACCGTCGCGTATTCGACGGCGACGAGTCGATCGGTTACGGGCTCGTCGACAACCAGGATCTGCTGCTGTTGAACCTCACGCCCGAAGCCGCCGCGCCCGGCGACGGGACCCATCTCGCGTTCGCCGCCGCCTCGCGCGCCGAGGTCGATGCGTTCCACCGCGGCGGACTCGCCGGCGGCGGACGCGACAACGGCGCGCCGGGCCTGCGTCCGGATTACGGCGCGCACTATTACGCATGCTTCCTGATCGATCCCGACGGCCACCGCGTCGAAGCGGTGATCAACGCGCCGGCGTCGAGCTGAAGACAGGATTCGCGTAGCGCGCGCGGCGCGCGCGGTTCAGCGCGCGCCGCGCGCGGCGTCCTGCGCCAGCGCGCGTTCCAGCGCCTGCGCATCGCGCATCACCACATGGCGGTAGCGCAGCGCGATCCAGCCGCGCTGCTCCCAGGCCTTGAGCTGCTTGCTCACGCTCTGGCGGGTCGCGCCGAGCATGTTGGCGAGGTCGTCCTGCGGCAGCGGCAGGTCGATCAGCCGGCCTTCCTCGCGCTCGACCCCGTACACCCGCGCCAGTTCCAGCAGGCGCTTGCCCAGGCGCGCGGCCAGCGGCAGGGTCAGCGCGTCCTCGACGTAGTCCAGCGCGGTGCGCAGCTTGCGGCACAGCAGCCGGGTGAAGCCGCGGTACAGCTCGGGGTGTTGCTCCAGCAGCGCCAGGAAGCGCGTGCGCGGCAACAGCAGGATCTCGCTGTCGCCGACCGCGCGCGCGTCCTGCGGGCGCGGTTCGCCGTCGAACATCGACACTTCGCCGAACCAGCTGCCGGGCTCGAACTGCACGATCAGCATCTCGCGCCCGCCCGCGGTCGGCACGCTCAGGCGGATGCGCCCGGACACCACGCCGTACAGCCCCTCGGCCGCGTCGCCGCGCGCGTACAGCAGCTCGCCGTCGCGCAGGCGCCGGCGCACCGACATCGCCTGCAGGTGCGCGACCACCTCGGGCGAGAGGTCGCGCAGCCACGGATCGGCGGGCAGGGGCGCGGGCTCGGTCATGCGCGGCGGGGGCGGGGCGGACGGGCAGGCATGCGCACGATTGTGGCCCAGTGCCGCGCCGGTGTCCGCCCGTGCGCGCAAGCTGGGGGCGCAGCGGCTAGGATCGCTCGGGTCGGCCGCGGATCGGTCGGCGCCGCCCGCGCCGCGGACATCCACCGAAGGAGGGATTCGTGCAGGACAGCGTACTGCTCAAGATCGGCCTGCCGCTGGCGATCGCCATCATCATGTGCGGCATCGGCCTGACCCTGCGCGGCGAGGACTTCCGCCAGATCCTGCGGCGGCCGCGGCCGGTCGCGGTCGGCCTGGTCGGCCACTACCTGCTGCTGCCGTTGCTGGGCTTCGCCACCGCCTGGTGGGTGGCGCGCGCCGGCGGCCCGGGCGCGGTCGAGTTCGCGGTCGGCTTCGTGCTGGTCGCCGCCTGCCCCAGCGGCAGCAGCTCCAACGCGCTGACCTACCTGGCCCGCGGCAACGTCGCCCTGGCGGTGACCTTGACCGTGATCAGCGCGCTGGCGACCTTCCTCAGCGTGCCCTTGCTGGTCGACCTGGCCTTGCACTGGTTCGGCGGCGAAACCCGCGGCATCCGCCTGCCGTTCGCGCAGACCGTGCTGCATCTGGCCGCGCTGGTGCTGGCGCCGGTGCTGTCCGGCATGGCCCTGCGCCGGTTCGCGCCGGCGTTCGCGCTGCGGGTGGAGCCGTGGGTCAGCCGCTTCGCGCTCGGCCTGTTGTTGCTGCTGATCGTGGCGATCTGCATCACCCAGCGCGAAGTGCTGACCCGTAGCCTGGGCGAACTCGGTCCGGCGGCGTTGGCGATGGGCGCGGCGGCGATCGGCGGCGGTTTCCTGCTCGGCCGCATCGCCCGGCTCGGCCCGCGCGATTCGATCACGGTCGGCATGGAAGTCGGGGTGCAGAACAGCACCCTGGCGATCGTGATCGCGCTGACCCTGCTGCAGTCGCCGGCGATCGCGGTGCCGGCGGCGGTGTACGGCTTGCTGATGTACCTGCCGGCGTTCGCGGCGGCGTGGCTGGGCCGGCGCGCGGTGGCGCGGGCCGAGGGCGGCTGACGGCGGCGGCGCGGCGCCGTCGCTGCGCCTCTCGAGACCGCAATGTGGGCGTGGCGCAAATCCACGCATCGAAATCCGTCCGTTTCTCGCCCGGCGTGCCAGCGCGTGCGGGTTCGCGCAAGCGCCGACCGGCGGCGCGCGATGGCTGGCCGTCGGCTCCGATTCCCGGCGTTGTCCCCACCTGCAGGCACTCGCGCCTGCTTCGGAGCATTCGACCAAGGGAGGGAAACGGCATGACCAATCTCACACCGAACGCGGGGCCGCACGACGCGGCCTTCGACGCCCCGCATGTCTGCGCGGGCTGCGACAACGCCGAAGCGGCGGCGCATGCGGCCGGCGCCGGCAGCGGCCCAGGCAAGCCCACAGTGAACCGGTGGGAGCCGACCTCGCACCACTCCAGCCGCAACGGCCAGGACATCGACCACATCGTGGTCCACTACACCACCTCGCGGAACATCGAGGGCACGATCAGCCACTTCAAGCACGGCTCCCCGCAAACCTCGGCGCACTACCTCATCGGCCGCGACGGCGCGCTGGTGCAGATGGTCGGCGACGGCGAGCGCGCCTGGCACGCCGGCAATGCGCTGATGAACGCGCGCTCGATCGGGATCGAGCACGTGGCCGCGGTCGGCGACCGCATCGCCGAGCAGCAGGCGCGCACCTCGGCGGCGCTGATCGGCTGGCTGATGCGCGAGTACAAGATCCCCAAGTCGCAGGTCATCCCGCACATCTGCGTGCCGCGCAACACCGATTGCTGCGGCGATTTGTTCGCCGAGTTCGGCGGTGGGGTCAAGGCCGGCGCCGAGGCCCAACGCAAGGCCCTGCACGACTGGATGAGTTCGATGGGCTTGTGACCTGGAGAGCGGTCGCGCGCGCCGGCGGACAGGCCGGCGCGCGCGGGACGAGCGTCGGGCGCCAACCGCTCGGCGCACATCAATCAACGCCAGTCGGTCAGCACTAATCGATCAACACCCATCGATCAACGCCCATCGATCAACGCCAGTCGATCTGCCCGCGCACCACGTTGCTGACCCGGCCGCCCGACCAGACCTCGCCGTCGGCGTCCACGCGCAGTTGCAGGCGCGCGTCGAAACCGACCTCGCGGCCCTGGCTGACGGTGTAGCGGCCGTCGCGCCCGGGCAGGGCGTCGTTGTGCTTGAGCCACGCGGCGAGCGTGGCGTTGGCCGCGCCGGAGGCGGCGTCCTCGAACTGCGCCGGCGCGCCGACGAAGGCGCGCACCACCAAGTCGTAGTCCTGGCCGGCGTCGGCGCGCGCGAACGCGCACAGGCCCATGCTTTCGGTGCGTTCGGCGAGGCCGCCGATCGCCGCCCAATCGGGCTGGGCGGCGCGCAGCGCGGCTTCGTCGCGCAGCTGCGCCAGCCACCAGCGGCGGCCGCCGTCCATCAGCGCCGGCGGCAGCGCGCCCAGCGGCAGCCCGCGCAGGGCCGCGGCCAGGCGCGGGTCGGCGGCATCGGCGGTCTCGACCACGCGCGCGCGCGGCGTGCGCACCGCGATCGTGCGCGCCTCGCCTTCGCCGGACACCGACAACGGCAGCAGGCCGGCCACGCCTTCCTGCACCAGCACGCCGTCGACCGGCGCGGCCAGGCCGGCCTCCAGCACCACGCAGGCGGTGCCGACGCTGGGATGGCCGGCGAAGGGCACTTCGCGGCGCGGGCTGAACATGCGGATGCGGTAGCTGGCGCCGGGCTGGGTCGGGGCGAACACGAAGGTGGTCTCCGGCAGCCGGGTCCAGCGGGCGATGGCCTGCATCGCGGCATCGTCGAGGCCTTCGGCGTCGAGGACCACGGCCAGCGGATTGCCGGCGCCGGGGCGGTCGGCGAAGACGTCCAGTTGCAGATAGCGGCGTTGCGTCATTTCCAGGGAAGTTCCGTGAGGCCCGTGCGGGTGGCGAGCGGCACGTGGCGTGGGGCGGGGCCGAAGGCGGGAAGAGGGGTTGGAAAGAGAGCGTTTCGGCGGGTTGGCGAAAGACTTGCGCGCCGGGCGTTCGGCGACGGTCGGGTTGGACTAGAATCGCTGGTTCGTGCCCGGCTGCCGGGCCGGCGCCGCAGCGACGCGGGCGCCAGCCGCAAGGCGCGTAATTCTAGGCACGCCAGACCCGCAAGTGTGGAATCCCGCCGCGTCCGTTCATCGGCCGCCGCGGGCGGATCGACCTGCCCCGGCCGCCGCGCCGGGCCCATCACAGTGGAACCGACAACCGAGGAAAACGTGGAGACGCAACAGACAGGCTGGGTGGTGCTCAAGTTCGGCGGTACTTCGGTATCCCGCCGCAACCGTTGGGACACGATCGGACGCCTGGCTGGGAAACGTCTGCGCGAAGACGGCCGCCGCGTGCTGGTGGTGGTCTCCGCGCTGTCGGGCGTCACCAACGAGTTGCAGGCCATCGCCTACGCGCCGGCCGGCGACGACGGCGGCATCCCCGCGCGCTTCGCCGGACTGGTCGAGCGCCACCGCACGTTTTGCGCCGAGCTCGGCCTGGATCCCGACACGGTGCTCGGCGAGCGCCTGGCGACACTGGTTGCGCTGGAAACCGATCCGCGCGCGGCGGTCCGCGCGCTGGACTGGCAGGCCGAAGTGTTGGGGCAGGGCGAACTGCTGTCGTCGACCCTGGGCGCGGCCTACCTGAGTTCGCAGGGCCACGACTTCGGTTGGTGCGACGCGCGCGAGTGGCTCGACGCGGTCTCGCTGCCCAACGCCAGCGAATGGGCGCAGCGCCTGTCGGTGAACTGCCGCCACCACGCCGAGCCGGGCTTCGTCGAGCGCTTCAGCGCGCAGCCGACGCGGATGCTGATCACCCAGGGCTTCATCGCCCGCCACGGCGACGGCGGCACCGCGATTCTCGGTCGCGGCGGTTCGGACACCTCCGCCGCGTACTTCGGCGCGTTGCTGAAGGCGCAGCGGGTGGAGATCTGGACCGACGTGCCGGGGATGTTCAGCGCCAATCCGCGCGAAGTCCCCGACGCGCGCCTGCTGGCGCGGCTGGACTACGCCGAAGCGCAGGAAATCGCCACCACCGGCGCCAAGGTCCTGCACCCGCGCTCGATCGCGCCGTGCCGCGACGCCGGCGTGCCGATGGCGATCCTCGACACCGAGCGCTTCGACCTGCCGGGCACCCGTATCGACGCCAGCGCCGCCACGGTGCCGGGCGTGAAAGCGATCAGCCGCCGCAACGGCATCGTGCTGGTGTCGATGGAAAGCATCGGCATGTGGCAGCAGGTCGGCTTCCTCGCCGACGTGTTCGAGCGCTTCAAGCGCCACGGGCTTTCCATCGACCTGATCGGTTCGTCGGAAACCAACGTCACCGTGTCGCTGGACCCGAGCGAGAACCTGGTCAACAGCAACGTGCTCGAAGCGCTGTCGGCCGATCTGGCCGAGGTGTGCCGGGTCAAGGTGATCGCGCCGTGCGCGGCGATCACCCTGGTCGGCCGCGGCATGCGTTCGCTGCTGCACCGGCTGTCGGACATCTGGGCCGCGTTCGGGCGCGAGCGCGTGCACCTGATTTCGCAGTCGTCCAACGACTTGAACCTGACCTTCGTCATCGACGAAGCCGACGCCGACGGCCTGCTGCCGCACCTGCACCACGAGCTGATCCGCAGCGGCGCGATGCCGGTGCGCGACGACAGCGTGTTCGGCCCGAGCTGGCGCGAGATCGCCGACGGCAAGCCGCAGCGCGCCGCGCCGTGGTGGCAGGCGCAGCGTCCGCGCCTGCTGGCGATGGCCGCGGCCGGCACCCCGCGTTACGTCTACGATCTGGCCACCGTGCGCGAACGCGCGCGCGCGCTGATCGGCACCGCCGCGGTCGACCGCTGCTTCTACGCGATGAAGGCCAACTCGCATCCGGCGGTGCTGCGCGCGGTCGTCGGCGAAGGCTTCGGCCTGGAGTGCGTGTCGCTGGCCGAGATCGAACGGGTGTTCCAGGCGATCCCGCACATGGCGCCCGAGCGGGTGCTGTTCACCCCGAGCTTCGCCCCGCGCCACGAGTACGAGGCGGCGCTCAAGCGCGGCGTGATCGTCACCCTCGACAACGTCGAGGCGCTCAAGCGCTGGCCGGAAACGTTCCGCGGCCGCACCCTGTGGCTGCGCCTGGATCTGGGCCACGGCGAAGGCCACCACGAAAAAGTCCGCACCGGCGGCGTCGCGGCCAAGTTCGGCCTGCCGCTGGCGCGCTTCGACGCCTTCGTCGACGAGGCGCGCAAGCTCGGCGCGCGCATCAGCGGCCTGCACGCGCACCTGGGCAGCGGCATCGACGATCCGCAGCACTGGCGCGGCGTCTACGCCAGCCTGGCCGGGCTGGCCGACAGCGTCGGCACGATCGAGACCATCGACATCGGCGGCGGCCTGCCGGTGGCGTACACGCCGGAAGCGCGCGAGTTCGACCTGGGCGCCTGGCGCGCCGGCCTGGACGAGATCAAGGCCGCGTATCCGCGCTACGGCCTGATCGTCGAGCCGGGCCGCTACCTGGTCGCCGAGAGCGGCGTGCTGCTGCTGTCGGTGACCCAGGTGGTGGAGAAGGACGGCGTGCGCCGGATCGGTTGCGACGCCGGCATGAACGCGCTGATGCGCCCGGCGATGTACGAGGCCTACCACGGCATCCACAACCTCGGCCGCCTCGACGATGCCGACACCGCCGCCTTCGACGTGGTCGGCCCGGTGTGCGAGAGCAGCGACGTGCTCGGCCGCGCGCGCCTGCTGCCCAAGGCGACCGAGGAGGGCGACACGATTCTGGTCGCCGACGCCGGCGCCTACGGCATGGCCATGGCCAACAGCTACAACCTGCGCGCGCTGCCGGTCGAGGAGGTGCTCGGATGAACGCCGTTCCCGCCTTCGTGGACCTGCCCCATCCGCCGTGCGCGGCCGTTTCGATTCCGAGAGTGAACCTGTGAGCGAGCAATTCCAACGCGACGCCGTGCGCGCCTTCCGTTTCGTGCGCTGCGGCCTGGACGCCGCGACCGGCGTGGCCGAACTGGTCTACGCCTTCGACGACGGCCCGGAGCTGGTCGAAACCGTCACCGTGCCCGGCGCGCCGTTCGCGCTCGACGGCGCGCGCGCGCAAGCGGTCGAACGCATGCTGCGGTTGCTGCACCTGATCGCCGGCGTGAGCTACTACAAGGCGGCGGTGCCGGAACAGATCCGCATCGATTCGTACGCCATCGACGCCGACACCGCGGCGCTGCTGGAGCTGATCTACGTCAACGGCCTGGGCGAGTTCGCTTATCGCAACGGCTTGAACCTGCACGGCAAGATCACGTTCCCGGTAGCCGCCGCGGCCGATCCGGCGGCGCCGGCGCTGGGCTTGAGCGAACACGCACTGGTCGCCATCGGCGGCGGCAAGGACTCGCTGGTCAGCATCGAGGCGCTGCGCGCGCTCGATGTCGAGCAGACCGTGACCTGGATCGGCGGCTCGCAGCTGATCGCCGCCTGCGCCGCGCGCACCGGCCTGGACACGCTCAATCTCGGCCGCGCGCTGGCGCCGCAGCTGTTCGAGTACAACCGCCAGGGCGCGTACAACGGCCACATCCCGGTGACCGTGGTGAACTCGGCGATCATGGCCCTGGCCGCGCTGCTGCGCGGCGTCGACCAGGTGGTGTTCTCCAACGAGCGCTCGGCCAGCTACGGCAGCATGATCGAGGGCACCGGCGAGGTGAACCACCAGTGGTCGAAGGGCTGGGATTGCGAGCGCGCGTTCGGCGAGTATTTGCAGACGCACGTGGCCGCGGACTTGCGCTATTACTCGCTGCTGCGGCCGCTGAGCGAGCTGGCGGTGGCGCGGCAGTTCGCGCGCGGCGACCGCTACGACGCGCATTTCAGCAGCTGCAACCGCAATTTCCACATTCTCGGCGAGCGGCCGGCGAGCCGCTGGTGCGGCGTCTGTCCGAAATGCCACTTCGTGTTCCTGGCGCTGGCGCCGTTCATGACCAAGCCCCGCTTGGTGTCGATCTTCGGCCGCAACCTGCTCGACGATCCGGCCCAGACCGAGGGTTTCGACGCGCTGTTGGAGTACCGCAACCACAAGCCGTTCGAATGCGTCGGCGAAGGCCGCGAATCGCGCGCGGCGATGGCGGCGCTGGCCGAGCGCGCCGAATGGCGCGAGGACGCGCTGGTCGAGCGCTTCGCGCGCGAGATCCGGCCGCAACTGGCCGGCGAGGAACTGCGCATCGAGCCGCTGCTGGCGCTGGAAGGCGAACACCGCGTGCCGCCCGCGCTGTGGGAGCGTCTGCGTGCGTATCTCGCAGCTTGACGGCAAGCGCGTCGCGCTGTGGGGCTGGGGGCGCGAAGGCCGCGCCGCCTACCGCGCGGTCCGCGCGCGCCTGCCGTCGCTGGCGCTGACGCTGTTCTGTTCGGTCGATGAGGCCGCCGACGCGCGCGGCCTGCACGACCCGTGGCTGACGATAGAAACCCAGGCCAGCGCCGAGCGCCTGGGCGGGTTCGACTGGATCGTCAAATCGCCGGGCATCAGCCCGTACCGCGCCGAAGCCGTGGCCGCGGCGGAGCAAGGCGCGCGTTTCATCGGCGGCACCGCGCTGTGGTTCGGCGAGCATGCCGCCGCGCGCGACGGCGGCCGCACGCTCTGCGTCACCGGCACCAAGGGCAAGAGCACCACGACCTCGCTGCTGGCGCACTTGCTGCGCGCCGGCGGCCACCGCACCGCGCTGGCCGGCAACATCGGCCTGCCGCTGCTGGAAGCGCTGGACCCGCCGCAGCCGCCCGAGTTCTGGGCGATCGAACTGTCGAGCTACCAGACCGGCGACGTCGCCCTCGGCGGCGCGCGCCCGGACGTGGCGGTGGCGCTGAACCTGTATCCCGAACACCTGGACTGGCACGGCTCGCAGGCGCGCTACGTCGAGGACAAGCTGCGCCTGCTGACCGACGCCCGGCCGCGCATCGCCGTGCTCAACGCCGCCGATCCGGTGCTGTCGGCGTTGTCGCTGCCCGACAGCGAGATCCGCTGGTTCGGCGACGCGACCGGTTGGCACCTGCGCGGCGACGCGCTGTGGTGCGGCGAGCGCGAAGTCATGGACACCGCCTCGCTGCCGCTGCCGGGTCGGCACAACCGCGGCAATCTGTGCGCGGTGCTGACCGCGATCGAGGCGCTCGGCCTCGACGCCGAAGCGCTGGCGCCGGCCGCGGCGAGCTTCAAGCCGCTGCCGAACCGCCTGCAGCCCATCGGCGAACGCGACGGCATCGGCTACGTCAACGATTCGATCAGCACCACGCCGCACGCGACCTTGGCGGCGTTGGACTGCTATGCGGGCAAGCGCATCGCGCTGCTGGTCGGCGGCCACGACCGCGGCATCGACTGGCACGGTTTCGCGCAGGCGATGCGCACGCGCGCGCCGCTGGCCATCGTCACCATGGGCGAGAACGGCCCGCGCATCCACGCCTTGCTCGCCGCGGTGGCGGGCGAGGGCGGTTTCGCCTTGAGCGCGGCGCGCGATCTCGCCGAGGCGATGGCCCAGGCCCGCACCGCGCTCGGCGCGCAAGGCGGCGTGGTGTTGTTGTCGCCGGGCGCGCCGAGCTTCGGCCCGTATCGCGACTACGTCGCCCGCGGCCGCCATTTCGCCGAACTGGCCGGGTTCGATCCGGACGCCATCAGCGCCATCGCCGGCATCGGCATCGCTTGAGAGCGAGAAGTGAGCGCAGAGAAGTGAGGAGTGAGCAAAGGCAGCTTTTGCTCGCTCCTCACTTCTCTGCGCTCACTTCCAGACTTCACGCTTCCGCCACTGCGGCGCGCTAGTCTGCGCCGACGCCAACCCAGGAGCCCCGCCATGCGCCGTCCCGTCGCCGTCCTGCTGCTCGCCCTGTGCGCCACGCCCGCCTTCGCCGCGATCAAGTCCAGGCCGGTGGAATGGAAGATCGGCGAAGAGGTCTTCAGCGGGGTGTTGGTCTACGACGACGTCAACGCGATCAAGCGTCCCGGCCTGGTGCTGGTGCCCAACTGGATGGGCGTGACCGACAACGCGATCGAACGCGCCGGCGAGATCGCCGGCGACGACTACGTGGTGCTGGTCGCCGACATGTACGGCAAGGGCGTGCGGCCGAAGAACAAGGACGAAGCCAAGGCCGCGGTCGGCAAGGTCTATGCCGACGGCGGCGTGACCCTGCGCAAGCGCGCGACCGCGGCGTTGGCGGCGCTCAAGGCGCAGGACAAGACCGCGCCGCTGGACGCCGCGCGGATCGGCGCGCTGGGTTTCTGCTTCGGCGGTTCCAGCGTGCTGGAGTTGGCGCGCACCGGCGTCAATCTCGCCGGCGTCGCCAGCTTCCACGGCGGGCTCAAGGCGCACCTGCCGGGCAACGGGGTCAAGATCAACACGCCGGTGCTGGTGCTCAATGGCGCCGCCGACAAGTCGGTGCCGAACGAGGACATCGTCGCCTTCGAACGGGAAATGGACGAAGGCGGCGCCGACTGGCAACTGGTGAACTACAGCGGTGCGCGGCATTGCTTCGCCGAATCGGAGAACGCCGGCAACCCGCCGGAAGACAACTGCCGTTACGACGCGCGCGCGGCCAAGCGCTCGTTCGCGGCGATGCGCGCGTTCTTCGTCGAGCGCTTCGGCGTGCGCGAGTGAATCGCAGCGCGCAAGCGCGCGATCTGCCCGGCGACGGGACGGATCGCGCGCACAAACGCGGCTGCGCGATCTGCCTGTAGGAGCGGCGCGAGCCGCGACCGCGATAAAGCACCTGCGGCGCAGGTTTCAGCGTAGTTGCGTTGTCGCGGTCGCGGCTCGCGCCGCTCCTGCAGGGGGCGCGCCGACATCGCGGCGATCGCGCTGCCTTTCAGTGATCGCGGCTCACCGCATACCGCGCCAGCCCGCGCAGCGCCGCGACGTAATCGTTGTCGTCCAACCCGTCCAGCGCCGCTTCGGCCGCGTCGGCGTAGTCCTGCGCGCGCCGGCGGCTGTAGTCGAGGCCGCCGGTGGCGTGGATCGCGGCCAGCACTTCGGGCATCGCGTCGCTGTCGCCGTGTTCGACCGCGGCGCGCAGGCGCGCGCGCACGGCTTCGTCGCTGTGGGCGATGGCGTGGATCAGCGGCAGCGTGGCCTTGCCTTCGGCGAGATCGTCGCCGAGGTTCTTGCCCAGGGTCTGCGCATCGGAGGCGTAGTCGAGCACGTCGTCGGCGATCTGGAAGGCGTAGCCCAGGGCCATGCCGTAGTCGTGCAGGCGCTGCTGCACGGCGGCGTCGCTGCCGGCCAGCAGCGCGCCCAGGCGGGTCGCGGCGGCGAACAGCACCGCGGTCTTGCGCTCGATCACGCGCAGGTAGGCCGGCTCGTCGGTGTCGGGATTGCGCACGTGCAGCAACTGCAGCACTTCGCCTTCGGCGATGCGGTTGGTGGTGTCGGCGAGGATCTTCATCACCTCCAACTGTTCCAGTTCGACCATCAGCTGGAAGCTGCGCGAGTACAGGAAATCGCCGACCAGCACGCTGGCGGCGTTGCCCCAGACCGCGTTGGCGGTCTTGCGGCCGCGGCGCAGGTCGGATTCGTCGACCACGTCGTCGTGGAGCAGGGTGGCGGTGTGGATGAATTCGATGACCGCGGCCAACTGGTGCGCCTGCGGGCCGCGGTGGCCGAGCGCGCCGGCCGCGAGCAGCAGCAGCATCGGCCGCAGGCGCTTGCCGCCGGCGCCGACGATGTACTCGGCGACCTGGTTGATCAACACCACGTCCGAGGCCAGCCGGCGCCGGATCAGGGCGTCGACGGCGCCCATGTCGTCGCGGGCCAGGGACTGGATGTTCGCCAGGTCGGGGACTGACAGGGTCGTAGCGCTGGAAGGCATGGGGCGGTCGGATCGAAGAAACGCGAATTATAGGGCCTGGGCGCAAACCATCTCAGTCCGCCGCGAACGCCGGGCCGACCGGCCAGTCCACGCCGAAGTGGCGTCCATGACTGAACGCGCTGAATCGAAAATCACGCCAAAGCCGCTTTTTACCCGCATTTAGCGATTATTTGCGATGTAAGTCGCATGTGAATTTCACATGTCTTCTGCGCTAAGACGGCTAATTTCCGACGCGAAAAGACACTTTTAGTTGGTTGTCTGTTGGTGGCAGGAAAGTCAGGGCGGTTCGGCGCGCCTGCAGGAATGTGGGGCCTAAAGTGTCGCGATCCGTCACTTTTTGCCCCTTCATGACGTGATTTGTGCATTGCCCATCGCATTTTTATTGTGATCTTCATTGAAACAGCAATGTGATGGATGGCACACTATTTGCGGTCTTGTCCTGTAAGGCAGTACGAATCACGTATTGGCGGTAGGGGTTCCACTCCAGGCACGGAAAAGGCGCACTAGCTACAGCGCCGAGGCGTGGCCAGGTGTGGGAGCAAGGGGGGCACGTCATGGCGTGTCATTGGCTGAGCACCGATATCCCAGGGGATGTCGCTGGTCCATCCGCCCATTGGGCGGCTTCTTTCTGCTCGTCGTGCAGTAGCCCGAACTGGGCATGCGCCGGGCGGTTCCCGCCGTAACCGAAGCGACAGCCAGGCAGTAGCGGCTGCAGCGCCGACGCATGCGTCCGGCGGCTGCGGCAGGCGCCGCCCAGCTGGCTTCGCAGCGCGCGCGCAGTTCCGGCGCAGCGAGCACGGGGGCGAGCGTCGCGGCTCGAACGCGATCGCGTTCGCCGCAGCGCCCGCCGCAGCACCGCACGACCGCAGTACCAAGGCAAACCCGCAGTAAGCACGTCGAACAGCCGCAAGACGCGCACAGGCTTCCGCCGCCCGGCGGACGCCCGCGCGTCCCGGCGCTTACCGAACTCCTGTTTGGGCTACCGCATGAAAATCGCCAACATCCTCATCCCGTCCAGCCCGTCGCCGCGTCCGCGCGACCCCGATGCTGGCCCGCGCAAGACTCGCACCGGGATGAGGATGTGGTTCGCCGCGGCGTTGGCCCTGGCCGGCCTGCCCGCGTTCGCGCAGAACTTCCCCACGACGCTGAGCAACACCGCGACCATCGCGCCGCCGGCGAACGTGACCAACGTCGATACGGCGTGCACGAGCAACGGCGGCGTGTTCGAAGCGGGGACGGGGCGGTGCTCGGCGACCGACAACAACACGCTGGCGGCGGTGGCCGACCTGGTGTTGACCAAGACCAACAGCGCCAACAGCGTGAATGCGGGCGGCTCCACGACTTACATCATCGTGCTCACCAATAACGGTCCGAGCGCCGCCAACGGCACGGTCGTTCGCGATCCGGCCGCGACCGGCTTGAGCAAGACCAGCGTCACCTGCGCGTTCGCCGGCGGCGCTGCGTGCCCGGCCGTCACCGTGGCGACGTTCGAGAGCGGCGTGACCGTGACCAGCCTGCCCGCGGGCGGCAGCCTCACCTTTACCGTCGTCGCCAATGTCACGGCGACCAGCGGCAGCGTGACCAACGCCGTCACCGCGACGCTGCCGCCGAACACCACCGACCCGACCCCGCCGGGCACCGTCACCGATACCGATACGGTCACGGCCTTGGCGGATCTCGCGCTCACCAAGTCGGTCGCTCCGGCCAGCCCGGCGATCGGCAGCAACGTCACTTTCACCATCTCGGTCAACAACAACGCCGGTCCGTCCGATGCTGCCGGCGTCCTCGTCAACGACCTGCTCCCGGCGGGCTACACCTTCGTGTCGTCTTCGGCGAGCCAAGGCGCCTACAACAGCGGTACCGGCGCATGGACGGTCGGCGCGCTCGCGCGCAACGCCAACGCGACGTTGACCATCGTCGCCCGCGTGAAGGAGACCGGACCGTACCCGAACACCGCTGCGGTCAGCGCGGCCACCAGCGACCCGAACACCGCCAACAACACCGCCACCGCCACGCCGACGCCGGTCGCGACTGCGAGCTGGACGCTGGACAAGGCGACGACCTCGACGCCGACCCGCGCCGGCGACACGGTGACCTATACCTTCAGCGTCACCAACACCGGCAACGTCACGATCAACAACGTCAGCGTCGCCGATCCGAAGCTGCCGTCGCTCTCGTGCACCATCGCCTCCGTCGCTCCCGGCGCGAGCGCAAGCTGCACGCCCAGCGGCAATGTCTATACGGTGACCCAGGCGGATGTCGACGCGGGCTCGGTGGTCAATACCGCTACCGCCAGCGGCACGCCGACCGGCGGGACCCTGCCCAACGCCAGCGACACCAACACGGTGACCATTGCGCCGACGCGCTCGATGACCATCGACAAGTCGTCGACGGCGACGACTTACGCGACCGTGGGCCAGGTGATTCCGTACACCTACGTGGTGACCAACACCAGCAACGTGACGATCACCGCGGCCCTCTCGGTCAGCGACGACAAGACCACGGTGACCTGCCCGGCGCTGCCGGCCGGCGGTTTGCTGCCGAATCAGAGTTTGACCTGCACGGCCAACTACACCGTCACCCAGGCCGATCTCAACGCCGGCAGCATCACCAACATCGCGCGTGCGACCGACGGAACCACCACGTCGCCCACGGATACGGTGAAGATCGACGCGACCCAGAACCGCGCGCTGACGATCGACAAGTCGTCGACGGCGACCACTTACTCGGCGGTCGGCAATGTGTTGCCGTACAGCTACCGCGTGACCAACAGCGGCAACGTGACCATCACCGCGCCCATCTCGGTGAGCGACGACAAGACGACGGTGACGTGTCCGGCGCTGCCGGCCGGCGGTCTGGCCCCGGGCCAGACGCTGACCTGCACGGCGAACTACACCGTGACCCAGGCCGACATCGATGCGGGCAAGGTGGTCAATATCGCCAGCGCGACCGATGGCACCACGACCTCGGCGACCGATACGGTCGAGATCATCGCGACCCGCAATCCGGCGATGACCATCGACAAGTCGTCGACGGCGACCACCTATTCGGCGGTCGGCAACGTGCTGCCGTACAGCTACCGCGTGACCAACAGCGGCAACGTGACCATCACCGCGCCCATCTCGGTGAGCGACGACAAGACGACGGTGACGTGTCCGGCGCTGCCGGCCGGCGGTCTGGCCCCGGGCCAGAGCCTGACCTGCACGGCGAACTACACCGTGACCCAGGCCGACATCGACGCCGGCAAGGTCGTCAACATCGCCAGCGCGACCGACGGCACCACGACCTCGGCCACCGATACGGTCGAAATCACCGCGACCCGCAACCCGGCGATGAGCATCGACAAATCGTCGACGGCGACCACCTATTCGGCGGTCGGCGACGTGCTGCCTTACAGCTACCGCGTGACCAACAGCGGCAATGTGACCATCACCGCCCCGGTTTCGGTCAACGACGACAAGACCCCGGTGACCTGTCCGGCGCTGCCGGCCGGCGGCCTGGCTCCGGGCCAGACGCTGACCTGCACGGCGAACTACACCGTGACCCAGGCCGACCTCGACGCCGGCAAGGTCGTCAATATCGCCAGCGCGACCGACGGCACCACGACTTCGGCGACCGATACGGTCGAAATCACCGCGACCCGCAATCCGGCGATGACCATCGACAAGTCGTCGACGGCGACCACCTATTCGGCGGTCGGCAACGTGCTGCCGTACAGCTACCGCGTGACCAACAGCGGCAACGTGACGATCACTTCGCCCATCTCGGTGAGCGACGACAAGACGACGGTAACGTGTCCGGCGCTGCCGGCCGGCGGCCTGGCCCCGGGCCAGAGCCTGACCTGCACGGCGAACTACACCGTGACCCAGGCCGACCTCGACGCCGGCAAGGTGGTCAACATCGCCAGCGCGACCGACGGCACCACGACCTCGGCGACCGATACGGTCGAAATCACCGCGACCCGTAATCCGGCGATGACCATCGACAAGTCGTCGACGGCGACCACCTATTCGGCGGTCGGCAACGTGCTGCCGTACAGCTACCGCGTGACCAACAGCGGCAACGTGACGATCACTTCGCCCATCTCGGTGAGCGACGACAAGACGACGGTAACGTGTCCGGCGCTGCCGGCCGGCGGTCTGGCCCCGGGCCAGAGCCTGACCTGCACGGCGAACTACACCGTGACCCAGGCCGACCTCGACGCCGGCAAGGTGGTCAACATCGCCAGCGCCACCGACGGCACCACGACCTCGGCCACCGATACGGTCGAGATCACCGCGACCCGCAATCCGGCGCTGAGCATCGACAAGTCGTCGACGGCGACCACCTACTCGGCGGTCGGCAACGTGCTGCCGTACAGCTACCGCGTGACCAACAGCGGCAACGTGACGATCACCGCGCCCATCTCGGTGAGCGACGACAAGACGACGGTGACCTGTCCGGCGCTGCCGGCCGGCGGCCTGGCCCCGGGCCAGACGCTGACCTGCACGGCGAATTACACCGTGACCCAGGCCGACCTCGATGCGGGCAAGGTCGTCAACATCGCCAGCGCGACCGATGGCACCACGACCTCGGCGACCGATACGGTCGAAATCACCGCGACCCGCAACCCGGGGCTGGGCATCGACAAGAGCACCACTTCGACCGGCTATGCGGTGGTGGGCGATAGCCTCAACTACACGTATCGGGTCACCAATACCGGCAACGTGACGCTTACCGCGGCCATCTCGGTGAGCGACGACAAGACTCCGGTGACGTGTCCGGCGTTGCCGGCCGGCGGCCTGGCCCCGGGCCAGACGCTGACCTGCACGGCCAGCTACACGGTCACCCAGGCGGATATCGACGCGGGTAGCGTCACCAACATCGCCAGCGCGACCGACGGCACCACGACCTCGGCGACCGACACGGTGGTCGTCGGTGCCACCCAGAATCCTGGCCTGGGCATCGCCAAGTCTTCTACTGCTACCAATTACGCAGCGGTGGGCGATGTGCTGCCGTACCGCTACATCGTCACCAACACCGGCAACGTGACCCTGACCACGGTCATCACCGTGGACGACGACAAGACCCCGGTGACGTGTCCGGCGCTGCCGGCCGGCGGCCTGGCTCCGGGCCAGGCGCTGACCTGCACGGCGAACTACACCGTGACCCAGGCCGACATCGACAATAGCCTGGTCACCAACATTGCCAGCGCCAAGTCCGGCGCGGTGCAATCGTTGACGGACAGCGTCACCATCAATGCGACTCAGAATCGCGCGATGACGATCGACAAGTCGTCGACGGCGACCACCTACGCGGCGGTCGGCGACGTGTTGCCGTACAGCTACCGCGTGACCAACAGCGGCAATGTGACCATCACCGCCCCGGTTTCGGTCAACGACGACAAGACCCCGGTGACCTGTCCGGCGCTGCCGGCCGGCGGCCTGGCCCCGGGCCAGACGCTGACCTGCACGGCGAACTACACCGTGACCCAGGCCGACCTCGACGCCGGCAAGGTCGTCAACATCGCCAGCGCGACCGACGGCACCACGACCTCGGCGACCGATACGGTCGAAATCACCGCGACCCGCAACCCGGCGATGACCATCGACAAGTCGTCGACGGCGACCACTTACGTGGCGGTCGGCGACGTGTTGCCGTACAGCTACCGGGTCACCAACAGCGGCAACGTGACCATCACTTCGCCCATCTCGGTGAGCGATGACAAGACGACGGTGACGTGTCCGGCGCTGCCGGCCGGCGGCCTGGCCCCGGGCCAGACGCTGACCTGCACGGCGAACTACACCGTGACCCAGGCCGACCTCGATGCCGGCAAGGTCGTCAACATCGCCAGCGCGACCGACGGCACCACGACCTCGGCGACCGATACGGTCGAGATCATCGCGACCCGCAATCCGGCGATGAGCATCGACAAGTCGTCGACGGCGACCACCTACGCGACGGTCGGCGACGTGCTGCCGTACAGCTACCGCGTCACCAACAGCGGCAACGTGACGCTGACGGCGGCCATCTCGGTCAGCGACGACAAGACGACGGTGACCTGTCCGGCGCTGCCGGCCGGTGGCCTGGCCCCGGGCCAGAGCCTGACCTGCACGGCGAACTACACCGTGACCCAGGCCGACCTCGACGCCGGCAAGGTCGTCAACATCGCCAGCGCGACCGACGGCACCACGACCTCGGCCACCGATACGGTCGAAATCACCGCGACCCGCAACCCGGCGATGAGCATCGACAAATCGTCGACGGCGACCACCTATTCGGCGGTCGGCGACGTGCTGCCTTACAGCTACCGGATCACCAACAGCGGCAATGTGACCATCACCGCCCCGGTTTCGGTCAACGACGACAAGACCCCGGTGACCTGTCCGGCGCTGCCGGCCGGCGGCCTGGCCCCGGGCCAGACGCTGACCTGCACGGCGAACTACACCGTGACCCAGGCCGACCTCGACGCCGGCAAGGTCGTCAACATCGCCAGCGCGACCGATGGCACCACGACCTCGGCGACCGATACGGTCGAGATCATCGCGACCCGTAATCCGGCGATGACCATCGACAAGTCGTCGACGGCGACCACCTATTCGGCGGTTGGCGACGTGCTGCCTTACAGCTACCGCGTGACCAACAGCGGCAACGTGACGATCACCGCGCCCATCTCGGTGAGCGACGACAAGACGACGGTGACGTGTCCGGCGCTGCCGGCCGGCGGTCTGGCCCCGGGCCAGAGCCTGACCTGCACGGCGAACTACACCGTGACCCAGGCCGACATCGATGCCGGCAAGGTCGTCAATATCGCCAGCGCGACCGATGGCACCACGACCTCGGCGACCGATACGGTCGAAATCACCGCGACCCGCAATCCGGCGATGAGCATCGACAAGTCGTCGACGGCGACCACCTACGCGGCGGTCGGCGACGTGCTGCCGTACAGCTACCGCGTTACCAACAGCGGCAACGTGACGCTGACGGCGGCCATCTCGGTCAGCGACGACAAGACGACGGTGACCTGTCCGGCGCTGCCGGCCGGTGGCCTGGCCCCGGGCCAGAGCCTGACCTGCACGGCGAACTACACCGTGACCCAGGCCGACCTCGATGCCGGCAAGGTCGTCAACATCGCCAGCGCGACCGACGGCACCACGACCTCGGCCACCGATACGGTCGAAATCACCGCGACCCGCAACCCGGCGATGAGCATCGACAAATCGTCGACGGCGACCACCTATTCGGCGGTCGGCGACGTGCTGCCTTACAGCTACCGCGTGACCAACAGCGGCAATGTGACCATCACCGCCCCGGTTTCGGTCAACGACGACAAGACCCCGGTGACCTGTCCGGCGTTGCCGGCCGGTGGCCTGGCTCCGGGCCAGACGCTGACCTGCACGGCGAACTACACCGTGACCCAGGCCGACCTCGACGCCGGCAAGGTCGTCAACATCGCCAGCGCGACCGACGGCACCACGACCTCGGCCACCGATACGGTCGAGATCATCGCGACCCGCAACCCGGCGATGACCATCGACAAGTCGTCGACGGCGACCACCTACGCGGCGGTCGGCGACGTGCTGCCGTACAGCTACCGCGTGACCAACAGCGGCAACGTGACGATCACCGCACCGGTTTCGGTCAACGACGACAAGACCCCGGTGACCTGTCCGGCGCTGCCGGCCGGCGGCCTGGCCCCGGGCCAGACGCTGACCTGCACGGCGAACTACACCGTGACCCAGGCCGACCTCGATGCCGGCAAGGTCGTCAACATCGCCAGCGCGACCGACGGCACCACGACCTCGGCGACCGATACGGTCGAGATCACCGCGACCCGCAATCCGGCCATGACCCTGGCCAAGCGCGCGCTGCCGGCCTACGCCGACAACGACAACAGCGGCAGCATCACCATCGGCGACGTGCTGACCTACGAGCTGACCGCCACCAACACCGGCAACGTCACTCTCAACAACGTGGTGATCACCGACAGCAAGACCACGCCGTCGAGCTGGAACTGCCCGGCGATGGCGCCGACCGGCGCGAGCGCGGTGTGCACGGTCACCGGTACCTACACGGTCACCCCGGCCGACGCGGTCAACACGAGCATCGTCAACAACGCCGGCGTGACCTCGACCGAGATCACCACGCCGGTGACGGCGACCAGCACCACCCAGGTGCAGCGTCGCCAGATCGTCGCCACCCCCGACGCCGGCACCGTGTCCAACGGCGCCGCCGGCGGCGTGGCCGTGCCGAACGTGCTCGGCAACGACACCCTCAACGGCCAGCCCGCCACGACCACGACGGTGATCCTGACCCAGGTCTCCACCTCCGACCCGAAGGTGACCCTGGATCCGGCCACCGGCGCGGTGAACGTCGCCCCGGGCACGCCGAAGGGCAGCTACAACATCGAGTACCGCATCTGCGAAACCGCGGATCCGGGCAACTGCACCACCGCCACCGTCGTGGTCACCGTCGACGCCGCTCCCATCGACGCGGTCGACGACATCGTCGCCACGCCGGTCAACGGCGCCACCGGCGGCACCAACGTGGTCAACGTGCTCGGCAACGACACCCTCGGCGGCAGCGCGGTCAATCCGGCCGACGTCACCGTCAAGCCGAACAGCAACGGTCCGCTGACGGTCAAGGCCGACGGCAGCGTGGACGTCGCGCCGAACACCCCGGCCGGCAGCTACACCGTCACCTACCAGCTGTGCGAAGTGCTGAACCCGAGCAACTGCGACACCGCCACGGTCACCATCGCCGTGTCGGCGCCGGCGATCACCGCCACCGACGACCCGGCCGGCGGCACCGGCGTGACCCCGCAGAACACGCCGGTGAGCACCAACGTGATCGCCAACGACACGCTCAACGGCGCGCCGATCGATCCGAACCTGGTGATCATCACCGTCAGCACCGATCCGGCCAACGGCACCACCGTGGTCAACAGCGACGGCACCATCACCTACACGCCGCGCAGCAACTTCGCCGGCGACGACAGCTACACCTACACGATCTGCGAGAAGCTCAACCCGACCAACTGCGCGACCGCGAAGGTCAGCGTGACGGTGCAGCCGAACAAGGTCACGGCCAATCCGGACACCGCCCAGACCAACCAGCAGACCCCGGTGACCGTCAACGTGATCGGCAACGACACGGTGACCGGCGCGCCGCTGGATCCGGCTTCGCTGACCATCGTCGGCGAACCGGCCAACGGCACCGTGACCTGCGCGGCCGGTGCGTGCACCTACACGCCCAAGCAGTTCTTCGCCGGCACCGACACGTTCACCTACCGCGTCTGCGACACCTCCTCGCCGACGCCGGTGTGCGCGACCGCGTCGGTCACCATCACGGTGATCGCCAACGCGCCGGTGCTGCGCCTGGTCAAGACCTCGGCGGTGCGCGAGGTCAAGATCGGCGACCTGGTCCGCTACAGCGTGCTGGTCGAGAACGTCGGCGACTCGCCGGCGGTCAACGCCACCCTGGTCGACATTCCGCCGGCCGGCTTCACCTTCGTCGACAACTCGCTGAGCGTGGACGACGACAACAAGAACGGCGTGGTGATGAGCGCCAACCCGCTGCGCATCGGCGGCATCGACGTGGCGATCGGCGGCAAGGCCACCGTGAGCTACTTCCTGCGCGTCGGCGCCGGCGTGGGCAAGGGCACGCACAAGAACCAGGTCGCCGGTTACGACGACAAGGGCACCAAGATCTCCAACGACGCCACCGCCGAAGTCACCATGGCCGGCGACCCGCTGCTGGAAGACAGCCTGCTGGTCGGCACCGTGTTCGACGACCGAGACGGCGACGGCTGGCAGGATCCGGCCAAGGCCAGCGGCGTGCGCGTGCAGGGCGGCTTCGCCCCGAACGCCTACGTCGCCGGTTCGACCACCGTCGATCGCGGCGAAGGCCCGGTCGCCGAGCCCGACGCCAGCGCGCCGATGCTGCACGGCATCGCCCTGGGCCGGATCGACGGCCGCGGTTCGGCCGCCGCGCCGGCGCGCGAAGTGGTGGTGCGCCAGACCTTGAACGAACTGGCCTTCACCGACGACTTCGTGCTGACCACCGACGAAGGCACCACCGTGCGCATGGGCGCCGACGGCCGCACCACGGTCGAACGCACCCGCGGCGACGCGGCCAAGGGGCTGAGCGGGCAGGACCTGCAGGTGACCCGCCAGGTCGCCCAGGCCGCGACCGGTTACGTCGTCTCCTACACGATCCGCAACAACGGGATCGAGGAGCGCGGCATCCCGGGCGTGCGCATCGCCTCGGTCGAGGGCTTGATCATGGAGACCGACGCCTACGGCCGCTTCCACCTGGAAGGCATCGAAGGCGGCAACTCCGCGCGCGGCCGCAACTTCATCCTCAAGGTCGATCAGGCCACGTTGCCGCCGGGCTCGGCGTTCACCACCGAGAACCCGCGCGTGCGCCGCATCACCCAGGGCATCCCGACCCGCTTCGACTTCGGCGTCAAGCTGCCGCCGGGCGAAGTCTCCGGCGCGAAGTCCGAGACCGACGTCGAGCTGGGCGAGGTGATGTTCGAGTCCGGCAGCGCCAAGGTGAAGGAGAGCTACGCGCCGATGTTCGCGCAGATCGCCGGACGCCTGCGCGACGCCGGCGGCGGCAGCGTCACCGTCAGCGCGCAGGCGCAGGAGGAGGCGCTCGCCTTCGCCCGCGCCCGCGCGGTGCAGGCCGCGCTGCTCAAGCAGCTGGAGGGCGATCCGGCGCTGGCGAGCAAGGTGTCGGTGGATGTGGTCGCCGGTACCGACGCCACGTTGGTCAGCCTGGACCCGGCGATCCGCCTGGGCGAGGTCCTGTTCGACACCGACCAGGCCACGATCAAGCCGCAATACCGCGCGCTCATCGGCGAAATCGCCAAGGCGCTCAACCAGCAGGGCAGCGGCGCGATCGGCATCGTCGGCCGCGCCGACAAACGCGGCGCCGCCGCCTACAACGTCCAACTGGGACTGCGTCGAGCCAAGGCCGTGTTCGAAGCGATCTCGGCCGAACTCAAGCCCGAGGTAAGGCAGAAAGTGCGAGTGGACATTACAGACGACACCCAGGCGCCCGTCGGCGTGGGCAACCGCTGAGGACATGGCCATGAAGATCAAGATGAAGCTTCTGGACATGACTCTGATCGGCCTGCTGACCGGCGGCGTGTTCGCCGCCGGCGCCGCCGCCCCCGCGTACGCGCAGAAGTCCGGCCAGCCGAGCCTGCCGCTGAAGCAGGGCGACGGCGGCCGCGCCGGCGCCGTGCCGGTGGACCTGAGCTCGCTCGACAAGCCCGCGCCCGCGCGCGAGGCGGTGGCGGGCGCGGCGGAGGTCCCGGCGCAGTGCCAGGGCAACGAGTGCCGCAGCGACGAGGGCCTGCTGTTCCGCGTGCGCACCCGCGGCGAGGACAAGCCGGTCGCGCAAGGCGACGACCCCGCCGCGCTGCAGGCCAACCGCCGCGTCGACGTGGTGCGCGAGAACCTCACCGAAGGCACGGCCAAGATCGCCGGCAAGTTCCAGATCGACCTGCCCAACGGCGGCGTGATCTGGGCCACCGAAGATCCCACCCTCGGCCCGCCGGTGCTCAACGTGCAGTCCGGTTCGACCGCGCCGTTCGAGAACGGCCGCATCATCAAGCCGGTGCGCTTCCACGCCTACACCAACTACGCGTCCTTCATCGAGAAGCTGCAGGTCACTGTGTACCGCGGCAGCGACACCGACCTGGTGACGCCGCTGGCGACCATCGACGTGCCGGTGGAGAACGTGGCCGAGCAGGAATGGGACGGCGCCTTGCCGGCCGGCTTGAACCTGCTCGCCGGCGACGAGCTGATCTACATCGCCCGCGCCTACGGCAAGAGCGGAGTGTTCGACGAAATCCAGCCGCAGCGCATCCAGTTGCTGAAGCCGGAAGAGTACGAGCGCGGCGTGCAGATCCAGCGCGACCAGGTGCAAAAGAGCCTCGGCCAGCCGATCGACGAGCGCAACGCCCAGGACCTGGCGATCACCAGCTCGATCTACGGCACCAACGCGATCCGGTTGCAGAACATCCCGGTGTACGGCTCGCGCGTGCGCATCTACGGCCGCGACATCCCGCGCGACACCCAGCTCACCATCAACGACCAGACCTTCCCGATCGACCTGGAGCGCAAGTTCGCCGCCGAGTTCCTCGAGCCGGTCGGGCCGCACACCTATGCGGTCAAGATCAAGGGCCAGGGCGGGACGACGCTGGAGAAGAACCTCGACGTCAACGTCACCGGCAAGTACAGCTTCCTGGTCGCGCTGGCCGACGTCACCCTGTCCAAGAACAGCGTCAGCGGCAACATCGAGCCGATGGCGGCGGGCGACCGCGGCCGCTACGACGACAGCTTCATCAGCGAAGGCCGGCTGGCGTTCTATCTGAAGGGCAAGGTGCAGGGCAAGTACCTGATCACCGCCCAGGCCGACACCCGCGAGAACGAGATCAAGCGGCTGTTCAACGGCTTCTTCGACGCCGACGCGCAGGACATTTTCCGCCGCCTCGACCCGAACCTGTACTACCCGGTCTACGGCGACGATTCCAACACCTATCGCGACGTCGACACCCAGGGCAAGCTGTACTTGCGCGTGGATTGGGACCAGAACCAGGCGATCTGGGGCAACTTCAACACCGGCATCACCGGCACCGAGTACGCCCAGTACAACCGCTCGCTGTACGGCGCGGCGCTGGCCTGGCGCAGCCGCAACACCACCGTGCTCGGCGACCCGCGCAGCGAACTGCGCGTGTTCGGTTCCGAAGCGCAGAGTGCGCTCGGCCACACCGAGTTCCTCGGCACCGGCAACAGCCTGTACATGCTGCGCCACACCGACCTGCTGCCGGGTTCGGAAAAGGTCACCGTCGAAATCCGCGACGTCAGCACCGGCCGGGTCGAATCGCGCGTGGACCTGACGCGCGGCGCCGACTACGAAATCAACAACATGCAGGGCCGGATCCTGCTGACCCGCCCGCTGTCGCAGATCACCCGCGAGAACGTGCGCACGCTGACCCGCGACACCCCGCTGGACGGCTACACCCAGCGCCTGCTGGTCGACTACGAATACGTTCCGGCCGGCTTCCAGACCGACGACGTCAGCGCCGGCTTCCGCGGCAAGCAGTGGTTCGGCGACCACCTCGCCGTCGGCGGCACCTACATCGACGAGAACCGCAGCGGCGACGACTACACCCTCAAGGGCGTGGACCTGACCCTGCAGGCCGGCCGCGGCACCTACCTGAAACTGGAGAAGAGCCGCAGCGAATCCACCGCGGCGCCGCTGTGGTATTCGAGCAACGGCGGCATCGACTTCGTCCGCGTCAACCCGATCGACGGCCCGCGCAAGGGCGACGCCGACAAGATCGAAGCGCGCGCCAACTTCAAGGAACTGGGCTGGACCCAGCTCGATTGGAGCGCGGGCGCGTGGTGGCGCGACGTCGATCCGGGCTTCTCGATCTCGCGCTACGACCAGGGCCAGGCCGTGCGCGAGTACGGCGCCGAATTCCTCGGCTACTTCACCGAGAACTTCAGCCTGTTCGGCCGCCACACCCGCCGCGAGCGCGGCGACGAGGCGCTGGAACAGAGCCAGCTGACGATGGACTGGCGCATCACCAACGACGACCAGCTCGGCGCCGAACTGCGCCGCATCCGCGAAGAGCGCGGCGCCGGCTCGACCGTGCCCGACCTCGACGCGATGCTGTTCGCGATGCGCTACACCCACCGCATCGGTTCCAGCCTGGAGCTGTACGTCGCCGGCCAGTACACCGTCGACGACGACGGCGGCCGCTACGACCGCAACGACCTGGGCACGATCGGCGCGCGCTATCTGTTCGGCGACCGCTCCAGCGTCAGCGCCGAATACAGCAACGGCAGCCGCGGCAGCGCCGGCAAGGCCGAGGCCGAGTACCGCCTGACCCCGGACCACACCATCTACGGCGGCTACACCTTCAGCGCCGACAGCACCGAACGCGATCCGCTGTTCGACAACGTGCTGCAGACCGGTTGGACCATCGGCCAGCGCTGGCGCTTGAACAACCAGACCAACCTCTACAACGAAAGCGTGTTCCTCAAGGACCCGCGCGATTCCAGCGAGGGCATCGGCCACACCTTCGGCATGGACTTCTATCCCGCCGAAGGCTGGAACCTGGGCTTCAGCGTGATGGACGGCGACGTCGACGGCCCCTCCGGCCACATCGACCGCCGCGCCTACAGCCTCAGCGGCGGCCGCACCGACCAGCGCACCGACTGGTCGAGCAAGGTCGAATACCGCAAGGACAGCGGCGCCGAACGCCGCGAAGCCTGGACCACCGCCAACCGCCTGTTCTACAAGATCAACGAAGACTGGCGCATCGCCGCGCGTTTCCTGTACTCCGACATCAAGGACCAGATCGACGTCAGCCGCGGCGCCAAGACCGTCGAAGGCAACCTCGGCTTCGCCTACCGCCCGCACGACAACTCGCGCTGGGCCGCGTTCGGCAAGTACGTGTACCTGTACGACCTGGCCACCATCGGCCAGGAAGGCGGCAACCGCTACGACCAACGCTCGCAGGTGCTGTCGTTCGAAGGCATCTACCGCATCGACGACAAGTGGGAAGTGGCCGGCAAGGCCGCCAGCCGCTGGGGCGACTACCGCATGGGCCGCAGCGAAGGCCTGTGGCTCGACAGCCGCGCCGACCTGTTGGCCGGGCAGGTGCGTTACCACCTGATCGCCAAGTGGGACGCGATGGCCGAATACCGCTGGCTGTCGGTCAAGGACGGCGGCGACCGCCGCGGCTGGCTGGTCGGCGTGGACCGTCAGCTGAGCGAGAACTTCAAGGTCGGCGTGGGCTACAACTTCACCGACTTCAGCGACGATATGACGGATCTGGAGTACGACAACAAGGGGTGGTTCCTCAACCTGGCCGGTTACTACTAACGGCGGGGTAGGGCGGCACCATCGCCGAATCAAAAAGGGCGTCCGCGAGAACGCCCTTTTTCTTTGTCGCAACCGCAAGCGCCGAGTAAGTCGCGACCGCCCCCTGTAGGAGCGGCGCAAGCCGCGACCGCGTCAACTCAACTATGCCGTCGCTTCATCCGAGCGCGTTCTACGACGGCGGCGTTGTTCGCGATGCTGTTGCGGCTTTCGATGTGATACGCATTGCGTGCATCAGCATTGCACACAGCTCGAAAAGCCTCACAAGCGGCTGTTGACAAGTGTTTTTGCGAGTAGCAGTCTTGGCGCTGGAGCCTAGAAACTCCTTCACGTAGCGGCACCCACCTCCGACAAACCGGTGGGTTTTTTGTGCCCGAAGTTTGGGCGCAAGCTCGGCGCATGTCAGCGTCGGGAGGGCGGTGAATACAACACCCGAAAGGGGAATAAGCCCGCCGTCTACGTGCGGTTTCTAGCCTCCCGACATCCCGCCTGCGCATCCGCGCAGCGCGGGCCACTGGCTCATGGAGAGGAGTACCGCCGATGCCCCGAAGAACCGCGCCCGCGACCCGCGCCGATTACGTCCTGCTGCCCGCCGACGCCTACCACGGCCTGCAGGCCTTCCGCGACGAACTGATCGGCATCGCCCAAACCATCGACCCCGCCGCCTCATCGCTCGAAATCCGCAAACCCGAACAATCGCGCCGCCGTGCCCTGGCCCGCGTGTTCCGCCTCTGGGCCGACCAAGTCCACGGCAACCTCGAAACGATCCGCTCCGACTAAGCCCCTTCACCGCCCACCGGTCGCCGTCCGGCCGGCGGCGACCTTCGGCTCCGCTGCAATCGCAAGCGTTTTTACCTCGCGAGCAAGCCTCAACGGCTCGAACGCAAGCCATCACCGGATGCGCGCAACCCAATCCGCCTCGAACGCAAGCCGCCGAGCCTTGTCGCCAGCCCGTGCCATCCCACCGCACGCCCTAAACGCCCGACCGCAAGGCTCAAAGCGATGCGAGTTCGAGTCCTGTTGCGTTGCGACCGGGAGAGGTACCCCAGTAGATTCGGTGTCTACTTCGCGGCGAAGCACGAGCTTATTAGCTGCCACCTAGCGTCTGCGCCGTCGGTCCATTGAGATCGCCGAAGGTGGTTGATGTCATCGCGGGTCCCTCTCTCGTAGCGGCCATGAAGACGGCTCCAGTGTCCCCGCGGGGACTTCGACCTCACCACGAAGCTTGGCGTCCCTGAATATCCGAGCGGCTTTAATTATGTCAAGGTGGCTATATTTGTCCGAATCTGTATTCAAGATATTTTCGGCGTTCAGGTCGAATTGAAACTTTAGAGTGTCCGGGAGAGCTTGGAAGATTTCGAGGACATTTTCTTCGTCGGCGGCATTAAGGGCCATGCGGTAAACATCGCCTTCGCTGAAATCTTCGCTCTTCGATGGCTTTTCTATACGCCATTGCTCGCAGATTTCGATCAATACCCGGTAGGGTTTTTTGACCGCCTCGCTGATCAGGCTCCATTTTTCTTGGCCGAAAGCATGAGTCAGTTCGGCTACCGCTTCGTGGTACCTGTCGGGCTCAGTGGCTGCGCGTTCGTAGTAATGATAGATCGTCGTGTCAAGCAAGGAGAGATAGCTGTAAACGTTCTCCGCATCGAGTAGCGTGGCGAGTTCCTTATCGAACTCCGAGGAGGGCTTGGACTTTAGCGCGAGCATTCGCTGTTGATGGATTTCGTTCATGGCTGACTTTTACTCATCCGGTTGGCTTCCTTGTACTTATCCACCCATATGTCGCCGAAATCGTGAGCTCTGGTATGGAAGTTGGCGCCCTGATTCTCTCCGATTCTTTTTCTGAGTGCTCCAGCGTTAGCCGCCCAGCCGTTGTTCTTGAAGTAATCGATAAGGCGACTCAGTTCATAAAGCTCATGGGCCACCGTATGCAGTGTATGCATTTCGCTCTGGGCCACTGACTCGGAGATGCGGATCGGGATCTTGCCGTTCGGACCGGTAAGGTCACTGTACTTCACCATTCCGGTTTCTAAATTCGTACCGCCCAATGGTTTTCCTTCCGGTGTACTTGCTTGCGGGGCATAGTAGTAGTAGGCCGCAAGGGGCGTGCCGTCGCTATTTTTTGGCATGAAGCGGTCTTCGATGATCTTGAACTCCACTTTGTCAAGATCCAATGTTAATTCCCTGTCGTCGAGCAGGCCGATTCTATCTGCGAGGTCCCAAATGTCGTCAACGTTCAGCGGGCGCTCGCTTTTAGGCCAGCCGCCAGGCGGCTTGCTTAAGGGTTCGCTAGCGGCTCCACGAATATCGCCATAGCTCTTGCCGCTGCGCAGGAAAAGCTCGCCAAGGTCGTCTGCGGCATGGTTATTGACGAGTCCTTTGGTCTGAGCAAAAGGCAGGGACTTGATCGGTGTCCTAACCACGCGGCCGGGCGTAGAAAGGCCTGGGGCCGCGTCCATAATCGGCGCGGTAAAGGTGTCGTTGGCTATAATGGATTCCTGGATCGCTTGGGCATCACCTCCCAGCATTGAGGTGAGAGCTCCCTGCATTCCAGCCAACGGATTGTTGCCCCCGGCCAGCAGGGCGCGCCTGCTGAGTTCGCGCCTCGCTTCGATCATCGGATCGACTGGATACATGCCTGGCAAGCGCGTAGATCCGGTCTTCCGATAATGGTCGACTTGTTCCTGGCTTATCCTCGGTACGACAGCGTCGATACGCTCGGCTGCGCTCATCGTCCCCGTGCGGCGATAGCCCATTCCGAGCATGCCCAGGAGGTACATGAGGTCGTAGCCGTATCCGGGGGCGCTGGGCGGCTTTGTACCGACCACGGTTACCGTGGGCATGGCAGTCGCGTTGAGTTCCATCTTGCCGGCCAACTCGCGGCCATAGTTGTGTTCGAGCTGCAATAGCTCTGAATCACTGACATTTGCGGGCAACGGATCGTCGAAGAGAGCATTGAGCCTGGCGATTCTTTCGCTTCGTCCTAGCACCTGGTCTGGATCGCGAGCTATACGGATTTCTCTGGGATCGCGTTCATAGCCTTGGGGGTAGAGCTTGGCGTTAGACGTCGAATCGGCACCTTCTTGCGCAGCCCGCTCATCGGCGAAATTAAGTAGTAGCGTGTTGCCACTTCGAGCTGCTTGCGAAGGCGGCCGTTTAGTTTGCACCGCTCGGACCCCCATCGCGGCTGCATTGGCTAATACATTTCCGAACGCGTCAGTGGCGATGCGTTCCCAGTTCCATGACGCGTCTTTAACGCCGAACGCCTTTTCGACCCCTGTTTGTACAGCGCCTAACACTAGGCCGCGACCGAGAGATCGGGCTGTTTCTAATGCGATTGCTCTCCACTGAAAGCTACCGTTGCCTTGAGGTGCTTCGACAGATGCGGAGTCCTTAGCGGCGTTGCCGTTGCTTCCCCCACCGAACATGGCTTGTCCGATAAAAGCTGTGGCGATATTTGCGCCTAGTTGGCGGTTGCTCCAGCTGACGTCGTATCCCGCCCATTTGTTGAATTGATAGTTTGCCGCCGTGGTAGCGACGGTTTGCAGCGCCATCGAGGAAGCCGTGCCCAACCCGATATAACTGGCGTACTGCGAGATCCCTGTCGTCGCAGCAGCGGAGGCTGCCGACACCGCGATGCTCTTGTAGTCGACTCGGCCTGGCGCACCGTGCGAGCCGGGATCGTAAACTGAGCGAGCCAGGTCCGAGCTGTTGCCGCCGAAGGGGTTGAGGCCCAGGCGTAAGGCTCTTCCCCAGTCGTACTGGCCGTTGAACATCAGCTGGCTCATCTGTCCCACATAGTTGCCCGCCGCCGCGCCGGCGGCTCCGCCTGCGAAGTAGCTGACGACCGCGGTGACGATGACGGAGATGACCTTCGACATCGCGCCGCACTTCGCGCCCGGCGCCGGCGGAATGTACGGTAATCCGGGCATAGTCGACCCAATCGCTTCCCCCGGATCGTACGGCTTGAACGTATTCGCATCGTTGCGACTCACATCCACCCGGGGCGCATCGAGCTCGCGCCCGCCGCCGATTTCCTGGTCCGGTTCGCCCAGCCCGTTCGCTTCGGCCAGCACGTACCACAGCAGGTCGTTGCCGTAGATGCGCTGGGCCAGGGTGCGGAGGGTTTCGCCGGCCAGGGCCACGACCTTGGCGCCGCCGGCCTGGTACATGCCGACGCCGTTGAGGCTGACGATGCGGCTGCCTTCGGCGATCTGGGCCATCTGCTGGCCGCCGGCGTAGGCGTAGAGGTAGTTCGGCTTGACCGCGCCGTCCTGGACGAACTGGCCGTTCTTGATCGTGCCTTCGCGGCGCAGTTGCACCTGGCCGTCGCCGTTGTAGGCGTAGTAGCGCACGCGGTCGTCGATGCTGCCGGTGCTCAGGCGGGTGGTTTCCTGTTGGGAAATCAGGCGGCCGAGCGCGTCGTAGGTCAGGGTGTTGGTGGTGGGACGGTAGCTGGCGTTGCTGCTGGTGCCGCTGACGGTCTTTTGCTGGTAGCCCTCCCAGCCTTCGTAGGCGATGGCGTAGGTGTGGGTGTATTGCAGGGTGGTGGTCTTGAAGCCGGTGGCGCGGCCGAAGGCGTCGTAGGTGCTGTTGCCGTTGGCGTCGCGGTATTCGATGCGGTTGTTGAGGGTGTTGAGGACGCCGACGTCGGTGGACTGGCGGTTGTTCTCGTTGTTTTGCGAAGCGAGTTGGATCCAGTTCGGCGCGGCCTCGTTGCGGCCGATCTTGTCCTGGTAGAGCAGGCGGCCGGCGGCGTCGTAGCTGTAGTTCTCGGCGCTGCTCAGCCAGCCGCTGTAGTCGTAGGTTTCCCACTCTTCGTAGCTTTGGCCCGAACCGGTGGTGCGGGTCCAGGTGGAGCCGTTGGCGTAGTAGGAGCGGGTGGACGTCAGGCGGTTGGCGGCGTCGTAGGTGAAGCTGCGGGCGATGCCGCCGTAGCCGCTGTTCTGGGCGGCATTGTCGTGATACTCGGTGATGAGGTTGCCGCGCAGGTCGTAGCTGCTGTATCGAATATTGAGCGTGTTGCCACGGTAGAACGTACGTGCGGCGGCGTTGCCGGCCGCGTCGTAGTCGAGGCGGTAGGAGTCGCCGCCCTCGGCGGTCAGCACGATGGCGCCGTTGACCAGGCGGCCGTTGTTGATCGCGATGCGGTTTTCGGCGTCGTAAGTGAACCAGCTGTCGCGGTACTGCAGCGTAGCCGTCGCGGCGCCGGCCGACGCGGCGAGCGCGTCGCCGGCAGACGGCGCGGCGTCGCCTGCGGCTTCGCCCGGTCCCATATCGAAACTCAGCGGCTGGTCCGGTGCGGCATTCGCCACGCCGCCGCCCTTGCGGTAGACCACGTACAACCCGAAGCTCATGTCCACGGACGCGCCGAGGCTGTCGGTGGCGCGTACCGTGATCGTGTAGCTGCGGGTCTGCGCGGGCGGCGACAGGTCGAAGCGGTGATGGCTGTTCGGTCCGGTCGACGGGTGATAGACCACCCACGATGGCGAGCCGACCAGTTGATAGGTCATCGGGTTTCCGTCGGGGTCGACGAATGCGTTCGCCGGCCAGTACACCATTTCGAAACCGACGGACGCTTCGGAAATCTCCATGGACCAGTTGGTCGGCGTGTAGTTGCGCACCGGCGCGTTGTTCGGCGGCGGTGTCGCGTTCACGGCGATGACGAAGCTGGTGTAGCCCTTGGCGCCGCGCGCGTCGATGCCGACGATGACGACTTCGTAGTTGCCCGCGACGGTGGGCGTGCCGCTGATGATGCCGCCGCTGGAGATGCTCAGGCCGGGCGGCAGGCCGCCGGCGTCGTAGGTGACCGTATCGCCGTTGGGGTCGGTGAACAGGGGGATCTGGTAGGCGAAATAGGCGCCCACGCCTGCACTCTGGTTCGGAATCCAGGTCGGCGCCGGCGGGTCGTTGACGACGACGTTGAAGCCGAGCGAAAGGCTCTTGCTGGCGCCGAACGGATCGGTGGCGGTATAGACGGTCGGCACGTTGCCGGCCGCGGTCGCTACGCCGCTGATGGTGCGCGTCTGCGCATCGAAGCTCAGCCCCGCGGGCAGTGCGCTGAGTCGGTATGCGATCGCATCGCCGTCGGCATCGACGAAAGCGGGCAGCTGGTAGCTGTACCACAGGCCGACGGTGACGCGCGGGATGGAGAAGCTGCCGGGAGCGTCCGGCGCGCGGTTGCCGCCACGCACGGTCAAGGTCAGCGTGGTGGTCTTGCTGCCGCCGAAGCCGTCGTTGGCGGTGAAGGTGATGGTGTAGACCGTGCCCGCGGGGACGTTAGACGGCACCCGCCCGATCAGGCGCAACTCCGGGCGGTTGGGATTGGCGATGCGCTGGAACGACATCCATGCGGGCAAGCCGCTGGCGGCGACTTCGAGATAGTCGCCGTCCGCATCGGCGAACACGCTCGGCAACGGATTCGACCAGACGAAATCCTGGTTGATCACGATGGCCTGCGCCGGCAGCGGCGACGGGCCGGTCGGGGCGGTGTTGGCGCCGACGCTCAGGTGCAGGGTCTTGACCGTTGATTGGCCGGCGCGGTCGGTCGCGCGCAGGAACAGCGCGAAGGTCTGGCCCGGCGCGGGGGCGACCGCGCGCAGGCGCATCGTGGCCGCGTCGAACTGTACCCAGGCGGGCAGCGAAGCGGCGTTGTCCACGCTCAGGCGCAGTTCGTCGCCGATGTCGGTGTCGTTGAAGTAATCGATGGCCGCCAGCGGCAGGGTCCAGTCGCCGGCGCTCTTCAGCCGCAGCGGCGTCGGCGCGGCGTCGAGCAATTGCGGCGGGCGGTTGCTGCGCACGTACAGCACGAACGTCGTCGCCGCCGCGTTGGCGGGGTTGCCGGTTTCCGAGGCGATCAGGCGGATCGTCAGGTCCTGGTCGGGCACGCCGGCGCCGGGGTTGGCGACGAACACGATGCGGCCGCTGGTGCCGTCCCGAGTGGCGGTCAGCCAGGCGGGCAGTGCGCTGCCGTCGGCGAGGGCGATCTGCAGGGTCAGTGGGTCTTGCTCGGGGTCGCGGAAGACTTCGCTGAAGACGATCGAGAATTCGCTGGATAGGCCCTTGGGCACCGAGCGCGGCGGCGGCGCCTGCACGGCGACGGGCGCGTTGTTGCCGGCCGGCACGCCGGTGGCGTCGCTGCCGTAGCTGGCGCCGGCGCTGACCCGGCGGCGGTTGCCGGCGGCGTCGTAGCTGTAGCGCAGGTCGAGGACGCGCTTGGAGGCGCCGCTGGAGAGATCGTCCTGGACCACGCGCTGCACCCGGTTGTTGCTGTCGTACCAGGTGCGGGTGATGGTGCGCGTCCACGTGGTCATGTTGCCGTCGCGTGTGAATACCTCTTCAAGCGTGCGGTTGCCGGCGGCGTCGTACTCGTAGCGGTAGGTCGGATCCGCGCCGTTCTCGTAGATCGCCTTGATCCGGCCGTTGGGATAGTAGGTGTACCGGCGCACCGCGTCGCCGACCGGGCCGCCGCGCTGGGAGTCGGTCGACAACTGCCCGGTCACCGCGTCGTACGCGTAATCGAAATCGCGCCCGCTCAGGTTGTTGTGATCGATCAACCGACCGAACACGTCGTAGTCCCAGGTCAGCTCGTCCAGGCGCACGGTTTCGCCGTCGCGGTCCTGCACGGTGGGGCCGTTGAAGCTGTTGTAGTTCTCCCAGGTCTTGCGGCCCAGCATGTCGTAGCCGTACCAGGTGATCTGGCCGGTGGCGGTCTGGATGCGGGAGACCAGTCCGGCGCTCGAATAGTCGTAGTCGGTGCGCTGGCCGAGCGCGTCGGTTACGGACAGGCGGTCGCCGTTCTGGTTCAGGCCGTAGCCTTGCAGGCGCACGCGGGTGCGGGTGTAAGGGCCGTTGAGGAAATCGCCGGTTTCGACGATGCGGCCGCGCTTGTCGTAGTCCTGGTAGGTCAGGCGTCCGACCGGGCTCTGCACGAGGCGTTGCTGGCCGAGCGCGTCGTAGGCGTAGAGGGTGGCCTGGCCGAATGCGTCGAAGGAACGCACGAGTTGGCCGGCGGCGTCGTACTCGTTGAGGCGGGTGTTGCCGTTGGCGTCGCGGGTGCCGATCAGGCGGCCGAGGGCGTCGTAGAACCATTCGTTGACCGGCCGGATCCAGGTGCTGGCGCCGGTTTCGGACACCGCTTCGACCAGCGGCCGCTCGTCGCGGACGACCTGGTCGAGTTCGTTGTAGCGGTAGTTGGTGCGGTAACCGCGCGTATCCACGGTCTCCAGCACGTTGCCCCAGCGGTCGCGGCGCTGCTGGACCAGGCTGGTCGCGGCGAGATCGGCGGTGTGCGCGGGCATGCGGGTGGCGACGACGCGGCCGAGCCGGTCGACGCTGTTCCAGGTGACCGCGTCGACGCGCTGGCCGTCGCTGGTGGCGACGAGGCGGTGCTCGCGCACCTGGTGGCCGGCGAGGTTGTAGCCGAAGCTGCGCACGCCGCCGGTTTCGTTGGAGTCGATCAGGCGGCCGGCGTTGTCGTAGGTGTTGACCAGGGTGCCCTGCAGGCCGACGTGGACGCGGCGCAGGATTTCGCCGAACGCGTTGTAGGCGGTCCACTGGTTGAGATCGACGACCGGGGAGGCGGCGCCGGCGAGCTGGCGCTGCTGGCTGGCATGCAGCAGCTGCCCGGTCTTGTCGTATTCGTTTCAGACGTGGACGACGGCATCGAAGCCGGGCTGGCTGCCGCTGAGCTTGTACCAGCGGTGGACGAGGTTGTCGGCGGCGTCGTATTCGCTGTAGACGGTGTCGCCGTTGCCGGCGATGGTGGCGATGGCGCGGCCTTGGTAGTCGTAGCGGATCAGGTCGATGCGGTCGCCGGCGTTGAGCGCCACGCCGGAGTCGCGCTTGCCGAGCGCGTAGCGGTAGGTGCGGATGAGGTTGCCGAAGCCGTCGTAGAGCATTTCGGTGTACGGCGCGGCGGTTTCGTGCATCCACGAGGTGGCGAGGTCGTGGTTGACGTTGCCGGCGAGGACGCCGGCGGTGGTGTCGTTGACCACGCGCCGGGCCGGCTCGGTGACGTTGACGACCCGGCCGAGCGCGTCGTAGACGGTGGTGGTGGTGCCGGCGTCGTTGTCGAGGCGGACGAGGCGGTCTTCGCCGTCGTAGCCGAAGCTGGAGACGACCTCGCGCAGGCCGCCGCTGCCGTCGCTGCGCTGGAAGTGGCGGGTGGCGGCCTCGCGGGTCTTGCGGCCGAGGGCGTCGTAGCCCCAGCGCAGCACGCGGTCGTAGCCGCTGAGCGCATCGCCGGCCGGCGGTAGCGCCGGCGGCGCGGTCGCGCTGAGGTCGGCGGTGGCGACCGGCTTGGCGTAGTCGATCGATTCGACCAGTTCGCCGGTGGCGTTGTAGCTGCGGCGGGTGAGGTAGCCCTCGGCGTCGACCGTCATGGCGACGCGGCCGAGCGCGTCGTAATAGGTGTAGGTATGGGCCCAGACCGCGCCGGGCTGGCCGGCGACGCCTTCGAGCAGGGTCGATTCGCGCACCTTCTGGCCGTAGCCGTCGTAGTCGCTGCGCACGGTCGGGCTGCCGGTGGCGAGCGCGCCGGCGGCGGTGTAGTAGCTCACCGCGCTCTGTTCGACCTGCACCACCAGGCCGCGTTGGTCGTAGCGGGTGAGCAGGCGGCGGTCGGCGGCGCCGGCGACCGCGGCGGTCTGGGCCTGCGCCAGGCTCAGCGGCTGGCCGGCGCTCCAGCCGGCGAGCGCGGCGGTGTCGATGCGCTGGGCGTGGCGGCGCAACGACGTGCGCTGGCCGAAGCCGTCGTAGCCGTAGGCGGTGGCATAGCCTTCGGGATCGATTTCGTAGGCGACCCGGCCCTGGGCGTCGTAGACGGTGTAGCGGTAATTGCCGCGCGTGTCCTTCTGCACCGTGGCGCGGTTGAACGCGTCGTAGGCGATGTCCAGGGTCGGCTGGGTGCCGGTGGCGACCAGCACGCCGCTGGCGTTGATCCGGCCGGCGTCGGGGCAGGTGGTGCGGATGCGGTTGCCGCGGTTGTCGTAGTCGTAGCGGACGGTGCGCGCCTGGTCGGTGTCGGCGTTCTCGGTGCGGGCGAGGACGTTGCCGAGGGCGTCGTAGACGGTGCGCACGACGAGGCGGCGGTCGGTTTCGCTGAAGACGCCGGCGGCGTCGAAGCCGGCGACGTGCACGCTCGGGCTGCGCTCGGCGACGCGGCGCCCGGCGAGGTCGTAGTCGTAGTTCCAGGTGTGGCCGTTGGCGTTGGTGTAGCTGCGCAGCTGGCCGAGGTGGTCGTAGCCGTAGCGGCGGACCTGGCCGAGGGCGTCGGTGACGCTGAGCGGCCGGCCGCCGGCGTCGTAGGTGGTGACGGTCTTGCGCAGTTGGGCGATGCCGGCGACGGCGGCGGCGAGCGCGGATTCGCTCATCGCGGTGCCGGCGGCGACGAACGCGCCGTACTGGCGCGTTTCCAGCACGCGCCCGGCGCCGTCGTAACGCTGCTCGGCGACCGCGCCGAGGTCGTCGACGGTGAAGCGCAGGCGGCCGGCGAGGTCGTAGACGTAGCGCGTCTGGCGATTGCGCTCCGGGGCGGACAGGCCGGCGGCGGCGAGCGCGGCGTCGATGTCGTTCACGCCCGCGGCCTCGCCGAACGCGACAGCGCTGCCGTAGCGCGCGGTCGACGCGACCCGACCGACGCCGTCGTAGCGGCGCTCGTCGACCGTGTACAGGCCGACGCCGCTCTGGTTCAGCCCGCTGCGGGTGAGGGTGAAGCGTTCGCGGCCGGCGGCGTCGTAGGCGCGCCGGATCAGGGCGTCGGTGCTGTCGTTCTGCACCGCGATCGCGACGATGTCGGCGACACCGGCGGTGCCGGCGACGAGTCTGGCCCGCAGCGCGGCGGACACCGCAGCGGCCTGGCTGTGGCGGCGTTCCTGCACTACGCGGCCGGCGGCGTCGTAACTGCGCACGGCGACGTAGCCGGCGCCGTCGATGGCGGCCGCCAGGCGCCCGGCGGCGTCGTAGACGCGGTACTCGCGCAGGTCGCGCGCATCGTCGGCCACGGCGGCGAGGCGCGCGCCGAGCGCGATGAAGGCGGCGCTGTCGCCGGCGAGCAACTGCGGCTTGAGCGCGGCGTCGAGGACCACGGCGACGGCGTAGGCGCGGGTGCCGGCGACGCGGCCGGCGGCGTCGTACAGGGTTTCCACCACGCCGCCATTGGCGTCGACGGCGTAGCGCGCGCGGCCGGCGCCGTCGTAGCTGGTGTAGGCGACCCGGTCGGTGGCGTTGTCGACCGCGGTGACGTCGACGACGTCCTGCGGCGAGGCGGTGCCGGCGGTCAGCTTGGCGCGGATCGTCGGATTGAGCTGGGCGGCGTGCGCGTAGCGCTTGTGCGCGACCACGCGGCCGGCGCGGTCGTAGACGTAGGACACCACGGCACCGGCGTTGTCGACCGTGGTGCGCAGTTCGCCGGCGGCGGTGTAGACGTTGTAGACGATCTGGTCGGCGGCGTCGTTGCGCAGCGGGGCGAGGTCGAACTCGCCGGGCAAGGCGGTGCCGGCGAACAGTTTCTCCACGCGCGGGGTGCTGAAGTCCGGCCACAGCGCGGCGTAGCGGCGTACCGCCGCGACCCGGCCGGCGGCGTCGTAGACGTATTCCTGTATCTGGCCCTGGCCGTTGAAAACCAGACGGGCGCGGCCGTCGCGGTCGTAGACGGTGTAGGTGTGCAGGTCGAGCGGATCCCAGACGATGCGCGCGTCGAGTTCGGCGATGGTCGTCGCGTCGGTCAGCGTGGACGCGTTGGTGGCGACGATCAGGGTCCGGTTCACCACCACCCGTCCCGCCGTGTCGTACCAGTTGCGCGTCATCACGCCCAACGGATCGACCGTGTAGATCAGCTGCCCGGCTTCGTCGTAGTAGTAGCGGGTGACGCTGAGGTTCGCGTCGATGCGCCGGATCAGATGGTCGCCGGCGTCGTAGACATAGCGGGTGGCGAGGTTGAGCCCGTCGGGATCGACCCGTTCGGCGACGCGGCGGCCGAGCACGTCGTAGTCGTACTGCACGGTGCGCGCGGCGGCGGTGCCGGCGCCTTCGACCACGCGGATCTGCCGGCCCTGCGCGTCGTAGGCATAGGTCGTGCGCAGGTTCAGCCCGGCGGGGTCTTGCGCAGTCTGGGTCAGGCGGCCTTCGCGGTCGTAGGCGTAGGCGACGACGCGGCCGCTGGCATCGACGGTCTCGATCTTGCGGCCCTGGCCGTCGTAGCGATGGGTCGTGGTCAGGGCCAGGCCGGCGGGGTCCTCGATCCGCCGCAGCAGGCGGCCGGCGGCGTCGTAGCGCAGTTCGACCCGGCGGCCGCTGGCGTCGACGGTGGCGGCCAGCAGCCCGCGCGCGTCGTACTCGTTGGTCGCGGCGCGGCCGAGCGGATCGGTGCTCGACAGCAGGCGTCCGTCGCGGTCGTAGACGTAGCCGGTGGTGGCGACCGCGCCGCCCGGCAGCGGCGTGCTCACGTCGATCTGCTGGCCGTGGCGGTCGAAGCGGGTCTTGACCGCGACGCCTTCGGGCGTGGTCACCGTGGTGCTGCGGTTGACGGTGTCGTAGGTCGTGGTGGTGACGCGGCCCAGCCCGTCGGTCGAGCTGATCGTGCGGCCGAACGCGTCGTAGGCCTGGCGCACCGATTGCACCCGGCCGAGCACGGTCTGGAACGTCCCGATCTGGCGGCCGAGGCGGTCGTAGGCGTAGGCCGTCGCCACGCCACGCGCATCGGTGGCGCGCACCAGCCGGCCGAAGGCGTCGTAGATCGCCGCGCTCGCGCGCGCCTGCGCCGTGCCGACGCCGTCGCGCCGGGCGACGGCGAGGCCGCGACGGTCGTAGTCGGTCTCCCAGGTGGTGGCGGCGCCGGCGTTGGTCACCGCCTCGCGCACGCGCTCGTCGAAGGCGTTGTAGGTGTACTGGCGCAGTTGGCCTTCGGCGTCGCTGGCGGTGGCGAGCAGGCCGCGCGGGGTGTAGGTGTAGCTGCGCCGGCTGTCGCTGGCGGCGACATAGGCCAGCGTGGCGATCGCGCTGGCGGCGCTGTCGCGGCTACCGGCGGTGGCCAGCACGATGCGGCCGGTGTAGGCGGTGCTGTCGCGCACCTCGCCGAAAGCGGTGTAGCGGGTTTCGCTGACTTCGCCGAGCGCGTTGGCCACGCCGTTGGCGTCGGCGACGCCGCGGACCACGAAGGTCGCGCGGCCGGCGGCGTCGTAGAAGGTCCAGGTCTTGTGGCCGGCCGCGTCGATGCTCTCGGTGCGCCGGCCGAGCGCGTCGTAGCTATGGCGCACGCCGTACTGGGCGAACAGCGCGTCGAGCTGGGCCTCGGTCATGTTCGGCAGCACGCGCGCGGCGCCTTCGCCGCTCAGTTCGCCGATGAGCTCGCCGAACACGTTGTAGCGCAGCCGGCTCTCGCGCAGTTCGCTGGTGTCGGCGGCGCGCTCGGCGCGCAGCAGGTTGCCTTGCACGTCGTAGTGGTAGCGGGTCAGCGTGCCTTCGGCGTTGCGCTCGGCGATCAAGCGGCCGAGCGCGTCGAAGCTGCGTCGCGTCTCGCGCACTTCGCCGGCGGCCGCGGCGCTGCGCAGCGCGGCCAGGGTCTCGTTGCCCGACAAACCGGTCAGGCGCAGCGCGTAGGCCTTGCCCGCGCGCTCGTTGCGCGCTTCGTCGTAGACGGATTCGGTCAGGTAGCCTTCGGCATCGAGCTGGCCGACGAGGTTGTCGCGGCCGTCGAAGAACCAACGCGTGGTCTGGTCGTTGGCGGCGTCCGTGGCCGGACGCAGTTGGGCCAGGGTGCCGGTCGCGCGCTGCGCGTCGGCGGTGACCGTGGCGTACGCGGTGCTGGCGATGCGGCGGCCGGCGAGGTCGTAGCGGTGTTCGACCAGATAGCCTTCGGCGTCGAGTTCGCCGGCCAACCGTCCCGCGGCGTCGTAGAACGAGCGCGCGACGCGGCGGTTGCCGGCAGTGTCCTGGCGCGCGACCTGCAGCAGGCGGCCGGCACCGTCGTAACTGTAGGTCGCGGTGGCGCCGTCGCCTTCGCGTTCGCGGGTCAGGCGGCCGAGCGCATCGTAGCTGCGGGTGGCGCTGCGGTCGTCGGCGTGGACGGCCGGTCGGATCGCCGACAGCGCCGTCGGCACCACGGCGCCGGCGGCGAGCCAGGTGCTGGTGTCGACGCGGGTCGCGTAGGCCAGCGTCTGCTGGATGCGACCGAGATCGTCGCGCACGTACTCGAGCACCGCGCCGGTCGCGTCGACCTCGGCCTGCAGCTGGCCTTCTTCGTCGTAGAAGAAATAACGCCGCGCGCCGCCGGCGTCTTCGCTCGCGCGCAGGCGGCCGGCGCTGTCGTAAGAGTGGCGCGCGAGCGTGCGTGAGTCGCCGCCGCCGACCGCCGACTCGGTGACGCGCAGCAACTGGCCGCTGGCGTCGCGCACTTCCAGGCGGACGCGGTCGTTGCCGGCGATCCCGTCGCTCACCGCGCCGCCTTCGACGACGATCCGCACCGTGTTCGACGAGGCCAGGTAGCTCCATTGGCTGACGCTGCGCCGGACCTGCTCGGCGCCGTTGCCGGTCTTCTCGGCGACGATCTCCGACAGCAGGCGACCGGCGCCGTCGTAGGCGTAACTGGTGGTCTGGACCACGTCGCGGGCATCGTCGGCGGCGACGGTGGAACTGCGCAGCACCCGGCGCTGCAGCAGCTGGCCGTGGGCGTCGTAGCGGTACTGCACGAGCTCGGCGGCGTCGTTCTCCACGCCGTTGCCGGACGCGTCGACCTGGGCGTACGACTTGGTGCCGGCCAGCCGGCCCTTGAGGTCGTAGCTCGATTCCACCAGCGTGCCCTGCACGCGTTGCGCGGCCGTGGCCCAGGCGCTCAGCGCCGCCAGCGTGGCCGCGCCCGAGTACGCGGCGCCGAGGTACTGGCGCGCCTTCGCCACCTGGCCCGCGCCGGCGCCGACGGTTTCGTACTCGAACTCGCGCACCGCGCCGTCGGCGCCGATGACGAAGCGCAGGCGGTCCACGGTGTCGTAGACGTAATACGTGGTCGAGCCACCGCTCGGTGCCTGCGCGGCGAGCTCGCGGTCCGGGTCCAGGCCGGTGTACACGGTCTGGCTGGCGAGCTGATTCGTCGCCGTCCAGGTGCGCTGGATCGCCGTCGCGGCCGTGCCGCTGGCCGGATCGACGGTGTCCCACTGCCACAGCGCGTTGCCGTTGGCGTCGTACTGGTAGACGGTCTCGGCCAGCACCGCGCTGCCGCGCACGCTCTTGATCCGGGTAACGTTGCCGGCCGCGTCGTAACTGTATTGAGTGAGCTCGCGCAGGCCGGCGACCGCGGGCGCGCGCACTTCGATCAACTGGCCTGCGGCGTCGTAGGCGTAGCCCCACGAGCGCCCGGTCGAATCGGCGACCTCGGTGCTGCGGTTGGCGTCGTCGTAGCTGAAGGTCAGGGTCTGGCCGACCCCGTCGCTGTCGTCGGCGTTGGTATCGCCGCGAGTCAGCGTGCGCACCCGGCCCTGGGCGTCGTAGGTGTAGCTGACCACGGTGCCGTCGCTCTGGCGCACCTGGGCGATGCGCAGGCTGCTGGCGTCGGCGTAGGTGTAGACGGTGTGCAGCCAGTAGCCGTCGTTGTTGGCGAAGTTGACGGCGTCCCAGCTGTCGCGATCCCCGGCCGGATCGTCGGGCGTCAGGTCGGTCAGCACCGAAGTCAGCCGGCCGGCGCTGTCGTAGCGGTAGAGCGTCTGCTCGCGCACCGTGCCGTCGCTGCGCGTGGACAGCGAGGTCAGCCGGCCGTTGCCGTCGTAGGCGTAAAGCAGTGCGTCGGCGCTGCCGCTTTCGCCCGCGGCGATCTCGACGATGCGGCCGGCCGCGTCGTACAGCACGTTCCAGTAGATCGCCGTGGCCTGATCGGATTTCAGGTCGCGGATGCGGATCAGGCGGCCCTTGAGCGCGGCGTCGGCGTGGCTGGCGTAGCGCTCCGCGCGGCGGCTGCTGCCTTCGGTCCAGACCCAGCTGTTGTCGCTGGTGTCGCGGACCAGGGTGTCGTGGGCGCCGTCGCCGACGTTCGAGCGATACAGGCCGGGCGACACATAGGCGAAGTCCTGGTACGCGCCGTCGCCGGTATGCCGGCGCATCACGCTGCCGGCCGTATCGACGGTGCCGCCGACCAACTCCACCCGTCGCTCGAACCCGGTGATCCAGGCATCGGCGCCGCTGTCGGAGAGCTGGCCGCGGCTGTTGTAAGTCCGCACCGCCGCCATGCCGAGACCGCGGAAGGTCAGGAACTCGTCCTGGGTCCGCAGCACCAGATTGCCGGTCGCGATATTGACGTACTGCTCGTCCTGGCCCTGGCCGAGCCGCGCGCTGCCGCCCAGACCGCGCCCGATCTGCCCCAGCGAGCCGTTGAACAGACCCAGACCGGTCCCCGAAACGATTGCCGACATGCCGTGTTGCTCCCTGTGGACGGCCCTCCCGCTTCGGAAGGCCCATATTGGGAGCTACTCGGCAGATTTTCGGAAAAGTTTAGCGACCGGCTACCGCCTCCCTGCGATGGGTGACGTGCGGGTGCCTTTCATGTGCCATCTCACCACCGGCTGCCTCCTGTAGGAGCGGCGCAAGCCGCGACCGCGCACTCCCCGCGACGGCGCATCCTGGCGACCGCGACGACACCCGCCTGCGGCCTTTACGCCCCGGTGTAGTACGAATACCCGCACCGCGCCAGCGTCCGCTCGTAGACGCCAAGACACTCGCCCAGGTGCTCGACCAGATCGGCGAGCGTGTCGTGCTCGTCCTCGTGGGTCGCCGGGTCCAGGCCGGCGAGCGCGTGCTGGGCCCGGCAATACATGGTGTACAGCGTGTCGCCTTGCAGCAGCACGCCGGGGAAGGCACGGGAAGACAGCTTGACGATGGCGCAATTGACGACCGGGTCGAGGACCTCGGCGGTGATCGGCGGGGTGTCGTCGTGCATGGAGGCGTCCCATGGAGCGCCGCCGGGTGGCGGCATCGGGCCGAGACTAGCCGGCGGACGTTCTCAGGGCGCGGCGCCCGGCTGGTCCGCCGGGGGCAAGTCCGATCGGGCGACGGCCCGCACGAGCGCGGCGGTCGTCGGTCCAAGGCCTTGCCCCACAAGCGTTCCAGCCGAATCCCGGGGGCCGGGCGCGGGGTGTTCCGACCCGCCCGCGGTCGCCCGGCCGATGGCGGGGGGAGGGGCTATAATCCACTCTTAGGCCGTCCAAGAACGGCAGTCAGCAAGGAACCCCATGGCACGCGGCATCAATAAAGTCATCCTGGTCGGCAACCTCGGCAACGATCCGGAGACCAAGTACACCCAGGGCGGCATGGCCGTGACCACGATCAGCCTGGCCACCACCAGCGTCCGCAAGGACCGCGACGGCAACAACCAGGAACGCACCGAGTGGCACCGGGTCAAGCTGTTCGGCAAGCTCGGCGAGATCGCCGGCGAGTACCTGCGCAAGGGCCGCCAGGTCTACATCGAAGGCTCGATCCGCTACGACAAGTTCACCGGCCAGGACGGCGTCGAGAAGTACTTCACCGACATCATCGCCGACGAGATGCAGATGCTCGGTGGCGGCGGTGAGGGCGGCGGTGGCGGCGGTCGTTCGGAAGGCGGCGGCCGTGGCGAGTTCCGCGGCGGCGGTGGCGGTGGCGGCGGCGAACGTCCGGCCCGTGCCGCGGGCGGCGGCGGTTATGGCGGTGGCGGCGGTGGTGGCGGCGGCGGTGGCGGCGGCGGTGGTTACGGCGGCGGCCGCGACTCCGGCCAGCGCCGCGAGGCGCCCCCGGCCAAGTCGAACGATTTCGGCGACGATTTCGCGGACGACGATATTCCGTTCTGAGGTTTGCATGGCTCGGATGCCGGTTGTCGATTCCAGGTAGTTGCTGGCCGATACCGGAAAACAAGCGGTTTCGAGCAAAAGGAGCTGCCGCCGACCGTAGGGTCGGTGGCGGCTTTTTTAGCGTTTGAAGCCTTCAAAAATAATCGCGATTCACAGGTGGCTGTTGAAGACTGCCGAGCCCGACGCGCCGCTGCAGCACGCAACGAATCTAAGGCGGCGGCAACTTGCGCGATGGGGCCTTGCGGTCGCCGAACAGGGCGCTGGCGATCAATCCAAGGCCCAGCACGCACGCAACCAGGAACAGGATCAAGGCGAGAGCGGGATAGCCGAATAGCGTGTACGGCGTGTCGATCCGCATGATGATCGCCGAGGCCATGATCAACGCCGAAGCAATCGCTCCGGTGCTGATGCGGTTGGCGATCTTCTGCAGCGCTTCCATCAGCCGCGATTCCTCCAGGCCCGCCACAGAGACCTGCAGGCGGTTGTCGGCCAGCAGCGACAGCAGCGCCTGCAGCTTGCGCGGTCCGTCGCGCAGCAGCCCTTGCAGTTCCAGCGACTCGGCCGCCAGTCCGGACAACGACAGCGAACGGGTCAGGCGCTGGCGCATCAGCCGCTGCAGGTGCGGGCGCGCCACCGCTTCGATGTCGAGCTGCGGCGCGAGCGCGTGCGCGACCTGTTGCAGATTCAACAAGGTGCGGCCGAGCAGGCCCAGTTCGGCCGGCGGCCGCAGCCCGCAAGCGACCGAGATGCGCACCACTTCGATCAGCAGGCTGCCCTCGGCCAGGCCGTCGTCGGCCTGGCGCACGGCGTAGCGGCCGACCAAGTGGCCGATCTCGCGCCGGTAGCGGACCTCGTCGAAACTCTCCAGCCGCACCGCCACGCCGATGGCCTCGCTGGCGGCGTCCTCGCCGCGGCCGTCGAGCGCGGCGAGCATGAACTTGAGCAGGCGCTCGCGCCGCTGCGGCGGCACGTGCACGATCATCCCCAGGTCGATCACCGCCAGCCGGCCGTCGCCGGCCAGCAGGACGTTGCCCGGATGCGGATCGGCATGGATCTCGCCGTGCAGGTAGGTCTGGTCGAGGTAGGCGCGCAGCAGGTCGGCGGCCAGGCCGCAGAAGTCGCGCTCGGTGCGCAGCAGTCCAGACAGCGCGAGCACGCTGCGCCCGTGCACCAGGTCCATCGTCACCACCGCCGGCGCGCACAGGCTCCAGACCGGTTGCGGCACGTACAGGCCGGGGTACGGCGCCAGATGCCGGGCGAACCGTTCCAGGTTGCGCGCTTCGGCGCAGTAATCCAGTTCGCCCAGCAGGCTGCGGTGGAATTCGTCGAGCCAGTCGGCGAAGTGCACGCGGCGGCCGGTCTGGGTGACCTTGTCGGCGGTGCGCGCGAGCCGGCTGAGGATGTCCAGGTCGGTGGCGATGACCTGTTCGATGCCGGGCCGGCGCACCTTCACCGCGACCTCGCGTCCGTCGCGCAGGCGCGCGCGATGCACCTGCGCCAGCGAGGCGCTGCCCAGCGGTTCGGGATCGAAGTCCTTGAACGCCTTGGTCAGGCGCACTTGCAGGCTGTCCTCGATCCGCGCGCGCACCACGTCGTAGGGCAATTGCGGCTCGACCCGGTCGTGCATGCGGCCGAGCGCGCGGTGCACGTCGGGCGGCAGCAGGTCGGGGCGCGTGGCCAGCGCTTGGCCGAGCTTGACGAAGGCCGGGCCGAGTTGTTCGAGATCGCGCACGAACGCTTCGGCGTCCGGCGCCGCGCCCGGCTGCGGCGCGAGCGCGTTGCCGTGCGCGGACGCCAACTCGGAGAACGCGGCGATGTGCCGGTACTTGGCGACGAAGCCGAGGATGCGCGCCGCGCGCAAGGCGCGGTTGTCGCCGCCGGTGCGGCCGGTAGTCTCGCTCATGGGCGCGCCGCCGGATCAGCCGTTCGCACGCAGATACCGTTCCACCGCGTCGGCCGATACGCCGACCGCGGCGACGGCCTCGCGCAGGCGGCGTTCGTCGACGCCGAAGCGCTCGGTCCAGTAGCGCAGCTCGTGGGCCTGCTCCAGGCTGATGCGTGCGCGGTCCTGCGGGCCGCGCCGGTCGCTGTCGTCGCTCATGCCGGTCTCCTGTGGGTAGGGGGAGGACTCACTGCCGCTGCGGCCGGTCGTGGTCGAACAGGCGCTCGATGCTGCCGCGGATGCGCGCGCCGACGTAGCCGTAGTCGATCGCGCCGGCCTGTTCGAGCACCCGCGCCACGGCCTGCTCGAACTCGACCTCCAGCACTTCGCGCTCCGGCGGATCGTCGATCCACGCCTGCACGGCGCTGTCGAGCCGGTCGAGCGCGCGTTCGAGCTCGGCGCGGGCGGGTCGGTCTTCGCGATCCATGGCGCTACGATGCATGACGGCCCAGGCCAGGCGCGGCGGCCTGCGGCATGAACAGGCGAAGCAAACCGCGTGCCAGCGCCGGAATGCCTCGACGCCAGCGCCGGGCGCGCGACGCGCTGCGCAAATCGCGGAAAAGACCGTGCTACGCGCGTCGCCTGAGCGATCTGCGCCGAGCCCAGCCGCGCGGGTCCCGGAATATTTTTCGCACTGCGCAATCCTTGCCGCGCCAACCGCCGCTCAGCTGCGCAAGTTGACTGGAATCGCATTGGCGTAACGGCTTTCGCTGAACACGCCCACGCGCTCGCCGAACTGCTTGAACACCAGATCGACGCGTTCCTCGCCGACAACCAGCCCGCGCACGCGCACATCGTCGATGCCTGGCGGCAGGCGCGGGCGGTCGACGTGGACCACGCCGTGCTCGCCGTCGATCTCCACGCCGAGGCAGGCCTGCAACAGCATGAACGGCGAACCCGCGGCCCAGGCCTGTGGCAGGCAGGCGACCGGGTAGGGGATCGGCGGCGCGCCGGGCCGGCGGGCGAAGCCGCAATACAGTTCGGGCAGGCGCATGTCGAAGTGCACCGCGGTCTCGAACGCGCTGCGCAGCAGGCGCGCGGCGGTCTCGCGGCCGTGTTGGCGGGCGATGCCGCTGGCGCACAGCGCGCTGTCGTGCGGCCACACCGAGCCGTTGTGGTAGGACATCGGGTTGTAGCGCGGCTGGCCCTTGGCCAGGGTGCGCAGGCCCCAGCCGGTGTAGAACGCGTTCGACAGCAGCCGTTCGGACACCGCATGCGCGCGCTGCGCATCGGCCAGGCCGGTGTAGAGCAGATGGCCGGGATTGCTCGCCAGCACTTCGCACAGGCGGCCGTCGCCGTCCACCGCGAGGCCGTAGTAGCCGGCCTCGGGCATCCAGAACTTGTCCTCGACCGCGGCGCGCAGGCGTTCGGCGCGGGCGTCCCACGCGTCGGCGGCCGCGTCGCCGCGGCGGCGGCCGAGTTCGGCCATGGCGCGCAGCGCGGCGAAGGCGTAGCCCTGCACCTCGACCAGGGCGATCGGCCCCGCCGGGATGCGGCCGTCGGCATGGAACACCGAATCGCCGCTGTCCTTCCAGCCCTGGTTGGCCAGGCCGCTGGCCTCGGCGCGGGCGTAGTCGAGCAGGCCCCAGGGATTGGCGTCGCAGACGCGTTCGATCCACGCGGTCGCCGCGCGCAGCGCCGGCCACAGCCGGTCGATGAAGGCGCGATCGCCGCTGCGCTTGGCGTAGGCGCCGGCGAGCATCACGAACAACGGCGTGGTGTCGACGCCGCCGTAGTACAGGCCGAACGGCAGTTCGCGCAGGCTGGCCATTTCGCCCTTGCGGGTCTCGTGCAGGATCTTGCCCGGCGCCGAATCCAGGAACGCGGAATCCTCCTGCGCCTGGTGATCGGCCAGGAACTGCAGCACGCCGCGGGCCAGGCCCGGATCGAGCCATAGCGTCTGCAGCGCGGTGATCACTGCGTCGCGTCCGAACGGCGTGGAAAACCACGGGATGCCGGCGTAAGGGTATGGCCCGCTCGGCAGTTCGCTGGTCAGCAGCGCCAGGTCCGAGCGCGAGCGCCGCATCCATTCGTCGAACAGCGGCCCGTTGCTGCCGATGTGGGCGCCGCGGCGGCGGCGGTGGCGCATGCGCAGGCGCGCCTGGGTCGCGGCCTGGCGGAAGCGCGCGCGCGAGGGCGCGGCGTCGTCGCTGTCGATGCCGGCTTCGACGTACAGCTCGCCGTGGCCGCCGGGCTCGATCCGCAGTTCGATGTCCAGGCCGGCGCCGTCCTCGGCGCGCGGCGCCTGCGAGAAGGCGATGAACGAACTGCGAAGGACTCCGTCCAGGCCGCGGTACTGGAAGCGCCGGCGGCTGCCGTCGTCGCGGGTGGCGAGCATCTCGCCGCGGGCCTTGCGCACGCTGCCGCGCACTTCGAACATGTCGCGGAAATCGGCGGCCAGTTCGAACCGCAGCGGCAGCAGCGCCGGGCGCGAATCGTAGTTGGTGCAGGCGATGCGCTCGTACATGCGCTCGCCCAGCAGCAGGCGGGTGCGGGCGATGTGCACCAGCCCCTCGGGCGTGCCGGTGTCGCCGATCGGCGACAGCGCGCGGTTAGTCAGGTGGGCGACGAAGAACGCGTTGTCGCGCGAGACCGCGGCGCTGAGCAGGGCCGGGCGGCCGTCGCCGATGCCGAGCCGGTACACGCTCAGCAGGCGGGTGTCGTTGTGGAACAGGCCTTCGGCCGGGCCGGCGATGTCGCCGTAGCCGTTGGCGATGAGGAAGCTGTCGCCGTCCTTGAGCACATGGCTGGTGTAGAGGGCGGCGGTGGCGGCGGCGTCCATCGGCGGGCGTCCGCGCTCAGGCGCTCAGCTGCAGCGCGCGGCCGCCGCGTCCGGCCAGGCCGGCGTACAGGTCGAGGTAGTCGTGGGCCATGGCCGCGGCGGAGAAGCGCCGTTCGAATACGCTGCGGATGCGCGCGCGGTCGTAGCCGACGACCGTGCGCACCGCCGCGGCCGCGGCCTCGACCGAATCCACCACCGTACCGGTGACGCCTTCGTCGATCACCTCCGGCACCGAACCGCAGTTCCAGCCGATCACCGGCGTGCCGCAGGCCATCGCCTCGATCATCACCAGACCGAACGGTTCGGGCCAGTCGATCGGGAACAACAGCGCGGCGGCCTGGCCGAGGAAGTCGGCCTTGTCGGCGTCGCCGATCTCGCCGACGAACTCGATTCCCGGCGCGTCCAGCAGCGGTGCGACGACGTCGCGGAAGTAGTCGCGGTCGGCGCGGTCGATCTTGGCCGCGATCTTGAGCGGCCAGCCGGCCAGGCGCGCGATCTCGATCGCGCGGTCCACGCGCTTTTCCGGCGAGATGCGGCCGAGGAAGGCCAGATACCCGCCGGCCGGTCGCGGCGCGAACGCGAACAATTGCGGCGGCAGCCCGTGATAGACCGTGCCCAGCCAACGCGCCTGGCGCAGCGGCCGGCGCTGGTGATTGGAGATCGACACCAGCGGATAGCGCGGCCAGCGTTTGTACGCAGGCGCCATGTCCTTGTGGTCCAGGCGCCCGTGCAGGGTGGTCAGGGTGCGGTCGGCGCAGTCTTCGAAGAACGGGAAGTGCAGCAGGTCGACATGGAAGTGCAGCACGTCGAACTCGGCGGCGCGGCGGCGCACTTCGTGCATCTGGCTCAAGTGCGCGGCGAGGTTGGCGGTGTTGGACGCGAACGCGCCGGTGTCCAGCCGGATCGCGCAGTCGCGCACCGGCGCCAGTTCGGCGCGGGTGTCGGCGTCGGCGGAGGCGAACAGGGTCACCTCGTGGCCGGCCTCGACCAGCGCATCGCACAGGTGCGCGACCACGCGCTCGGTACCGCCGTACAAGCGCGGCGGGACCGCTTCGTAGAGCGGGGAAATCTGCGCGATCTTCATAGCGTGCCTTTGCTGAGCAGGGAGCCGGGGGCGAGCAGCGGCGCGGGCGCCAGGGCGGCCAGGCCGCGCGCGGCCATGCTGGGCGATGGCGATGGCGATGGCGATGGCGCGGCGCGGGCTTCGCCGCGGACGCCGTCCTGGGCCGGCGCGGGCGCGGTCTCGGCCAGCGCTTGCAGGAAGCCGCGGCGCCAGGCGCCGATGTCGCTGGCGCGCAGGCTCGCCATCATCGCCGCCCAGCGCTCGCGCCGTTGCGCCAACGGCATGCGCGCGGCCGCGGCCACCGCGTCGGCGACTTCGTCGGCGTCGTGCGGATTGACCAGCAAGGCCTCGCCGAGTTGGTCCGCGGCGCCGGCGAAGCGCGACAGCACCAGCGCGCCGGGATCGGCCGCGGCTTGGCTGGCGACGTACTCCTTGGCCACCAGGTTCATGCCGTCGCGCAGCGGCGTGACCAGGCCGACCGCGGCGCTGCGGTAGAAGCCGGTCAGCGCGCTGTGCGGGTAATCGTGGTTGACGTAGCGGATCGGGGTCCAGTCCGGGCGCGCGTGCGCGCCGTTGACGTGGCCGGCCAGCGCTTCGAGCTCGGCGCGCAGGCTGCGGTATTCGGGCACGTCGCTGCGCGAGAGCGGTGCGATCTGCAGGTAGGTGAGCTGGCCGCACAGGTCCGGATGACGCTGCAGATGGCGCTCGAACGCGCGCATGCGCTCGGGCAGGCCCTTGGAATAGTCCAACCGGTCGACGCCGATGACCAGCCGCCGGCCGCCCAGGCTGTCGCGCAGGCGCCGCACTTCGGCCAGGGCGGCGGCGTCGGCGGCCTGCGCGGCGATGGCGTCGGTGTCGATGCCGATCGGGAAGGCGCCGATGCGGGTCGTGCGGCCCTCGTCGCCGCGCCAGCGGCCGCCGCCGAGCGCGCGCAGGCCGGCATGGGTTTGCAGGTATTCGGCCAGATGCGCCGCGTCGGTCCGGGTCTGCAGGCCGATCAGGTCGTAGGCGCGCAGCGGGTCGAACAACTCGCGGTGGTGCGGCAGGGTCGCGGCGAGATCCGCGGGCGGGAACGGCACGTGCAGGAAGAAGCCGATGCGGTTGTCCACGCCGAGCCGGCGCAACTGCGCGGCCAGCGGGATCAAGTGATAGTCGTGGACCCAGATCGCGTCGTCGCCGCGCAGCTCGCGCGCCAGCGCGCGGGCGAAGCCGGCGTTGACCCGCTGGTAGCCGTCGCTGCACTCGCGTCGATAATCGACCAGATCGACGCGCGAATGCAGCAGCGGCCACAGCACCCGGTTGGCGAAGCCGCGGTAGTAGTCGTCGACGTCGTCCGGGCTGAGATCGAGCGTGGCGTAGTCGATGCCGCGTTCGCGGCAGCGCTGCGGGATCTCGGTGGCGGCGCCGCTGCGGCCGCTCCAGCCGAACCACAGTCCCTCGCTCTCGCGCAGCGCGGCCTGCAAGGCGATGGCCAGCCCGCCGGGGCGTTGCGCGCCGGGCAGGGCGACGCGGTTGGACACGATCACGGTGCGGGGCATGTCAGCCGGCCTCCGCGGCCACGCCAAGCCAGTCGCGCACCTGCGCCGGATCGGCGAGGCGGTGGCGCGCGCCGGTGTCGGCGCGTTCGCCGACCAGCACGCTGATGCCGCCGTGCGCGTTGACCATGGCGAAGCCGGGCTCGTCGGCGAGATCGTCGCCGGCGAACACCGGGATGCGGCCGCGGAACGGCGCAAGCCCCAGCAGTTCGGCGATCGCGCGGCCCTTGTCCATGCCGTCGGGACGGATCTCGATGCCGTGCGCGCCGCGGTGCTGGCGATAGCCGGGCAGGCGGGTCAGCGCGGCATCGGCGAACTCGCTCATCGCCATGGCCGCCTGCGGCGCGGCGCGCCAATGCAGGTTCAGGCAGGGGCCGTGCGCTTCGATGCAGGCGCCGGGATAGTCGAGGGCGAAGCGCGCGGCTTCGCCAGCCAGCGCCAGCATCGATTCCGGCGGCGCCGGCGCGCGCAGCGGCGCATGCGCGCTGCGCCGCTCGAGCCCGTGCATGCCGCTCAGGCACAGGTCGGCGCAGTCCGGGAACAAGGCCTGCAGCGATTGCAGCGAGCGGCCGCTGACCAGGGCCAGGGCGCCGTCGAGTTCCGCGGCCAAGCGGAGCAATCGCTGCGGCAACTGCGCCGGGACGCGGGCGAGATGGGGAGCGGGCGCGTGTTCGAGCAGACAACCGTCGACGTCGAGGAACAAAGCCCAGTCGGGCGCAGGCGCCGGCGGCGCGGTGCGCAGAGTGCGTATCGAAGCCATGAATTCATCCTAACCCCGCGGATGTAATGGATCGGTTCAAGGATTCGCCCGAAAACGCACGGAAAACCGCGGAAATCCGCGCGAAAACGACGGTGTCGGCAGTGTCTGCGCGAAGCTTTTTCCGCAGCGCGAAATTGTTTCGCGGCCGCGGCCTGGCCCGTCGCCGCGCGCCGATTGCTGCGCGCGGCGACGGCGCGGACGCTCGGCGAGGTGGCACACCGTTTGCGTCGCTCTTTCGTCGGGATGCTTCGTTCGCGCATCCGCGCGCACCGATACGCCTTCATTCGAGACGGAGGAAACCTCATGCACAGGAGCCGACTGGCGCAACTGGTGATCGATTGCGAGACCACCGATCCCGATTGGGCCGCGCAATTCTGGGCGCAGGCGCTGGGTTGCCGGATCCAGGCGATCGGCGACGCGGCCGACGAGATGTACCGCCGCCTGCTGGTGCACGCCAACCAGCCCTGCCTGTTGGTGCAGGCGGTGCCGCACGCCAGCCGCGTGCACCTGGACATCGAGACCGACGATGTCGAGGCCGAAGTGGTGCGGCTGGAACGACTCGGCGCGGCGCGCATCGCCCAGGTCAAGCGCTGGTGGGTGATGGCCGCGCCGACCGGGCAGCGCTTCTGCGTGTTGCCGCCGCAACGGCAGGATTTTCCGGCGCACAGCAACGTGTGGCGTTGAGCATGGCGGCCGCGGCGCCACGCCGGACGGCGGCGCCGCCGTTCGCCAAGCCGATCAAGGCGCCGGTGCCGCGCGCCAGCCTGCGCGCGTTGCGCGCGCAGGCGGCGCAATGCCGCGCCTGTCCGCTGTGGCGCGAGGCCACCGCCACCGTATTCGGCGAAGGGCCGGCGCGGGCGCGGGCGATGCTGATCGGCGAGCAGCCGGGCGACGAAGAAGACCGCAGCGGGCGGCCCTTCGTCGGCCCCGCCGGACGCCTGCTCGACCGCGCCCTGGCCGATGCCGGACTGGACCGCAAGACGCTTTATCTCACCAACGCGGTCAAGCATTTCAAGTTCCAACGCCGCGGCAAGCGCCGCATGCACGATCGCGCCAACGCGCACGAACGGGAGGCTTGCCGGATCTGGCTGGCGGCGGAGTGGCTGCGGCTGAAACCGCGCTGGGCGCTGGCGCTGGGGGCGATGGCGGCGCAGACCTTGTTCGGCGCCGCGTTCCGGCTCAGCCGCCAGCGCGGGCGCTGGATCGCGCTGGACGCGCGCACGCGGGCGATGGCGAGCTGGCATCCGTCCGCGATCCTGCGCTCGCCGTCGTCCGTCCGCGAGCGGCGTTACTGCGAACTGGTCGTGGATTTGCGCCGCCTGGCGCAGGCCTTGGACGAGGACTGATCGCAGCGGTTCGCAAGCGCCTGTGCGCGGCGGGCGATGCGGCAACCGATGGCGCGGCCGCGAACAATCTGCACGGATGCGCAACAGTTCCCGCGCGCCGGCGTCGTCGTCGCCCGGACGACGGCGGCCTGGATTGGCACGCGACTTGCGGTAGCTCCTATTACAGGCCTTGGACGCGCATGCGCATCGCGACGATCGCCGGAGGCGAATCGGAGACAACCACGGCCGCTCATCACAGCGAGGTTCCACATGAACGAGCAGGCTTCCCGCACGCCGCCGCCGCAGGCCCAGGACCAACAGCCCGGGCAGCAATCGCAGATGGTTCCGCCGCCGCTGAGCATCCGCGAAAGCTATCGCGGCAGCGGCCGCCTGCGCGGCAAGGTCGCCTTGATCAGCGGCGGCGACAGCGGCATCGGCCGCGCGGTTGCGCAGCATTTCGCCCGCGAGGGCGCCAAGGTCGCCATCGCTTACCTGAACGAGGACGAGGACGCCGAGCGCACCCGCGAACTGGTGATCGCCGAAGACAGCGATTGCATGCTGATCCGCGGCGATCTCGGCGACCCGGCGCGCTGCCGCGAGGCGGTCGCCAAGACCGTCGGCGCGTTCGGCCGGCTCGATATCCTGGTCAACAACGCCGGCGAACAGCACGAAGTGGACGAGCCCGAGCAGCTCACGCCCGAGCAGGTCGAACGCACCTTCCGCACCAACATCTTCGCCTTCATCCACCTCGCCACCGCCGCGCTGGAGCACTTGCCCAAGGGCGGCAGCATCATCAACACCGGCTCGGTGACCGGCGTGCGCGGGCACGAGAAGCTGATCGATTACGCCGCGACCAAGGGCGCGATCCACGCCTTCACCTTCTCGCTGGCGCAGGCGGTCGCCGACCGCGGCATACGGGTCAACGCAGTCGCGCCCGGGCCGATCTGGACGCCGCTGATACCGGCCAGTTTCTCGCCCGACGAAGTGGCGCAGTTCGGCAAGTCCACGTTGATGAAGCGCCCCGGCCAGCCGGCCGAAGTGGCGCCGGCCTACGTGTACCTGGCCAGCGAGGAGGCGTCGTTCGTGACCGGACAGACCATCCACATCAACGGCGGAGGACACATCAGTGCGTAAGCGCAAGCAAGCCCGCGACGATGGCCGTAGCGACCAAGTCGCCGGCACCGCGGAATTCAAGGCCGTCGCGCACGAGGCGCTGCGGCTGGGGGCGCGCGCGCTCGACAAGGGCCGCGCCTGGTTGAACCACATCGGATCCGACGACCTCGGGAGCGAAGACATGACTCAGCGACAAGATTCGAACGGCCGCGACAGCGAATCCCGGCGCCGCCCCGGCGGCGAAGACGAGCAATACCGCCGCCGCGCGCCGCGCAGCGAGGAAGGCGAGTCGTGGATGCACGACAAGGAACGTCAGGCTGCGCGCACCGGTTACGCCGACTACGCCTACGATCCCGCGCGCGGCCGCGGCCGCGAGTACGGCCACGCCAGCGCCGACGACCACGGGCGCGGCGGCGAATATGCGCGCGAATACGGCGCCGATGCCGGCGAATCGGACGCGCGTTCCGGTTCGCGCATGCCGCGCGACTACGACCGCAGCTGGCGCGAAGACGGCGCGCCGCGCGAGCGCGGCCAGCGCGCGGCGTACGCGCGCGAGCCCGGCGAGCGCGGGCTTTACGGCGCCCATGGTCCGGGCGTACGGCCGGCCGATCCGCGCGGCGGTGCGCATTACGACAGCGGCTGGCGCGCGCGCGGCTTCGACGAGCGCTCGCAGTCGGTGGGCTGGGAGGACGATCGCGGCGATGCGCCCGGCGGCTCGTCTCCGCGCCAGGGCGATCCGCGCCACGGCTACTACGTCTACGGCGGCGAGCACGAGCGTCGGCACGACTACGACGAATTCGATCCGCGCCGCGGCCGCCACGACGACTACCGGCCCGGCCGCCGGCGCATGGGCGAGGGCTACGGCGAGTCGTCCGGCTACGCCGGCGGCGAGTTCGCCGGTTCGGGCTACGGAGCCGGCTTCGAGCCGAACCGCGAGTGGTCGCGCGAACGCGCCTTCGATGCGCAGTCGGCGTATCGGGAGCAGGGCATGCCCAGCCACCGCGGACGCGGCCCGCGCAACTACGCGCGGCCGGACCCGCGCATCGAGGAGGAGCTCAACGAGCGCCTGACCGAAGACGCGCTGGTCGACGCCAGCGACATCGAGGTCAGCTGCAGCCAGGGCAAGGTGGTGCTGAGCGGCGAAGTCGACGATCGCTGGATGAAGCACCGCGCCGAGGACATCGCCGACGCTTGCGGCGGGGTCAAGGACGTGGACAACCGCCTGCGCGTGCGCGGCCGCGAAAGCGCGACGCTCGCGGCGGATCCGCACCGCAGCGGGCGCGGCGAAAACGCCGGCCGTTTCGGCCCGACGCCGGCGGCCAAGATGCCGGCGGGTCCGGCGTCCGCGGCCCAGGGCGGTGGCGGCGCCGCCGGCGGCAACGCCGGTGCGGGAAGCAATCCGAGCACCGGCGCCGGCACCAGCGGCGCTGCGCCGGCCGGTGGCGGTTCTATGCCGCAGCACTGATGCGGCGGCCGCACGATCCGCGCCGCGGCCGCAACCGGCCGCGGCGCGGTGCCGTTCGCGGAGTGCAGTTGTTCGTGGGGCCGGCGGGGCGAGCGAACAACTGCGCGCCACCGCTCCGGCCTGATGTCCGCGTCGGCATGGCGGCGGTCGCGTATCGAGTGATCGCGCCCATAGCCGCAGCTCGTTCGCGGCGGTGTGAAACTGTGGATTGATTGCGTCGCGCCGCCTTCGCGTCCTCTGCGCACCTGAAGAACGCCGCGCAAGCGACACAACGCGATGTCCCGCCCTGCCGCCCGCGCTCAGGACTTCGACGACGCCTGGCCCAGTCCGCGCTGCAGCGCCGCCTGGATGCGGTCGATCGACGCCGGTTTGATCAGGTGTTCGTCGAAACCGACCTCGCGGGTGCGTTCGCGGTCCTCGGCCTGTCCGTAGCCGCTGTACGCGATCAGGTACGGCGTGCGCGGCGCCGCGCGCAATGCCCGCGCGACGTCGTAGCCGTTGAGCGGGCCCGGCAGTTCCAGGTCGCACAGCACCACCTCGGCCGGCTCCTCGCTCCATAGCGACAGCGCCTGTTCGCCGTCGCCGGCGACGCGCACCCGGTGGCCGTCCAGCGCCAGCAGGGTGGCCAGGGCATCGGCGGTGTCGGCTTCGTCGTCGACGATCAGCACCCGGCCGCGCCGCGCCGGCGCGGCCGCGGCGGGCGCGGGCGCGGAATCGGCGGAATCGGCGGAATCGGCGGCGGGCGCCGCAGCCAGCGGCAGGCGCACCTCGAAACACGAACCCGAGCCCGGCCCCTCGCTGCGCGCGGCGACCTGGCCGCCGTGGCGCTCGACCAGGGTCTTGACGATGCTCAGGCCGAGCCCGAGCCCGCGCGAGCGCCAGTCCGGCGTCTGCACGAACGGTTCGAACAGATTGCCGGCGATATCGCGGTCCAGGCCCAGGCCCTGGTCGCATACCTGCACGCCCAGGCCGGCGGCGCCGTCGGACAGCGGCGCGCGCTGCAGCGACGCGCCGATGCGCTGGCCCGGCTCGCTCGCCTTGATCGCGTTGGAGACCAGATTGTCGAACACCTGGCGCAGGCGCGCGCGGTCGCCGTAAACGGGCGCGAGGTCGAGTCCCTCGATCGGGTCGAACACCACGCCGGCGGCGTCGGCGCGGGCCAGGTTGTCCTCGCGCACTTCTTCCAGCAGGGCGCGCAGATCCAGCGGCTCGCGGCGCAGTTCCATGCCGCCCTGGGTGACCCGGGCGATATCGAGCAGGTCCTCGACCATGCGCTGCACATGGCGGTTCTGCCGCGCCAGCGTCGCCAGCGCGCGTTCGCGCTGCGGCGCGTCCAGGTCGGTGCGCTGCAGCAGTTCGCCGGCCGCGGCCACGCTCGAGAGCGGATTGCGCAGTTCGTGGCTGAGCACGGCGAGGAAGTGGCTGACGCGTTGGTTGGCCGCGGCCATCATCTCCAGCGCGCGCTTCTGGTCCTCGATGTCGGTGCTGGCGCCGTACCAGCAGCGCAAGCGGCCGTGCGGGTCCAGCAGCGGCTGCCCGCGCACGATGTGCCAGCGGTACTGGCCGTCGCCGGCGCGGCGGAAGCGCAGTTCGACGTTGAGCGGGCGGCCGTTGCGGATGGCTTCGTCCCAGCTACGCAGGCCGTCGGCGAGATCGTCGGGGTGGCAGATGTCGCGCCAGTCCTGGTCGCCGCCCAGGCCGGTGTATTCGTACCAGCGGCGGTTCTGGTAGCGGATCGAGCCGTCGGGCTCGGCGATCCAGACCATCTTGGGCAGGTTGTCCAGCAGCGCGTGCTGTTCGGCTTCGGCGTGGCGCAGCTGTTCTTCGAACAGACGCCGCTCGTGCACGTCGCGCAGGCCGCCGATCCATTCCAGCACCTTGCCGGCGTTGTCGGTCACCGGCACCGCGCGCAGGACCACGTGGCGCGCCTCGCCGTGCGCGCTGAGCACGCGGAACTCCAGGTCGAGCAGTTCCGGCTCGGCCGCGCGCAGATGCTCGTGCCAGGCCGAGCGCACGCGTTCGCGGTCGAGCGGATCGACCGCGCCGAGCCAGCCCTCGCCGCGCGCCTGCGCGCGCGCCTGGCCGGTCAGGTCCTCCCAGCCCGGCGCGTCGAGCAGGCGCCCGGCGGCGTCGGCGTACCAGACCATGCCGGCGCCGGCCACGGCCAGGCTGCGGAAACGGCGTTCGCTGGCCTCTACCCGGCGCGCCGCCTCGACCCGGGCGGTCACGTCCAGCGCGTGCACCACCACGCCTTCGATCCCGTCGCCCTCGGGCCGGTGCGGCACGAACTGCACATCGAAGTGCCGCTGCGCGCCGCGCCGCGACAGCTCCACCGGGAAGCGCACGGCCTGGCCGGCGAACGCGCGTTCCAGCAACGGCAGGTACGGCGCCAGCTCCGGCGCCGGATGCGCATCGCGCAGCGGCAGGCCCTGCAGCCGGCGGTCGCCGAACCAGCGGCGGTAGGCGCGGTTGCACAGGCGGTAGCGCTGGCGCGCGTCGACGTAGGCGACCAGCGCCGGAATCCGGTCGATCAGCGCGCGCATCAGCAGGCGCTGGGCGCGCAGCGCCGCGTCGCTGCGCTTGCGTTCGCCGATGTCCAGCGCGAGCAGGGCGATGTCGTGTTCGGACAGGGCCTCGCCGGCGAGCAGCATCCACGACGGCTCGCCGCCGCGTTCGGGCAGGGCCACTTCCACCGGTTCGAACGCGCCTTCGCTGCGCAGCCGCTGCAGCAGCTCCGCCGGGACGCCGAGTTGCTCCAGCGACTGCGTGCGCATCGGCGCGGACTCGTCGGCCGCCGGCGCGAGCATGCGCTCGAAGCCGGGGTTGGCCCACCAGCGCCCGCCCTGGACATCGGCGAAGCACACGCCCCACAGGTCGGTGTCGAACACCGCGCGCAGGCGCCGTTCGCTCATGCCTTCCTCGGCGCCGCGCGGTTCGCGCAAGAACACCGCGTGGCCGGAGAACGCGTCGCGCGGCCCCTGCAGCGGCACCGCCTCGGCCTGCAATGGTTTGTCGCCGGCGCCGCGCAATCGCAGCGGCCCGGCGCGGTCCGGCAAGGCTTGCGGCCAGCCGTCGAACACGTCGCCGGCCAGGCGCCCGCGCGCATGTTCGGGGGCGACGTCGAGCAGCCGCCCCGCGGCAGGGTTGAGATAGAGCACGCGCGCGTCGCGGCCGATCAGCGCGACGCCGTCGCCGACCCCGGCCAGCACCGCCGACCACTGTTCCTGCTGCAGGCGCAGGCGATTGCGCCGCCGCCGCAGCGTCGCGGCGATCCATACCAGCGCGCTGGCGCCGGCCAGGAACAAGGCGCAACCGGCCAGCCCGATCTGCACCCGCAAACCCGGCCAGAACACGATCGCCGCCAGCGCCGCCGCCACCGCCACGGCGCCGCCGCGCACGCCGTCGTACCAGGCCGCGAGCGCGGCCAGCAGGTACAGGCCGAGCAGCGGCAGGACGTCGTGCAGGTCCTGGCCGAAGCGCGCGTGCCCCAACGCCAGCGCCGCGGCCAACGCGGCGGCGGCGAGCAGTTCGCGCGGCCGCAGCGCGGCCGGGTTGGAAGCGGACATGGCTAGCCGCGCGGCGGCGCCTGCTCAAGCAGCGCCGCCGCGCGCGCGCAGGCGCCGCGCGCGCGTTCGAGGTTTTCCTGCGCCTTGACCACCGCGCCGCCGGCGAGCACCGCCTGGGCCGCGGCGCAGGCCATGCTGGCGGTGTTGAGTTCGTTGCGCAGACGGTGGATCCAGCGCGCGGGGTCGAGCGCGGGCGCGGGCGCCTGTTCGGCGGGCGCGGGCGGTTGGGCGCCGGATTGCGGATCGGGCCGCTCGGGATCGTGTGCGTTCACTTGCTGGGTCCACCTCGCTCGGTCCAGATCGTTGCATCCACCTCGCAACCGGCTTCGCGCAAGCGCGCGATCTGGTTGTGCACGGTGCGCACGCTCACGCCGAGGGCGCGGGCGGTGCGGGTGCGGTCCTGGCCGAAGTGGGCCAGGGTCTTGAGCAGCATCTCGCGCTCGATCTCGGCATAGCTCATGCCGACGCTGAAGCGGACCGTGGCGGGATCCTCGGCGGCGGCGCGCAGGCGGCGCGCGCCGGGCACGATGCGCACTTCGTCGCCGGGCGCGGTCAGGAACGCGCGGCGGACCGCGCTGCGCAACTCGCGCACGTTGCCGGGCCAGGGATGCGCGGCCAACGCGCGCTCGCTGCCGCCGGCCAGGCGCTTGCGCGCGCCGTGTTCGGCATTGAGCTCGTCCAGGACGGCGCGCGCGATCAAAGCCGCGTCGCCGCTGCGGTTGCGCAGCGGCGGCAACTCCAGGTGCACGTCGGCGAGGCGGTAGTAAAGGTCTTCGCGCAACGCGCCTTCCTCGACCGCGCGCAGCGGATCGCGGTTGCAGGCGGCGACCACGCGCACGTCGATCGCGATCTCGCCGGCGCCGCCGACCCGGGTCAGCGCGCCGGATTCGAGCACGCGCAGTAGATAAACCTGCAGCGCCGCCGGCATCTCGGTGATTTCGTCGAGGAACAGCGTACCGCCGTGCGCTTGCTCGAAATAGCCGCTGTGGCGGCCCGCGGCGCCGGTGAAGCTACCGCGTTCGTGGCCGAACAGGTGGCTGGCCAGCAGGTCCGGCGCGATCGCGCCGCAGTTGACCGCGACGAAGGCGCCGCCGCGGCCGCTGAGGCGGTGCAGGGCGCGCGCGGCCAGTTCCTTGCCGGTGCCGCTTTCGCCGCTCAGCAACACCGACAGCGTCGAGGGCGCGATCCGCCGCAGGTCCGCGCCCAGCCGCTGCATCGGCGGCGAGCGCCCGATCATCCCGAGCGGATCGGCGCTGCGTTCCTCGCGTCCGCGCGCGGCGACGCGGTCGAGCAATTCGCCGAACTGTTCCGGCACCAGCGGCTTGACCAGGTACTCCATGACCGGCCGCGCGACCGCGCGCGCCGCGGTTTCCACCGACGGATGCCCGGTGACGATGGCGATCTGGCCCGACTCGGGCAGGGCGTCTTCGTCGAGCAGTTCGAAGCCGCTGCCGTCGGGCAGGTCGAGGTCGAGCAGCAACAGGTCCATCAGCGCAAGTTGCGCGAACCCGCGCGACTGCTCCAGCGAATGCGCCAGATACGGGGTGTAGCCGTGCGAGCGGGCGAAGTCCGCGGCGGAGCGGGCGAAGTCCTGGTCGTCGTCGACGATCAGCACCGTCGGCGCGGCGCCGGCGGGCGATGCCGGCGTACCGGTGTACGCGAGGTCGTTGGGCACGGGCTGGCGATCCTGTCTGGGGAAACCCTGTTTGGGGGCTGGCCCTGTCTGGGTGCTGGCCCTATCTGGGCGCTGAGCCATCGCGAGACAGGGCGCGGGACGCTCACAGGGCACCGTAGCGCCGCGCCGGTTAAGCGGGTGTTGGCGGAAAATGATTCGCGCGTGATGAAACATTTGCGCCGTCACGTTTCGCTGCGCCGGCCGCGGCGAACCCGCGAGCCCGGTGAGCGCGCAAGTTTTTATGGCGATGCGCGGCCGCCGGCGCGGCTGGCACGGGAGTTGCGTGGTCCTGGTGGCGAGCCGCGCATTCCTGCATCGGCTGCGTCACCGAGGAAGGCTCAATGCACAGGCTGCCGCTCGATCGTAACGATTTCATTCCGCTGCCGGCGGCCGTGCCGCTGGGGCCGGGCTTGTCGCAGCGCGCCGGCCAGACCGCCGCCGGCGACGGCGTGGCGCAGGCCGCGCACAGCATCGACGAACTGCGCGCATCGGTTTACCCCATGGCGCCGGAGGTGATCGACATGGAGTCGGAATTGGGCTATTGGCGCGGCCACTACCGCGGCCTGCCCGGCGGCAGCGCGCTGCGCTACGGCGACTACGAGCCGGCGGTGAAGCTCGGCATGGACGCCTTCATGCGCAGCCGCGGCCGCGGCATCGACGACATGGAAGACGAACTGGAGGCCTGCTACCGCCGCACCCGCGGCCTCAGCCGGCTGGATTGGCAGCAGGCGCGCGCGGTCGTGCGGCTGGCCTGGAACCATCTGCACCTGCGCGGTCTGAAGGCGTGAGGGCAGGGCGATGACGGGCGCGGCCGCGGCGTCGATCCTGGCCACCGCGGCGGTGCCGGCGGCGGCGTCGTTCGACTGGAGCGCGGTGCGCGGGCGCTTGCTGGCCGAGCTCTACCGGTTCGTCGCCGCCGCGCCGCTGCTGCTGCTCGCGCTGCTGCTGACCCTGGCGGCATGGTGGTTCGGCGGATGGCTGGCGCGGCGCGCGCTGATCGACCGCCTGGCCGGCGCCAACCCGTTCCTCAAGAACCTGCTGGCGACCACGCTGCGCGGCGGCTGCGCCTTGCTAGGCCTGGCCGTGGGCCTGCAGCTGATGAACGCCACCGCGATCGTCGGCGCGCTGCTGGGCACCGCCGGCGTGGTCGGCATCGCCTTGGGCTTCGCGTTCAAGGACATCATCGAGAACTACATCGCCGGGGTGCTGCTGAGCCTGCGCCAACCTTTCCGCCCGCACGATCATGTCCGCATCGCCGAGCACGAAGGGCTGGTGATGGCGATGACCGCGCGCGCGACCGTGCTGATGACCCTGGACGGCAACCAGCTGCGGGTGCCGAACGCGATCGTGTTCAAGAGCGTGATCCTCAACTTCAGCCAGAACCCGAGCCGGCGCTTCGAGTTCGACCTCAGCGCGCCGTTCGACGGCGCCCTGGAGGCGACGCAGGCGCGGATCCGAAGGCGGGTGGAAGCGGTCGACGGCGTGTTGCGCGAGCCCGACGCCGAGGTCTTGCTGGTCTCCAGCGGCGACGGCAAGGCCGGCGTGCGCGTGCGCGGCTGGATCGACCAGCGCCGCAGCGATATCGACCAAGTGCGCAGCGCCGCGCTGCGCGCCGCGACCGCGGCATTGCAGGCCGATGCGGCCGCGCCGGCGCCGGCCGCGGCGGCCGCGTCGGCCCGCCCCGGTGCGCCGGAGCGCACCCGCCAGCATCTGTTGCGCGCGGGCGAGGCTGGCGCCGGTTCGCGCGATCTGCTCGATCCCGCCGCGCCGGTGGAATGACGCGGGCGGCAGGCATTCGTTAGCGCGCGATCAAGGCCGCGGCCCGACGGCGACGACGCGGCGCTAGCGCCGCGATGCCTAGCGTGGGGCGACGGCGCCGCAAGCCCCGGCCCGGCGCGCTGCCGGACCGCTCGCGCCGCGTTCCGGCCCCAGCGATGTGGAGGATGCGACATGCCGCGCTACGCTCCGATCTTCACCGCGGTCGCTTCGATCGCCGCCGCCGTTTCGCCGCGGCGCGCTCGGGCTTGGCCGGCCTGAGCGCCGGCGAACGCAACGGCACCGGCGCGCATGAGCCTGCACGAATACCGGCGCAAGCGGCGCTTCGACCGCACCCGCGAGCCCGAACCGGGCGCGCCGCCGCGCGGCGAGCGCGCGATTTTCGTCGTCCAGCTGCATCACGCCAGCCATCGCCACTACGACTTCCGCCTGCAGGTCGGCGACGCGCTCAAGAGCTGGGCGGTGCCCAAGGGGCCGTCCTACGATCCGGCGGTCAAGCGCATGGCGGTGGAAGTCGAGGACCACCCGCTCGGCTACGCCGGTTTCGAAGGCGAAATTCCCCACGGCGAATACGGCGGCGGCCACGTCGCGCGGTTCGACACCGGGGTGTGGGCGACCGACGGCGATCCGCAGGCGCAACTGGCCAAGGGCCACCTGCGCTTCGAACTGTTCGGGCGCAAGCTCAAGGGCGGCTGGCACCTGGTGCGTTCGGGCAAGCCCGCGCGCCAGCCGCAATGGTTGTTGTTCAAGGACCGCGACGAATACGCCGGCACGCTCGAAGCCGACGACCTGCTCGCCGACGTCGCCTCGCCGCCGGCGGCCGACGCGCAGCGCGCCGGCCGCGGCAAGCCGCGCAAGCGCCGCCTGGCCGAAGTCGCGCCGGCGCGCGCGCGGCGCCGCGACTGGGCCGCGGCGGCGCGCAAGCTGCCCGGCGCGCGGCGGGCGCCGTTCGATGGCGGCGCGTTCGAGCTGCAGTTGGCGCGCTTGGTCGAAGCGCCGCCTGCGGGCGAACAATGGCTGCACGAACTCAAATGGGACGGTTACCGGATCGGCGTCGGCGTCGCCGCCGGCCGCGCGCGGCTGTGGTCGCGCAACGCGCTGGAGTGGACCCGGAAGATTCCCGAGATCGCCGCCGCGGTCGAAGCGTTGGGCCTGGACAGCGCGGCGCTGGACGGCGAACTGATCGCCGGCCGCGGCGCGCGCGAGGACTTCAACCTGCTGCAGGCGACGCTGTCGGGCGAGAAACAGGGCGCGCTGTCGCTGGTGGTGTTCGACCTGCTGCACCTGGACGGCTGGGACCTCAGCGCCGCACCGCTGCTGCAACGCAAGGCGCTGCTGGAACAGCTGCTGCAGCGGGCCGGGCCGCATTTGCGCTACAGCTCGCACATCCTCGGCGACGGCGAGCGCGCCTACGCGCTGGCCGCCGAACAGGGCTTCGAAGGCATCGTGTCCAAGCGCGCCGACCGCGCCCACCATCCCGGCCGTAGCGACGAGTGGCGCAAGAGCAAGCGCTTGGCCAGCGACGAATTCGCCGTGGTCGGCTACACGCCGCCGAAGGGCGCGCGCAGCGGGTTCGGCGCGTTGCTGCTGGCGCGGCCGGACCCGGCGCACGGCTGGTCCTACGTGGGCCGCGTGGGCAGCGGTTTTTCCGCCGACTTGCTGGCGCGGATCAGCAAGCGCCTGCCCAGGGGCGCCGCCGCGCCGACGGTGCACGTGCCGCCGCACGACACCGACCTGCGCGCGGCGCGCTGGTTCGCGCCGGCATTGGTGGTCGAGGCGTTCTATCGCGGCGTCGGCGGCCACGGCCTGCTGCGGCAGGCCTCGTTCAAGACGTTGCGCGAGGACAAGACGCCCGCCGCGCTGGCCGACCGCGACCGCGGTCCGGGCGCCGCGGCCCGGCTTCGCTCCAACTCCAACTCCAACTCCAACTCCGAACCGCCACCGAAGCGAACCGCCATGACCCGCAAGGCCGCCAAAGCCAGCGCCGGCAAGGCCAAAGCCGGCAAGACGCGCACCGGCAAGTCCCAGGCTGCCGCCGACCTCGACGACTTCCGCCTCACCAGCCCCGAACGCGTGGTCTATCCCGACATCGGCGCGAGCAAGCGCGACGTCGCCGCCTACTATCTGGCGATGGCCGACTGGCTGTTGCCGGAAATCGTCGACCGGCCGCTGTCGATCGTGCGCTGTACCCAGGGCGCGGCGCGGCCGTGCTTCTTCCAGAAGCACCACACCGCCGGGCTAGACGACGTGGACAGCGTCAGCCTGGAAGAGGAATCGGGCCAGCGCGCCGACTATCTGGTGGTGCGCGATCTGGCCGGACTGATGAACCTGGTCCAGTTCAACGCACTGGAGTTCCATCCGTGGGGCGCGACGGCGCAGCGGCCCGACCGCGCCGACCGCATCGTGTTCGATCTCGACCCCGGCAGCGGCGTGCCCTGGACGGAGGTGATCGCCGCCGCGCGCCAGTTGCGCTCGCTGCTGGCCAAGCTGGAACTGCAGTCGTTCGTGCGCACCTCCGGCGGCAAGGGCCTGCATGTGGTGGTGCCGCTGAACCCCGGCTGCGACTGGGACCTGGTCAAACCGTTCGCGCACAGCTTCGCCGAGACCCTGGCGCAGATGGAGCCGCTCAAGTACATCGCCACCGCGACCAAGAAATTCCGCAACGGCAAGATATTCGTCGACTACCTGCGCAACGGCCGCGGCGCCACCAGCGTGGCCTCGTTCTCGCTGCGCGCGCGCGAGGGCGCGCCGGTGGCGATGCCGCTGCGCTGGGAGGAACTGGGCCGGGTCAAGAGCGGCCACGCGTTCGACATCCGCTCCGCGCAGGCGCGGGTCAAGCGCCTGCGCCGGCATCCATGGGCGGGGATCGACGCGGTGCGCCAGGACCTGGACCGCCTGGCCGAACGCCTGCAGCGGCTGCGGCCGGACGATTGAGCGCACTCGCGTTTTCACCGCGATTGAACCCGGGCCGGCGCACAGTCCGGCCACTTCACCGCCCACTGTCAGGAGTCCGCACCATGGCACGCCCGATCTGGACCGGCACGATCTCCTTCGGCCTGCTCAACATCCCGGTCAAGCTGATGGCCGGCGAGCGCCGGGTCGACCTGCATTTCCGCATGCTCGACAGCCGCAACAAGGCGCCGATCCGCTACGAGCGGGTCAACGAGGAGACCGGCGAGGAAGTGCCGTGGAAGGAGATCGTCAAGGCCTTCGAATACGACAAGGGCAGTTACGTGGTGCTGGAAGCGGCCGACATCGCGGCCGCCGCGCCGGACCACACCGAAACCGTCGACATCGATGCCTTCGTCGATGCGGCCCTGATCGGCAGCGAGTACTACGACAAGCCCTACATCCTGGAGCCGGGCAAGAAGGCAGAGAAGGGCTATGTGCTGTTGCGCGAGGTGCTGGAGAAAACCGGCAAGGTCGGCATCGGCCGGGTGGTCATCCGCACCCGCGAATACCTGGCCGCGCTGGCGCCCAAGGGCAACGCGCTGGTCCTGCTGATCCTGCGCTACGCCCAGGAACTGGTCGACCCGGAAGACTACAAGCTGCCCGAAGGCGGCCTGGCGAAATGGAAGATCTCCGCGCGCGAGGTGGAAATGGCGCAGCAGTTGATCGAATCCATGACCGCGCCGTGGAAACCCGAATCCTACAAGGACGACTTCCGCCAGCGCCTGCACAAGGTCATCGAGCAACGGGTCAAGGCCAAGAAGGTGGTGCGCGGCAAGCAGGCCGACGAATCCAAATTGCCGGAGAACGCCGCGACCAACGTCATCGACTTCGCCGAGCTGCTCAAGCGCAGCCTGGCGAAGAAAGGCGCCGCAGCGCCGGCCAAGGCGGCCGGCAAGCGCGCGGCCAAGACCGCCAAGGCTGCGAAGAAGAAGCCGGCCAAGCCGGCGGCGCGTTCGCGGGCGACCAAGCGCGCCTGAGCGGGCGGCGGCGCGCCATCGACGGGACTCGGCGCAACCCGATCGCGCTCGGGTTCGCCGCCGGCCGTGCGAGCGCGAGGTTTGCGCCCTCTTCGCGCGGCTCAGGCGCGCCGTTAACGCCGCCGCTGCCAGTCTCGTGGTGTCCGTTTCAGACCCATCCCACCACGCGCCCAGGCAGCCTGGACATGCGATAGAGCCGTCTGCCGGCGCTTTCAGGAGAACGACATGACCGATTCCCAAGCGCTGGAACGCAAACTGTGGAAGCACCTGCACGACGACCGCACGATCATGCTGGGCGTCGAAGGCGAAAACGGCCACAGCCGGCCGATGACCGCGCTGGCCGAGGGCGACCGCTCGCCGCTGTGGATCTTCACCGCGCGCGACAACGAACTGGTCCGCCGCCTGGAGCGGCCGGCCCGCGCCGTCGCGGCGTTCGTGGCGAAGGATCACTCTGTGTTCGCGAGCATCGAGGGCGAGTTGCACCTGGACATCGATCGCGCCGTGATCGACCATTTGTGGAACCCGTTCATCGCGGCCTGGTACGAGGGCGGCAAGGACGATCCGAACTTGGCGTTGCTGCGGTTCGATGCGAGCAGCGCGGAGGTCTGGTTGAACGAAAACAGCCTGCTCGCCGGCATGAAGCTGTTGCTGGGCATGGATCCCAAGCGCGAATACGCCGACAAGGTCGGCGAAGTGGATCTGAAGCGCTGAGGCGGCCGCGCGTGCTGACCACGCCGGACGGACGCTACATCGTGGTCAGAGGCCGGCTGTGGCGGGCGACGTCGCCGCATCTGTCGGCGACGCAGAAGGCGCAGGCGGTCGGCGATCTGATGGCGGCCCGGCGCGCGGTCGCCGCCGCGGCGGGGCGGGCCGACGCGCTGCGCGAAGCGCGCCGGCGCGTCGATCAGGCCAAACGCGCGCTCGGCGAGCGCGGCCCGGTGTGGTGGACCGACGGAGCGCCCGACTACAACCGGCGCACGGTCCAGCGCAGCCCTTACGCCGCCTGGTATGCCGCAACCAGCGCGGGCGAGTCCGAAGGCGACGCGCCCGGCGGGGACGGCGAGCGCTGAAACCCGGCCATCCTCGCGGCGTGCGGGGACCGCCATGCGCCGCGGCGCCGGTCGCCGGCGCCGCAACGCGATCGTCCTGCCTGGATCAGCGGGCGCGCAGGCCCATCGACATCCTGCCGGCCGGAACCGGCGCCAGCGCCGCGGTCGCAGGCCGGCTCCTGCTTTGCTCCCAGATGCGCACCCACACGATGGCGACGATTTCGCGCGCCTGGCTCCAGCTCAGGCGCGATTCGTTGCCGGTGCGTTGGTAACGGGTCTCCAGTTCCTCGACCATTTCGGTCAGGTCGCGGCCATTGGCCTTGAGGCAGGCATCGATGCCGAGCTTCAGCGCCGGCTTGACCTCATCCCAGCGTAGCGACCGGCAATGCGGCAATTCGCGAAAGCCGGAACGCCAATGCGCCAGTTCGGCGTCGGCGTCCACTACCAATGCGATTTCTTGCGTGGTCTCGAAAGCTTGCATACCCATCGTGAGCGTTCCTTAGCGTTGAAGAGGATGTCCCCCCAGGTGGGCGACCGTAAGCAGCGCGAAGTCGCCGAAACGTGAATAAAGCGGCATTCGCGCGCGACGATGTTTCATTCGCCGCCGGCGCTTAACCGTTCAGCGCCGAAGTAGGAAACCGCTCACGCTGGCGGCTCGCCCAGGCGGTTGCCGTCCGCGCTCGAATGGCGGAGATGTGGGCCGCCCGCGCGCCGGGCGCCCGGGCGGTTTCGCCGAAGGATGCGATCGACAAAGGCGGCGGGCCGTGCGCTAGCCGGCGGCGTCCGTCGCGGGCGCGTACAGTCGCTGGCACAGCGGGCAGAAGAACGCGCGTCGCTTGTAGCGCCCGAGATGCTTGCGAAAGCTCAGCCGGGCGCCGTCGCGCGGGCAGTGGGTCTTGGTGTGCACCTGCAGGTGCCGCTTGAGCTCGTAAGCCTTCTTCCAGCGATAGAAGTCGAAGCTGTAGTCGCGGGCCTGGGCGATCAGCTCGCCGAGCTTGCGCGGCGGCAGCGCGCCTATCGGGCTCTCGGGATGCAGGCGGATCCGGTGCAGGACCTCGTTCTTGATGATGTTGCCGACACCGGAAAACACGTTCTGGTCCAGCAACGCATCGGCGGCCAGCGCCTGCGGCATCTGCTTGAGCTTCGCGCGCGCGGACTTCGGGTCCCAATGCGGGTTCATGACGTCGGCCGACCAGTCGTAGACCTCGTCCAGCGGCGTTTCGATGAACTTGACCGAACACGCGTAGAAATTCAGTTCGTCGCCGCCGGCGAACTGCAGGCTCAGGCGCGGCGCGGCCTCGCGCCGTTCGTTGATGCGGTAACTGCCGTACAGCATGAGGTGCACGCGCAGGCTGAAGCCGGAGAACTCGAGCAGGAAATGCTTGCCCCACGAGCGGATCGCGCGGATTCTGCGGCCGCGCATCCGCTGGATGTCCTGGGTGCTGTTGCCGGCCACGCGCTCCACCACGCGTCCGTCGAACGCCGCGGCTTCTTCTTTCAGGATGACGATCGTGGGGCCTTCAGGCATGGGCTAAGCATCGGCGCGGGGCGTGCTTCCAGGGCCGGCGCAGCCGACCGCGCACGCCGGCCGCGCCGCGCGGTGTCAGGCCAGGGTCCGCAGCGTCGGCTCGCGGTCCCACTGGCGGTTCTTGGCCAGCTTGACGAAGGCGTCCGCGCGTTGCGCGGCGACCACGCCGGCATCGGCCTCGATGCCCGCGGCGCGCAACAGCGCGCGTCCGCCCGCGTCGACCGCGAATGCCTTGAGGTGGCCGAACGCGTCGCGGACGAAATCCAGCGCCGCCGCTTCGTTCGCCAGCCGTCCCGCGGCCGCGTCCGAGAGCACCACGGCAACCGCGTCGAAGATCAGCGACGGCGTTCCCGCAAGCTGGCCGTCGGCCGGCAGCGAACGGCCGTTGCTGAGCTTGGCCCCGGCCAGCTTGGGCGCGACGATCTTGAACTGGGCGCCGGCCGCTTCCACCGCCTCGCGCAAGCCCGCGATCAGGGCCGCGTCCGAGCCTTCGTCCACTAGCGCGCCGACGCAGCGTCCGGCGAGGGTGTCTTTGCGTTTGCCGATCAATTGCAGCATCGGCGACAGCGGCAGGTCGACCGGCTCCACGGCGGCCGGCGGCGCGGGCGGCAGCCGTTGCAGGCCCAGTCCGTCGGCCACGCGCCGGGCCAGATCCGGATCGACGTGGCGCAGATGTCCGACGATGGCCTCGCGCACGTGCGGCGTCTGCACCTTCGACAGCTCGAACACCAGGGCCGAAGCCAAGTGGGCCTGTTCGGGCGGGGTCTGGCTGCGGAAGAACAGCCGCGCCTGACTGTAATGGTCGGCGAAGCTGGCGGGGCGCACGCGTCCCTTGACGCCGTCGTCGGCGGCGATCGCCGCACTGCGAAAGCCCGACGGCGTCGCCCGCGGCGAAGTCGGGTCCAGCGAACTGGGCTCGTAGTTGACCCGGCCCTTGGGCACGCCCATCTGCATATGGCCATCGCGCTGCAGGTTCGCGAACGGGCACTTGGGCGCATTGATCGGCAGTTGGTGGAAGTTGGGCGAGCCCAGGCGCGAGAGCTGGGTGTCCAGGTAAGAGAACAGACGCCCCTGCAGCAGCGGATCGTTGGAAAAATCGATGCCCGGAACCACGTGCGAGGGGCAGAACGCCACTTGCTCGGTTTCGGCGAAGAAATTGTCCGGCCAGCGGTCCAGCACCATGCGGCCGATCACGGTCAGGCCGATGGTTTCCTCGGGAATGAGCTTGGTCGGGTCCAGATGGTCGAACGGCAGCGCATCGGCCTGTTCCTGGTCGAACAGCTGCACCGCCAGTTCCCACTCGGGGTAATCGCCGCGTTCGATGGCTTCGAACAGGTCGCGCCGGTGGAAGTCGGGATCGGCGCCGGCGAGCTTGACCGCCTCGTCCCACAGCGTGGACTGCAGGCCGAGCTTGGGCCGCCAGTGGAACTTGACGAAGGTGGATCGCCCCTTCGCGTCCACCAGCCGGAAGCTGTGCACGCCGAAGCCTTCGATCATGCGCAACGAGCGCGGGATGGCGCGGTCGGACATCGCCCACATGATCATGTGCATCGCTTCGGGCGTCAGCGAGATGAAGTCCCAGAACGTGTCGTGGGCGCTGGCGGCCTGGGGAAACCCGCGGTCGGGCTCCATCTTGACCGAGTGCACCACGTCCGGGAACTTCATCGCATCCTGGATGAAGAACACCGGAATGTTGTTGCCGACCAGATCCCAGTTGCCTTGCTGAGTGTAGAACTTGACCGCGAACCCACGCACATCGCGTGGGGTGTCGATCGAGCCGGCGCCGCCGGCCACGGTGGAAAAACGCACGAACACCGGAGTGCGCTCGCCGACTTCGGTCAGAATGCGCGCGGTGGTGTGCTTCTTGAGCGAACGGGTTAGCTCGAAGTAGCCGTGCGCGGCCGAACCGCGCGCGTGGACGATGCGCTCTGGAATCCGCTCATGGTCGAAGTGGGTGATCTTCTCGCGAAGAATGAAGTCTTCCAGCAGGGTCGGACCGCGCTCGGTCGCGCGCAGCGAGTTCTGGTTGTCCGACAACGGCACGCCTTGATTGGTGGTCAAGGTCTGGTGTTCGCCAGCGGCTTGCTGGTGCAGTTCGTCGCCAGTGCCGCGCGAATCAGCGCGCTTGCCGGCGGCGGGGCGGCGATCCGGCGCTTTCGTCGAGTCGTGCGTCGCGGTCGATCGTGCGGCGTTCGCGTCTGCGGGCGAGCGCTTGCCTGTCTTGCTGGCGGCGCCGAGGTGACGTGGCGTGGAGCGGGATTTGCTGGCCATGGGGACGATCCTGTAGCGGCTGGCTATGAGGTGGCTCGAGCGACCGGCAGAGCCTCGAAGTCCGGCGGAGCGCCCGGTTCCGGGTGCGGCGTGCGTTCGCCACGACGCCGCGCGGGCGCGAACCCACGAGCGTGCACGCGCGGCGTAGCGGGGCGACGAATATCGGATGCTTATCCAGACAGTGCGGGCTGATCGGTTAACGATGCGTCGGCGATGCGTCGGCGAAAACTCACGGCCGTACAACGAATCGCGGCCGGATCGAATGCGGTCAGGTGCGGCGCACATGCAATGGCCGTTCGAATACGAACAGGGCAGCGAGGATCCGTCGGCGGGTTGGCGGCGACGTGAGCAGGGGTAGCGCTATCGCGAGACCGCGGACATGCGCATCGATCGCCGCTGCCGCAACGCAGGCGTCGGCGGATATGCCGGTGCGGCGTGGACCGCGAGGGCCGGCCATCTCAAGCGCGCGTGGCGCATGCCTCCGTGGCAGCGGCTGGTCCGTGGGACGTCGACCGCGCCGGCCGCGCCCATTGCGCTCACGGTTCTTCGCGCAGCGGGCGTCGCCCGTGCCCGTCGATGACGATTTCGCCGTCCTCTTTGGCGAACGGGGCGACGATCGGCGGCAGCAGCGCGAGCACCGCTTCCGAAGGCCGGCACAGGCGGATGCCCAGATCGGTCTGCACGAAGGGGCGGTTGATCAGGATCGGATGGGCGAGCATCGCATCGATCAGGGCAGCGTCGGTCGCGTCGGGGTCGTCCAGCCCGAGTTCGAAATACGGCGTGCCCTTGGTGCGGATCGCCTCGCGCACGCTCAGCCCGGCGCCCGCGATCAGTTCGAGCAGGCGGCCGTGTTCGGGCGGATGGCGCAGATACTCGATCACCTGCGGCTCGATGCCGGCATGGCGGATCAGCGCCAGCGTATTGCGCGAGGTCCCGCAGTCGGGGTTGTGATAGATGACGGCGCGCATACGAGCCTCAGGTGCAAGCGCCCGCGCAGCAGGCGGTTTTGGCGGTCGGTGCGGGAGCGGATGCAGGCAGGGTCGTTGCGTTCGCCGTGGTCGCTTCGATGGCGCCCGCCGCGGCGGCGAGCCGATGCGCGGCCGCGTCGTTCTTTCGCTCGCTGTAGCGATCGGTGAGGTAATCGCTGTGGCCGCGGGTGAGCAGGGTGAACTTGACCAGTTCCTCCATCACGTCCACCACCCGGTCGTAGTAGGACGAAGGTTTCATTCGCCCGTCCTCGTCGAACTCCTGCCACGCCTTCGCCACCGACGATTGGTTCGGCACGACGATCATGCGCATCCAGCGCCCGAGCACGCGCAAGGCGTTGACCACGTTGAACGATTGCGATCCGCCGCAGACTTGCATCACCGCCAGGGTGCGGCCCTGGGTCGGGCGCACGCTGCCGTCTTCCAGCGGCAGCCAGTCGATCTGGTTCTTGAACACGGCGGTGACGGCGCCGTGCCGCTCCGGGCTGACCCAGACCTGGCCTTCGGACCACCGCGACAGCTCGCGCAGCTCCTGCACCCTGGGATGGCTGGCCGCGACGCTGTCGAGCATCGGCAGTTCGTGCGGATCGAACACGCGTGCGTCGGCGCCGAAGCGCTGCAGCAGCCGCTGCGCCTCCAACGCCAGCTTGCGGCTGTAGGACTGCGGCCGCAGCGAGCCGTACAGGATCAGGATGCGCGGCGCGTGCGCGGCGGCGCCGAGGCGGGCGGGCTCGGGGATCTGCAGCGCGGCGGGGTCGAGCAGGGGCAGGGGCGGCGGGGTCATGGCGGATTGCTCGCGGTCTGTTGTTCTACTATTCTAGAAATATGGAAATATTGAACGCAAGCCGGTCGCTGGCCGCGCTGGGCCACGCTTCGCGCTTGGCGATCTTCAGGCAGTTGGTGGAAGCCGGGCACGGCGGCCGCATGGCCGGCGAACTGGCGCAGGCGCTGTCGATGCCCGGCGCCACGCTGTCGTTCCATCTCAAGGAACTGGTCGCCGCGGGGTTGATCCTCGGCGAAGCGCGAGGCCGTTACGTCAATTACCGCGCCGATTTTTCCGCGATGAACGAGCTGATCGCCTTCCTCACCCGCAACTGTTGCGCGGGCGATGCGCAAGGTTGCGGGACCGCGGCGCCGGCGCGCCCGCCGCGTCGGGCGGCGGCCGCGAAAGCGCGGTCGCAGCGCTGAACCGGGCCGGCGCGGCATCGCCGCGGGCCGCGGTGCGGTCGTTCGGGCGCCGGCTGGCATAGTATCGAGCGAGGACGGGCGTTCGCCGCCCGCGACCGGCACGATCGCCAGGGAGGTGTTGCATGACGCGTCATCGATCCGTCCGCCGTCGGTGGCGGGTACTGGCGGCGGCGCTGTGCGCCGGCCTGTTCGCCGCATCCGCTTCGGCGAGCGGCGACTTCCCGGACGATGTGCTCGGCAAGAACCAGCGCCTGGCCACGCCGGTCGACACGGTGTGGTCCGGGCATCCGGTCGGCTTCGCCCTGGTCACCACGCAGACGTTCCAGCTCGCGGCCTATTACAACGGCGTCGACCGGCGCATCACGCTCGCGGCCCGCGATCTCGATTCGGATACCTGGTCCCGCACCACGCTGAGCGACACCCGCGCGGTCGGCTGGGACAGCCACAACTATCTGGCGGTGAAGATCGATTCGGCCGGTTACGTGCACTTGTCGGGCAACATGCACTACTCCGATACGATGATCTATTACCGCTCCGCGCAGCCGATGACGGCGGCTGCGCAGATCGGCGCGGGCTTCATGCAGCGGGTTGCGAGCGTGCTGAACCCCGCGCAGGAAACCCGCTTGACCTATCCGACCTTCCTGACCGGCCCGAACGGCGAGTTCCTGTTTTCCTATCGCAACCACAGCGACGTCGGCCTCAAGGCCGGAAGCCTGTACCTGGCGCGCTACGACGCCGCGACCCGCACCTTTTCCTCGGCGACCGGAGGCCCCGCGCTGTTTTCGTGGAGCGGCGCGTACAGCGCCTATCCCGAATGCGTCGCCCACGGCGGCTACCTGCATTGCTTCTTCATGTGGCGCGGGCTGACCGACAAGGGCGACATCGGTCTGGCCGAAGACAACTATCGGCTGTCCTACATGCGCACCGCCGATCTGGCGAACTGGACCGACGCGTTCGGTCGATCCGTGGCGTTGCCGGTGACGCCCGCCACGACGCTGACGACGGTCGACGACATCCCGCGCAAGGGCGGCCTCGCCAACGGCCAGCCGGCGCTGTCGTTCGATCGCAACGGCGTGCCGATGCTCGCGTACCACAAGTACGACGCCGGCGGAAAATCGCAGATCCATGTCGCGCGTCCGGTCGCGGCGACCGGCGCCTGGCGCAGCGTGCAGCTGACCCGTTCGGTCTCGCGCTGGCAGTTCAGCGGCGGCGGCACGATCAGTAGCGAAGCCAACAAGGCCGACAACAGTTTCGCCACGGACGATCCGCTGGACGGCGTGAGCACGGTCGACGTGCAGATCGAGACATCGAACGGTAAGGATCCGAGCAGCGGCCCGTACATCATCGACGACACGACCCTGACCCCGTTGTTTTCGCCGCCGGGCTCGATTTTGATCTACACCGCGCCCAACACCCCGTTGTGCGTCAGCGGACCGGCCACCGGCGACAGCAACGATTCGGCCAGCACCTACCAAACGCCGGAGCCGACCCCGGCCAAGATGCTGGTGCGGCGCAGCCCCATCGTCTATCCGCCGCCGGCCGAAGTGCACAACTACCCGGTCCTGTCGAGGCTCCACTACTACCTGCGTTGGGAAACGCTGCCGTCGAAAGGCGATACAGCCAGGACGACGCAAGACGGCTCGGAAATCCTGCCGCCCGCTTCGGATCTTCTGCTGTACCGGACCGCGTGCGAGTTTCCGCGGCCGACGGCGTCGGGCCGGGTCGCGCCGACGGTGAACGCCGGCAACGAGGTGCTGGGTTTCATGTTCAAACCCTCGGCGGCGACCCTGTCCGGCAGCATGACGCGGCGGACGGACGCGGGCGCCTTCGGCGATCATCTGGTCAGTACCGCCGGCTATGCGCCGGCCAATGTCGCCAGTTGGACGTTCGACATCGCCTCGGGCCAAAAAGGCGACTACGCCCTGGGCGGCGCCGCGTTCGCGCAATCGGCCAACGACGACAGCTTCTATGTCCAGATCGACGGCGGGCCGCTGCTGGACTGGCACCTGACCGGCCGCAACGTCTGGAACTACGAACCGGTCAGCGCCGGCCCCACCCATGCCGCGACCGCGTTCGCGCTGTCCGGCGACGCGACCCACACCTTGCGCGTGTACGCGCGCGAACCGGGGGCGAAGCTCGAATACCTGTGGCTGAGCAAGGTCGGCCGGAACAAGTTGCCGCCCAGCTACGGCGCCAGCGAGATCGCCGACGGTTTCGTCGAGACGCCCGACATCCGCGCGGTGTCAGGCCACGCGGTCGGCTTGCCGCAGGGCAGTGCGGCCAACACCGGCGTGGCCAGCTACCGCCTGCCGGTTCCGGTGCGCGGCTGCTATGCGCTGCTCGGCAGGACCCAGGCGCCGAACCCGTCGGCCGACAGCTTCTATCTGTCCTATCAGCGGCCGCAGGATTCGGCCTACGCTCCGGCGCAGACCTGGAACCTGCCCAACGGCGCGGAGTGGACCTGGCGCATCGCGCAAGGCGGCGACAACCTGCTGCTGGAACCCGGCGCGCTGGCCTTGAAGCTCGCCGGGCGGGAAAGCGGTGCGCGGCTGGACGCTTTCATGTTGATGTTCAAGCGCCCGGTCGGCGCCGGCGGCGCTTGCGATTGAGCGCCGCGACATCGCGCGGGTGAAGCAAGGCCGCGCGAGTCTCAGCGGACATGTCGCGAAGCCGCCGACGCGCCGCCGTCGTCCCGCCGCCGCGCTTCAGTCGCGCTCCGCCTCCGCCTGCGCATCGTGCACGACGATCAGCACCTGCGCCTGCTGCGCGCCGGCGCTGCGGACCCGGTGCGGGATCTGCGCGTCGAAATAGAGGCTGTCGCCGAACGCGCGCATCGCCGCGGCCACGCGGCTGCCGATCATGGCCTACAACAATCCGGCCACCAGCGGCATCGACATGTCGCCGGAGCTGATGATCCGCATGGTCCGCGAGATCGACAACGTCTGCATGATCAAGGAGAGCTCGGGCGACATCCAGCGCATGCACCGCATCCACGAGCTGTCGGGCGGCACGGTGCCGTTCTTCAACGGCAGCAATCCGCTGGCGCTGGAAGCCTTCGCCGCCGGCGCGACCGGCTGGTGCACCGCCGCCGCCTGCCTGATCCCCGAGCAGACCCTGAGCCTGTACGCCGCGGTGCGCTCCGGCAATCTGGCCGCCGCGCGCCAGACGTTCTACCGGCAACTGCCGCTGCTGCAGTTCATCCTCAAGGGCGGGCTGCCGAAAACGGTCAAGGCCGGCTTGCGCTTGCAGGGGCTCGACGTCGGCGCGCCGCGGCATCCGGTGCTGCCGCTGGACGAGGCCGGATGCCGCGCGCTGGCGACGATCCTGGGCCAGGTCGCGTCCGGCGAGGCGCGTTCGGCGGCGTGAAAGGGCACGGCGCGATGCCGCGTCGACGTCGTTGGGTCCACACTATGCGCCCCCGATGCAACGCGCTGTCGCGCCACCGCCCATGGCCTCCAATTCCCGTTCCCCGCAAACCGGCGACGCCGCCTTCGTCCGCGTGCGCGGCGCCCGCGAACACAACCTCAAGGACGTCGACGTGCGCATCCCGCGCGACGCGTTCGTGGTGTTCTCCGGCGTCTCCGGCTCGGGCAAGTCCTCGCTCGCCTTCGGCACGCTGTTCGCCGAGGCCCAGCGCCGTTACCTGGAATCGCTGTCGCCGTATGCGCGGCGGCTGATCGACCAGGTCGGCGTGCCCGACGTCGACGAGATCCAGGGCCTGCCGCCGGCGGTCGCGCTGCAACAACAGCGCGGCACGCCGAACGTCCGCTCCACGGTCGGCAGCGTCACCACGCTGTCGAGCCTGCTGCGCATGCTGTACTCGCGCGCCGGCACCTATCCGGCGAACCAGCCGATGCTGTACGCCGAGGACTTCTCGCCCAATACGCCGCAGGGCGCGTGTCCGAACTGCCATGGCCTGGGCTTCGTCTACGAAGTGACCGAGCGCTCGATGGTGCCGGACCCGTCGCTGAGCATCCGCGAACGCGCGATCGCCTCGTGGCCGCCGGCGTGGCACGGGCAGAACCTGCGCGACATCCTGGTGACGCTGGGCTACGACGTCGACATCCCCTGGCGCGAGCTGCCGAAGAAAGACCGCGACTGGATCCTCTACACCGAAGAGCAGCCGGTCGCGCCGGTCTACGCCGGCATGACCCCGGCGCAGACCCGCGCCGCGCTGCGGCGCAAGGCCGAGCCCAGCTACATGGGCACCTTCACCGGCGCGCGCCGCTACATCCTGCACACCTTCGCCACCACCCAGAGCGCGCTGATGAAGAAGCGCGTGGCCCGCTTCATGACCGGCGCGGCCTGCCCGGTGTGCGACGGGCGCCGGTTGAAACCCGAAGCGCTGTCGGTGACCTTCGCCGGCCTCGACATCGGCAGCCTGTCGCGGCTGTCGTTGAACGCGATCGCGCAGACCCTGGCGCCGGCCGCGGCCGGTCGTTTCGACGCGCCGGCGCGCGGCGCCACCCGCAGCCGCGCCGCCAGCCGCGGCGACACCGCGCGCCGCGTCGCCCGCGGCGGTTCCGCCCATGCCGGCGGCACCGACGTGCGCCGCACGCCGGACCTGTCCGAGGAAAAGCGCATCGCCGCGCAACGCATCGCCCACGATCTGGTCGAGCGCATCGCCGCGCTGCAGGCGCTGGGCCTGGGCTACCTCGCGCTCGACCGGACCACGCCGACGCTGTCGCCCGGCGAACTGCAGCGCCTGCGTCTGGCGACCCAGATCCGCTCCAATCTGTTCGGCGTGGTCTATGTGCTCGACGAACCCTCCGCCGGCCTGCATCCGGCCGACAGCGAAGCGCTGCACCACGCGCTGGACCAGCTCAAGGGCACCGGCAACTCGGTGTTCGTGGTCGAGCACGATCTGGAGATGATGCGGCGCGCCGACTGGATCGTCGACGTCGGCCCCGGCGCGGGCGAGGAGGGCGGGCAAGTGCTCTACAGCGGCCCGCCGGACGGCCTGCGCACGGTCGCGAATTCGCAGACCGCGCGCTATCTGTTCGGCGAACGAACCCGCGAGCGCGCCCAGGCGCGGCGCGCGCCGGCGCAATGGCTGGAACTGCACGGCATCCACCGCAACAACCTGCACGGCATCGACGCGCGCATCCCGCTCGGCGTGCTGACCGCCGTCACCGGCGTATCGGGTTCGGGCAAATCCAGCCTGATCAGCCAGGCCCTGGTCGAACTGATGGGCGCGCGCCTGGGCCACGAGCCCGAAGACGAAGCCAGCGACGACGGCCCGCCGCAACCCAGCGAAGTGCGCCCCACCGCCGGGCGCCTGGGCCGCGGCGCCGACGCGATCAAGCGCCTGGTCAACGTCGACCAGAAACCGATCGGCCGCACCCCGCGCTCCAACCTCGCCACCTACACAGGCCTGTTCGATCCGGTGCGCAAGCTGTTCGCCCAGACCCAACTGGCCAAGTCGCGTCGCTACGACGCCGGCCGCTTCTCCTTCAACGTCGCCAAGGGCCGCTGCGAAACCTGCGAAGGCGAAGGCTTCGTCCAGGTCGAACTGCTGTTCATGCCGACCGTCTACGCCCCGTGCCCGACCTGCCACGGCCAGCGCTACAACGAAAAAACCCTGGAAGTGACCTGGCGCGAACGCAACATCGCGCAAGTGCTGGCGATGACCGTGGCCGAAGCGCTGGCGTTCTTCCACGACGAAGACAGCATCGTCCGCCCGCTGACCGTGCTGCGCGACATCGGCCTGGGCTACCTGCGCCTGGGCCAACCGGCGACCGAACTCTCCGGCGGCGAAGCCCAACGCATCAAGCTCGCGACCGAACTGCACCGCAGCCAGCGCGGGCATACCTTGTACGTGCTCGACGAGCCGACCACCGGCCTGCACGCGGCGGACGTCGACAAGCTGATGGCGCAGTTGCACGGCTTGGTCGACGGCGGCAACACCGTGGTGGTGATCGAGCACGAGATGCGGGTGGTGGCCGATAGCGATTGGGTGATCGATATGGGGCCGGGCGCGGGCGAGGAGGGTGGGGCGATCGTGGCGGCTGGGGTGCCTGAGGAGGTTGCGCGGATCGGCGCCAGTCGGACGGGGCCTTACTTGCTGCGTGCGACGGGGTGAGGGTGGGGCGCCGGCTGGAATCGCGGGAGGTGGCGCTGTTCTTCGCTGACCATCATTTGGAGTTCTGCGAGGTCCGAGCGCTGGGTGTCGGGCGCGACCGGCGGCTCGATTTTTTTTGTCTCATGCGCAAGCGCTTGATCGTGTGGGCAAATGTATGTCGGGAGGCAGTGCCTGGAGTCGATCGGTGTAGGCTTGATGGGCGTTCGCAAAACTCGAATTGAAATAGGGGAAGCTGATCATGGGTGACACGAAATGGAGAGGGCCGATGATTCTGCTTCTCTACACGCTCAATTTTGTACGGTCTTGGGATGATCAGTACGCCAAAACTCTGCATATGGTCAAAACCGGATCTGGCATCATCTATTCTCCGGAGGAGTTGAAGTTTGCCATAGAGGAAGCGCTTCGATCTTCGGAAGACCTGCAGGCTTGGGGGCGATTGCCGCATTCAGACGAGGTTCTTCGGGACTTTTTCTCCAGGATTTTGCGGGGCCTTTCGAACTGATTATTTGAGCCGTCTTGATTCTGCAGGCGTTGCTAGCGGCAGTATGGCGTGGCGAACCCGAATCCGGCCTTCTCCTATACTCGGATCCGATCCTCATTCGGGCGTTCCTCATGACGGTTCGGCCAAGTCGGCCTGAGACAGCGCTTCCATCGCGCCCCCGAAACACGTGGATGCGGGAGGCGCCACGCGCGATGTCGGGCGCCAGCGAGTACGGCTTCGGAGACCTGGCGGATATAACGCGAGGCTTCACGCAGCGTGGCTGGTCAGCTGCCGCGCTATTTCAGCGTCAGCCATTGGCTTGATCAAGAGTTGCGCTCTCACGTGCTGCCAGGGCAAGCTAAGGCCTGACGATTCATTCAAGCCGAATCCGCTTTGCGACTCGGCCTTGCTCAGGCGGCCGGCTCATGGAAAATCGCCACTACCTTGCGGTTAGTGAACTGCCGGTCGGATTTATCTATCCCGCCGCGTACAGAGCTCTCGTGGATGCATGCCCCCCGGATGTCGCAGCCATACCGGGCCTTCCGCCATGGATATTCTCTGGCAATCTGGCTTGGGCGGCCCAGGAATCACTGGACATGTTCGGATTGGCCCTGGTGCCTTTCGCGCAGGCTGTGCAGCAGGATTTGCTTGCCTATTTCGTCGCAGACGGCGGTTCCAGGGTGGTGCTTGCAAATCCTTGGGAATCCGACGAGAGATTTAGATATTACCGAGAGTTTGCAGGCTTCGATGCTTGGCTGGACTTCGCCAGATCCTACTCCGCTGATTTTCTCGTCCGGAATCCGGAGCGCAGCTTCGAGTCGGCATGGTTCCGGGAATGAAGCCCAGTCATTCATTTGTGGCCGTAATTTAACGGACGGGAGGTGGTGATGCGCACTGAAGAAAGATGGCGAGGGATCTTTACCTTGCTGGTGTATGGTCTTATCGGTGTTAGAGATCTCGAAAGCTTCTTTCCAAGAACTCTTGCCAAGGTGAAGAATGGGGAGGGGATTATTTTTTCCCCGGAGGAGATGCGGCACGCGATTGAGATGGCGCTCAACTCATCGGAGGATCTGACAAAGCTCGAAGGTGTCCTTCACTCGGACGAGGATATCCGCCGATATTTTTCGAAGGTCCTGGAGCACCTTCCGGATTGATCGCCTGGTTTGGTCCGGGGCTGCGAATTTTTCCCCTCGCACGTCCCCTTGCCATCCCCGGTTGCGCCTTGTCGCCCGCCTAGAGGTTCTGCAAGACCTTTGCGAAATACTCACGAAGAGTTGCGTTGGAATAAGGCAGGTCGCCCAATCCGTCGGCCAGTTCAGCTAGGTCGACCGAAGAGTTCAGCACCCTCTCGATGGCTAGCTTCACATCTTCGGGCGAGAACTTGCCGAAGCCTGTCCGGGCCATGTGCAAAGTTCTCGGGAGATGCTTTTCCAGATCCCTTACGAAAAGCAGCGAGTACAGTATCGCTATTGTCGGCCCGTACCAACTTCTATCGTCCGTCATTCTTCTCAGTGTCCATGCGAAATCGATGGCGCCGAGTATGCCAAAAACGGCCCCGTGCGCGCTGGTGGCAACCCTATGCGCAACCGAAGCGAAGGCAAAGAGATGCACGAATTCGACCTGGAACTCAATGAGCTTTTCGAGCGATCGGTGCATCGCTTGCGAGCGGCGGAGGTCTTTGATGCTGAGGCGTTCTCGTTGCTGTTTGCGCACATCAGCAGAAAGGCCTCTCTGCTTGCCGACGAATACGTGGTTTCGAAGCAGGTGTTGGCGAGCCTGGTCGGCGCAAGGGATTCGATACGGAATTCCGCGCCGTTTCTGCCCGAGTCGGCCAATAGTCTGGAATTGGCTGATGAGTTCGAACTCCTTCTTTCCATGATCGCGCTCGGCATAGACCCCGCGATGCGAGTCGGTGGGAGCCCACGGATTACTTGAGGCGAGATTGGCGCTAGCTGACGCAGAGTGCGCAGCAGGTGCAAGTAAGGCCTCCGCCCATGCTGGGGTCCGCATCATCCCATCACGACGATGAGTTGCAGGCGAGGCCTGAGCGGCTTTTGGTCACGCGCGGGAAGAAGCGATAGGGGCATCCTCGGGATCGCAGCACGTGCTACGGTTCCAGCGCGGAGAGAACACGATCCCGTTCGTCGATGGCCGCCCCGTCCGTCGTCGACCGATCTGGCGCAACGATACGAAAGCCGCGCCCGCATTCGGGCGAAACGCAGCAGATCGCGGCATGGGTCTCGGTTTACGCCATCTGCATCGATCGGATTAATACGTCCGTCACGTTTACTCCGCAGCCTTCGAACTTCACCTGCAAGGAGCATGTATGAAGATGAACAAGTATCGCGCCGTCGGCGCCGCCGTTCTGATGTCGATGGTGTTCAGCGGTGCCGCGCTCGCGGCCCGGCACCACTATCAAGTCATCGGCGAGGGCTATGGTCACGACCGCGACCAAGCCTATGAAGCCGCCTCCTACTACGCGAACCGCAGCTGCTACCTGGGCTGGGGCGAGTCCACCCAGGAAGAGACCATCCTGGTCGAGGAATTCCAGCCGTCGAGCGGCTACTGGTACGTGAAGCTGTCCCTGGGTTGCTTCTCGGACGACTGAGCGCGCGATCCGACTCGATTCGTCGGAAGGCCGCGGCAAGCCAGATAGCGTCCGGCCCGGGCCCAGGCGGCTGAATCCGCCTGGGCCTGTTCTTTGTGCGGCCACCCGTGGGCGCCAACGGTTTCTCCACGGACGTGGACAAGCAAGGACTCGCTGCGCGGGAATCGCAAGGCCGGCCCCGATGACGTCATGCCTCGGCAAGCGCGGTGAGCCGGGCAACACCCGGGCGCCGCGGTTCTCAGAACTTCCACTGCACGCTGGCCACCACCGTCCTGGGCTCGCCGAACGCGGTGCGGTCGCTGCTGGCGCCGCCGGGGATGTAGCGCTTGTCGAACAGGTTCTTGAAGTTCAGGCGCGCATCCCAGCGCGCGGCCTCGTACGAGAGCGCGGCGTCGACGGTGGTGTAGCCCTTGAGCCGGAACGGTCGCTGGTACACCGGATCGAGCGGTTCGTAGTTGTTGGCCAGGCGCTCGCTCTCGGCGTGCGCGCCCAGGGCGATGCCCAAGCCGCTGAGCGGGCCGGCAGGCACGGTATAGCGCGCCCACAGATTGGCGCTGTGGCGCGGCACGCCGGCCAGGCGCGCGCCCGCGGGCAGCGCCTGATCGCGGACGATTTCGGCCTGGGTCCAGGCATAGGCGAAGCTCAATTCCCAATCGGCGCGCGGCCGCCATTGCCCTTCCAGTTCCAGGCCGCGGCTGCGCTGCTCGCCGCGGGTCACATAGAAATTGGGATGTTGCGGATCTTCGCTGGCCATGTCCTGGCGGGTCAGCTCGAACATCGACAGCATCGCGACGATGCGGCCGTCGTGCGGCGCCAGCTTGAGGCCGATCTCGTTGTTGACGCCGCGTTCGGGCGGCAAGGCGCTGCCGTCGAAACTGCGGTAGCTGCCTTGCGGCGCGAAGGAACGCGAATGGTTGAGATACACCGCCAGCTCCGGGCGCAAGGCGTAGGTCAGGCCGGCGCGCGGACTGAACTGGCGATCTTCGACGCGGCCGGCGCCGACGCCGCTGGAGGCGACGTCCCAGCGCCCGCCCAAGGTCAGCGTGGTGCGTTCGCCGATCTTGGCGTGATCCTGCAGATAGATGCCGCGTTGGCGCGCGGCCTGATCGTAGCGGGTGTCGTCGACGAACGCCGGCCGCAAGCCGCTGCGGCCGTACACCGGGGCGAACACGTCCAGGTCGTACGGCCCCGGATCGAAGGTGTTGGTGTAGCTGGAACGGCGTTCGCTGTAGTCGTAGCCCAGCAACCAGCGGTGCTCCACCGCGCCCGTGCTCATGGTCCAGGACAGGCTGGTGTCGGAGCGCAGATCGTGGCCCCGCTCCTCATACGGGCCGTAATAGAACCGTCCGAACGTGCGCAGGTCCGGGCTGACGCCGGCGACGAACAGCCAATGGTCCCAGCGGTCGTGGAATTCGGAGTACCGCACCGACTGGCGCAGTACCAGACGCTCGCTGAAACGGTGTTCGAAGCTGTAGCCCAGCGCGTCGTAATCGCGGTTCTGCTCCGCCGGCGCGTCGCGCTCGTTGATCGCGAGGTGGCGCGGCAGACGGCCGTGGGGATTCGCCAGCGCGCTGCCGTAGGCGGGGATCGGCGACCACGGATTGATCCGGTCGCGCTGCCAGGTGCCGAGCACGGTGATCGAGGTCGCTTCGCCGATGTTCCAGGTCAGCGACGGCGCCAGATACTTGCGCTGCGCACCGGAGAAATCGACGAAGAAATCCTGGTCGCGATAGACGGCGTTCAAGCGCGCGAGCACCCGGCCGTCGCGATCGAGCGGGCTGTTGGCGTCGATGCCGACTTCGCGCAGGCCGTAGGAGCCGGCGGCCAGATCCAGCGTAACGAAGCGCTGCTCCTGCGGCCGTTTGCTGACCAGATTGACCAGTCCCGACAGCGGTCCTTGCCCATACAGGCCCGAAGCTGGCCCCTTGACCACCTCCACGCGATCCAAGCCGCTGAGCTCGGTCGTCGCCATCGAATTCGACCACAACAGGCCGTCCAGATAGGTCGCGTCGGCCGAGGCATTGAAACCGCGGATATTGAAACCGTCGAAGAAGCCGTAGACGTCGTTGCTGGTGACGCCGGCGACGTTGCGCAGCGCTTCGCCGAGGCGGCGCGCGCCCTGCGCGTCGAGGGTTTCGCGGGTGACGGTCGACACCGCCTGCGGCGTTTCCAGCGCCGGCGCATCGAGCTTGAGCGCGGCGCCGGCCTCGCGGCGGCGCTGGCCGCGCACCACCACTTCGTCGAGGGTGACCGCCGTGCCGGTCGCGGCGTCGGCGGCGGGCGCCACTTCGGCCTCGGCGGCGCGGGCGCGCAGGCCCGGCGCCAAGGCGGTGGACAAGGCGAGCGCGAGCGCGCTGCCGCGGCGCGTGTTCGCAGCCAGCCGCGCGCGTGCGCGCGCCTTGGGCGCCACGGGAATGGTCGCGGCGAACGGATGGGAAAGGGACAGACGCATGACGGGCTCCGAGAAGGAAAGCGCCGTCTGCCGCTCGGGCCTGAGGCCGCCGGGCACGTGTGCGTGGATGCGCCGCGCGGGTTGCGCGGCGCGCGAATCATAGGCCAAGCGCCGAAGCCATCGCAAATCCCGGCCTCGGCAGGCTGGGCTGGGGCTCGCCGCTGCCCAGGGCTATCTTCCCTGGGGGCGAGGGTTGCGAGGCGAGCCGCCCCGTTCGATCCCGGATGCCGATGGCGAAGTCGGTACTCGCGCCCAGGCCGCGCCCACCAACAAAAAGGGCCTGCCAGAAGCAGGCCCTTCGTCTTTCCAATCTAGCCGATCGGGATTGCGAGCCGCTCGGCCGCGCTCAACCCACCCGCGCGTCGTCCAGCGCCGCCAGACTGGCCGGCCGCATATCCGTCCAGTTCTGCTCGACGTAATCCAGGCAGGCCTGCCGCTGCTCCGGCCCGAAAACGGTGCGCCAGCCGGCGGGGACTTCGGCGAATTCGGGCCACAGCGAGTGCTGGTTTTCGTCGTTGACCAGGACGAGGAAGGTGCCGTTGTTGTCTTCGAAGGGGTTGGTCATGGCGTACTCCGGTTGAATATGAATGGCGATGCGGGGATGGGAACGGGCTTGCGACGATGGTGCCGCAGTCGTGTTTCCGGCGGTGTTATGCGCGTCACGTCACAGGCGGTACTCCTGCGCCAGGATGCGGCCGATCCGCGACAGGTTCTGCGGGTGGGTCAGTTGGTCGTGACGGCAGTCGATGTCGTAGCTGCGCAGTTCGCCGGTGATGTTGTGCTTGAACGTCGCCGGTTCGAGCACGTAGGCCTCGGCGCCCAGGTCTTCGGTGGCGACGAAATACACGATGCTGCCGTCGAATTTCGCGCTCGGGCGGTAGTAGTTCAGCAGGTTGGCTTCGTTGTTCTGGGTGGCGACGAAGCGCTGCAGCAGGGCGGCGTCGAAGCCGGAGAACACGCTGTACTTCAGTAGTTCGGTCGCGCGTTCGTAGTCCAGCGATTCGGGGTCGAAGTCGCCCAGCTCGCAACCGGCGATGTTCTGCAGGAAGCCTTGCAGGATGCTGGCGTGGTAGTCGCCCTTGGGCACGGTGTCGGAGTCGAAGCCGGGCATCGAGGTGCGGATGCACGAGTCCAGGATCACCAGGCGCGCGACGTCGTGGCCGGCCTGTTGCAGGCGCACCGCGACTTCCAGGGCGGTGGCGCCGCCGTAGGAATAGCCGAGCAGGTGGTAGGGGCCTTCGGGCTGGATCGCGCGGATCTGCGCGAGGTGGGCTTCGACGTCTTCTTCGACGCTGCCCGACAGCGCGGCGTCGGGATCGATCAGGCTCGCGCTTTGCAGGGCGTAGATCGGCCGTTGCGGATCGAGGTAGCGGGTCAGGCCGCGGTACCACCAGCCCAGGCCGCCGCCCGGCGGCAGGCAGAACAGCGGCGGCAACTGGCCCTGGGTGCGGATCGGCACGATCGGCTCCAACGCGGTCAGCGCCTGCAGCGGTTCGGCCATGCGCTCGGACAGGGCCGCGATGGTCGGCGATTCGAACAGCAGCCGGGCCGAGACCTCCACCCCGAGCGTGTTGCGGATGCGCCCGACCAAACGCGTGGCCAGCAGCGAGTGGCCGCCGAGTTCGAAGAAGTCGTCGTCGATGCCGACCTCGGCCAGTTCCAGCACTTCGGCGAACAGTTCGCACAAGGCCTGTTGCTGCATCGTGGTCGGCGCGCGGCGCTGGCTGGAGGTGAAGTCCGGTGCGGGCAGGGCCTTGCGGTCGACCTTGCCGTTCGGGGTCAGCGGCAGCATCGGCAGCGGCACCAGCAGCGGCTGCATGTACTCGGGCAGGTGCTTCTGCGCGTGCTCGCGCAACTCGCCGAGGCGGTCGAAGCTGCCGGGGCTGTTGGCGCTGGCGTCGAAGTCGCGCGGGTGGGCGGGGCGGTGGATGTCGGTCCAGATCGCCTGGCCGTCGTGCCTGGGCAGGAACAGCAGCTCCAGGCCGCGTTCGAAATCCGACCACGTCACCGCGACCTCCCAGCCCAGCGCTTCGCCCAGCGCATGCAGGACTTCGGCCGGCGGTAGCTCGCCGCCCTGCGCCGCCAGCAGGCGCGCGCGCACCTCGGCGATGCGGCGGCCCGCCTGCAACTGGTGCAGCGCGTCGAGCTCGGGTTGCAGCAGCGGATGCGGCACGTCGACGATGCGCAGGCCCTCGGGGTGCGCCGCCAGCCGCGCGGCGAGGGCGCCGGAATCGAGCAGCGCCGGCGACCACGGCTGCGCCGGCAGATCGGCGGCCGAACGCACGCCGGGGCCGTGCTTGCGCAGCACTACCTCGTAGCGATGGCGAGTCAGTTCGTTGTCGTGGCGGCTGCGCTTGGTCTGGATGTCGACCGCGGCGATGCTGCCGATGCGTTGCGGCAACTGGGTGAAGAACTCCGGCGCCAGCAGCAGTTCCTTTTCGGTCAGCAGGGTCTGGTCGATGCGGCGGCGCAGGGTGTTCGCGTCGGTGTCGCCGCTCGCCTGATGCAGCTGCACGGCGTTGACGAAGCTGCGCAGCAGCTGCAGGTTGCGCACGTCGCCCAGGTACAGCGCGCCGCCCGGAGCCAGCAGTTCCATCGCCTGCTCGATCACCTCTTGCAGGTAATCGCTGCTGGGGAAGTACTGCAGCACCGAGTTGATCACGATCGCGTCGTAGCCCTCGCCGACCGGCAACGCATCGGCGACTTGGCGGGTGCGATGCGCGGGCAGCGCCAGCAACTGCACCTTGTCGGCCAGTTCCGGCCGTTGCGCGATCTGGCGCTGCAGGCGCTCGACCGTGGCGCGCGACAGGTCGGTGCCGTGGTAAACCTGCACCTGCGGCGCCACCGGCGCCAGGATCAGGCCGCTGCCGACGCCGATCTCCAGCACCCGGCGCGGGCGCAGGGCGAGGATGCGCCGCACCGTCGCCGCGCGCCATTCGCGCATCTGCTCCAGCGGGATCGGCGCCTGGGTGTAGCTGCTGTTCCAGCCGCGGAAGTCCTCGCCGAACTCCGGCGCGGCCTCGTCGACGGTGTCGGCGTCGTAGAGATCCTGGTACAGCGATTCCCACTCGTCGACCTGGCGCGTCTCCTGCGCCGTGTCGCGGCGGCCGCCGCCCTGCTTGAGCACCACGTAGCCGACCAGTTGCTTGTGGCCCGGCACGTCCTCGCGCACCTGCACGATGGCCTGCGCGACCGCCGGATGGTTCTGCAGCGCGTTCTCGATCTCGCCCGGCTCGATGCGGAAGCCGCGCAGCTTGACCTGCTGGTCGCTGCGGCCGATGAACTCGATCCGGCCGTCCTCGCGCCAGCGCACCAGATCGCCGCTGCGGTACATGCGTTCGCCGCGATGCGCGGCCGGCGCGTAGGGATTGGCGACGAAGCGCTCGGCGGTGAATTCGGGCCGTCCGAGGTAGCCGCGGGCGAGGCCGGCGCCGGCGATGTACAGCTCGCCCGGCACGCCGGGCGGCACCGGCCGCAGCGCGCCGTCGAGCACGTAGACGCGCATATTGTCGAGTGGCGAACCGATCGGCACGCTCGCCGCTTCCGGCGCCAGCATCGGCACCGCGCAAGTCAGCGCGAAGGTGGTGGTCTCGGTCGGGCCGTAGCCGTTGACGATGCGCAGCGCGGGATAGCGCGCCTGCAGGCGGCGGATGGCGTCGGCCGAAAGCACGTCGCCGCCGGCCCACACCTGCCGCAACGTCGCGAACAGTTCGGGCATCGACTCGACGTATTCGTGGAACAGCCCCGCGGTGAGCCAGATGCTGCGCACGCCGTGTTCGACGATCAGCCGCTGCATCTGCCGGCCGTCGCCGGAATCGCCGGTGCACACGACCACGGTGCCGCCGGTGAGCAGCGGCACCCACAGCTCGTAGGTGGACGCGTCGAAGGCGTGCGGCGAATGCAGCAGCACCGCTTCGTGTTCGCGGGCGAAGCGGCGGTCGCGGGCGAAGGCGACGATGTCGGCCTGTTCCACCGCCACGCCCTTGGGACGGCCGGTGGAGCCGGAGGTGAACATCACATAGGCCAACTGGCGCGGATGCGCGGCCGGCAGCGGCGCGTCGGCGGCCGGCGACGCGTCGTCGCCGGGCCGGCCGATCCGCAGCACCTGCGACGGCGCGAGCCCGGCGCCGGCGAGATCGCGTTCGTCCAGGCTGGCGTCGGCGATCAGCAGCGCGGCGTCGGTCTCGGCCAGGATCAGGGCCAGGCGTTCGTCCGGATACTGCTCGTGCAGCGGCACGTAGCAACCGCCGGCCTTGAGCACGGCCAGGGTGGCGATCACCAATTCGGGCGAGCGGCGCAGCAGCAGCGCCACGCCCTGGCCGGCGGCGAGCCCGCGCGCCAGCAGGGTCCGCGCCAGGCGTTCGGCGCGGCGGTCGAGTTCGGCGTAGCTGAGGGTCAGCGCGTCGGCGACCAGCGCCGGCGCGTCCGGCGTGGCGCGCGCCTGGCGTTCGAACGCGGCGGCCAGGCTTTCCGGTTCCAGCGCATGCTCGGTGGCGTTCCAGGCATCGAGCTGGATGCGTTCGCTGTCTTCCAGCAAGTCGAGCTGGCCCACGCGCAGGCTCAGGTCGCCGGCGAGCTGTTCCAGGATCGCCTGGTAACGGCGCGCGAAGCGCTGGATGTCGGCCTTGCCGAACACGTCGGGGCGGTAGCTGAAATTCAGGCGCACGCATTCGCCCGGCATCGACAGCAAGGTCAGCGGGTAGTGCGACTTGTCGCCGCCGTGGCCGTCGACCATGGAGATGCGCAGGCGGCCGTCGGGATCGGACAGGCGCTGGTCGTCGGCATCGAGCAGATAGTTCTCGAACACCATCAGGCTGTCGAACAACTGGGCGTGGCCGCTGTCGAGCAGGATCTGGGTGAGGCCCAGGTGCTGCGCGTCGAGCAATTGCCCTTGGCGGTCCTGCAGCGCGGCCAGCCAGCGGCCGAGCGTCTGCGCGGGGTCGAGCGGCAGCCGCAGCGGCAAGGTGTTGATCAGCAGGCCGGCCATGCGCTCCACGCCGGGCAGTTCCGGCGGGCGGCCGGACACCGTGATGCCGAACACGACGTCCTGGCGGCCGGTGGTCTGCGCCAGCAACAGGCCCCACGCCGCTTGCAGCAGGGTGTTGATGGTCAGGCCGTGGCGGCGCGCCTGCGCGGTCAGCGCCTGGGTCAGTTCGCGCGAGAACTCGTGCGGGTGGGTGTGCGGCATCACCGGTTCCGGCGAGGCCTGCGGCGCCAGCAGGGTCGGCCCGTCGAGGTCGGCCAGTTCGCGCCGCCAGGTGTCGCGCGCGTTCTGCCGGTCCTGCGCCGCGATCCACGCCAGGTAGTCGCGATACGGCGTCACGTACGGCAGCGCCGAGCGGTCGCCGCGCGCGTGGTACAGGCTGATCAGCTCCTTCATGACCATCGGCGAGGACCAGCCGTCGAGCAGCATGTGGTGGCTGGTGAAGGCGAGGTAGTGGCGATCCGGCGCGGTGCGCACCAGGATGAAGCGCAGCAGCGGCCCCTTGGCCGGATCGAAGCGCTGTCGCTGATCCTCGCGCAGCAGCGCGATCGCGCCGGCCTCGTCGCTGTCGACGTAGCGCCATGGCGCCTTGGGCTTGAGCGGGATCACCTGCACCGCTTCGGCCAGGCCATGGTGCAGGAACGAGGCGCGCAGGTTGGCGTGGCGTTCCAGCAGGCGGTCGGCCGCGGTCTGCAACAAGTCGGCGTCGAGCGTCCCGTCGAGTTGGTACACCTCCTGCACCAGATAGGCATCGACGCTGTCTTCGTCGTACACCGCATGGAACAGCAGGCCGTGTTGCAGCGGCGACAGCGGCAGGATGTCGGCCAATGGCGGCTGGCCGGCTTCGATCGCCTCGATCTGGGCCTGGTCGAGCCTGACCAGCGGCAGGTCCGACGGGGTGAAGCCCGGGCGCGCGCTGCCGGCGCGTTCGGCGATGCAGCGCAGCACCTCGAACCAACGCTGCGCCAGCGCGCGGATCGCGTCGTCGTCGAACAGTTCGCCGGCCCAGTTCCAGGTCGCGTGCAGCATCGGGCCGCCGGCGTGGTCGACGGTGACCGCGTCGAGGCCGAGCGCGTGCCACAGCGGCCAGGTCGCGTCGTCGCCGTGCGGCGCTTCGGGTTGCGGATCGTCGTGGGCGGCCGGTTCGGCGGCGTCGAGCGCGGGCAGGCGGCCGAGGTAGTTGAAGCCGATCTGCCGCGACGGCGCGTCGGCGAGCGCGCTGCGTCCGTGCTCGTCGAGGTAGCGCAGCAGGCTGTAGCCGATGCCGTTGTCGGGCAGGCGGCGCAGCTGTTCCTTGACCCGCTTGAGCGTTTGTTCGAGCGCGGGGCCGCCGCGCAGCGCATCGTCCAGGTCCAGGCCGGCCAGGTCGAGCTGCAGCGGGAATTCGCTGGTGAACCAGCCGACCGTGCGCGACAGGTCGGCGCCTTCCAGGATCGCCTCGCGGCCGTGGCCTTCCAGATCGAAACGCAGCGACGACGGGGCCGCGCCGAGCCGCTGCCGGCGCCAGTCGGTCAGCGCCAGCGCGAACGCGGTCAACAGCACGTCGTTGATGCGGCCGTGGATCTGGGTCGGCGCGACGGTCAGCAGTTGCTGGGTGGTGTGCGGGTCCAGGCGCAGGGTCAGGGTGCGCTGGGTCGCGCCGGTGTCGCGGCGCGGATCCAGCGGGCGTTCGCCCAGCGCCGGATCGGCGCCGGCGAACATCGACCGCCACAGCGGCAGTTCGCCGCGGCGCGCGCTGGCGAGCGCCGGCAACTGCAGCGCCCAGTGGCGCAGCGACGTCGCCGCGTTCTCCAGGCGCGGCGCCAGGCCGCGCTTGCGCGCGTCCCAGGCGGCCTGGAAATCGGGCAGCAGGATGCGCCAGGACACGCCGTCGACGGCGAGGTGGTGGATGGTCAGCAGCAACTGCGCGCCGTTCTCGTCGTGCACGCGCACGGCTTGCAGCATGCGGCCGCGCTGCGGATCGAGCCCGTCGCGCGCGCTGCGTTCGGCGTCGCGGATCGCGCGTCGGCGCGCGTCCGCATCCAGGCCCGCCAGCGACACCTCGCGCAGGCAGTCCTGCGCGCGCACCGCGCCTTGCGGCGCGATCCGCAGTTGCCGCTCGCCGCCGCGATCGGCGCGTTCCACGCACAGGCGCAGCGCGTGGTGGTGGTCGAGCAGGTCCTGCAGCGCCTGGGCCAGGGCCTCGCTGGAACCCTCGCCGAGCGGCAGGGTCATCGACTGGTTGAACGTGCGCGCCAGCTCGGGCTGGTCCAGCAGCCAATGCATGATCGGCGTGGCCGGCAGCGCGCCGGTCGGCGCCTGCACCGGCGCGGCTTCGCTGCGCGGCAGCGGCGCGGCCGTCGCCGCCAGCACTTCCACGGTCTGCTGGCGGAATACATCGCGCGCGGTGATCACCAACCCTTGCTTGCGCGCGCGGCTGACCAACTGGATCGAGCTGATGCTGTCGCCGCCGAGGGCGAAGAAATTGTCGTCGATGCCGACCCGCTCCAGCCCCAGCACTTCGGCGACCAGGGTGCAGAACAGCTGCTCCTTGGCGTCGCGCGGCGCGCGCGCGCTGGCGCTGGCGAAGTCCGGCGCCGGCAGCGCCTTGCGGTCGAGCTTGCCGTTGATGTTGCGCGGCAGCTGCGGCAGCCGCACGAACGCGGCCGGCACCATGTAATCGGGCAGTTGCGCGGCCAGCAGCCGGCGCAGCGCGTCGAGGTCGAAGCCGGCCTCGGGGGCGGCGAGATAGGCGACCAGTTGCTTGCGGCCGGGTTGATCGTCGCGCACCAGCACCGCGTTCTGGGCGTAGCCGGCCTCGGCGATCCGCGCCTCGATCTCGCCCGGCTCGATGCGGAAGCCGCGGATCTTGACCTGATCGTCGGCGCGGCCGAGGTATTCGAGCTGGCCGTCGCCGCGCCAGCGCGCGAGGTCGCCGCTGCGGTACATGCGTTCACCATGGACGAACGGATCGGCGACGAAGCGCTCGGCATTCAGGCGCGGACGGTCGAGGTAGCCGCGCGCCAGGAACGCGCCGGCCAGGTACAGCTCGCCGGCCACGCCGGCCGGCACCGGTTGCAGGCGCGCATCGAGCACGTAGGCGCGGCTGTTCCACAGCGGCGCGCCGATGGCCGGGCGGCTGCCGGCGTCGATGCTGGCGAAGCAGGCGTCGACCGTGCACTCAGTCGGGCCGTACAGGTTGTAGCCTCGCACCCGCGGCGATTCGGCCAGCGTGCGCCACTGCGCCTCGCCGACCGCTTCGCCGCCGAGCATCACGCAGCACAGCTGGCTGTCGTCGCGTTCGAGCAGGCCGTCCTGCAGCAGCACCTCGAACAGCGAGGGCGTCACGTCCATCGCGTGGATGCCGTGCTCGACCACGTAGTCGACCAGCCACTGGGTGTCCTTGCGCACCTGCTCGTCGATCAGGTGCAGCTCGTGGCCGGCGGCCAGCCACAGCAGCGCCTCGATCGAGGTGTCGAACACCATCGAGGCGGTCAGGGCGAAGCGCCGGCGCGCGCCGCCGGCGCGGGCCGTCTCGGGATCGATCAGCCGCTGCTTGTGGTGATGGAACAGGTTGGCCAGCGAGCCGTGGCCGATCACCACGCCCTTGGGCTTGCCGGTCGAGCCGGAGGTGTAGATGACGTAGGCCGGATGCAGCGGCGACCACGGCCGGCGCCGGTCCGCGTCGACCGGCGCGCGCTCCGGCGCGGCGGCGAGCGCGGCGCGGGTGTCGGCGTCGTCGAGCAACAGCAACGGCGCGGCGCCGTCCAGCGCGCGGGTCGCGGCGGCAGTGCCGATCGTCAGTACGGGGCGGGCGTCGTCGAGGATGTCGCGCAGGCGTTCGGCGGGCTGCTCCAGATCCAGCGGCAGGTAAGCGGCGCCGGCCTTGAGCACGGCCAGCACCGCGACGATCAGGTCGGGCGTGCGCAGCAGCGCCAGCGCGACCCGGTCCTCGGCGCCGACGCTGCGGGCGATCAGCACGTGCGCCAGCCGGTTGGCGCGGGCGTCGAGTTCGGCGAAGTCCAGGGTCTGGCCGTTGCAGGCCAGTGCCACCTCGCGCGGCGCGGCCGCCGCGGCTTGCGCGAACGCATCGTGCAGGCCGCCGGGCGGCGGCGCCTGCAGCGGCGCGATGCCGGTCTGCAGCAGGCGCGCGCGTTCGCCTTCGTCGAGCAGGTCTACGCGGCCGAGCGGCCGGTCGAGGTCGCCGGCGAGGACTTCGAGCAGGCGCGTGTAGCGACGGATCTGGCCGTCGAGGTCGGCGCGCGAGAACACGTCGGGGCGGTAGCTGAAGTCCAGGCGCAGGCGTTCGCCCGGCAGCAGCGACAGGCTGAGCGGGTAGTGCGACAGGTCGCCGCCGTGGCCCGGCGCCATGCCGATGCGCAGTTCGCTGTCGGCTTCCAGCGCGCGGCGGTCGTTCGGGTCGAGCGGATAGTTCTCGTAGACCATCAGGGTGTCGAACAGCGTGGCGTGCTCGCTGTCGCGCAGGATCTGCGGAAGGTCCAGGAACTGCTCGTTGAGCAGGCGCGCCTGGCGCGACTGCAGGTCGCCCAGCCAGGCCGCGAGCGTCTGCTCCGGGCGGATGCGCAGGCGCAGCGGCAAGGTGTTGATCAGCAGGCCGACCATGCGCTCCACGCCGGCCACTTCCGGCGGGCGGCCGGACACGGTGATGCCGAACACGACGTCGTCGCGCCCGGTGGTCTGCGCCAGCAGCAAGCCCCAGGCCGCCTGCAGCAGGGTGTTGAGGGTCAGGCCGTGGCGGCGCGCCTGTGCGTTGAGCGACTGGGTCAGCTCGCGCGAGAACAGGTGCTGGTGGGTCAGCGGCATGCTCGGCTCGGCCGAGGCTTCCGGCGCCAGCAGGGTGGGCTCGTCGAGGCCGGCGAGTTCCTCGCGCCAGGCCGCGCGCGCGGCCTCGCGATCCTGCGCGTCGATCCAGGCCAGGTAGTCGCGATACGCGGGCGCCGGCGGCAAGCCGGCGTCGCTGCCGCGCGCGTGGTACAGCGCCAGCAGTTCGCGCAGCACGATCGGCATCGACCAGCCGTCGAGCAGGATGTGGTGGCTGGTGAACACCAGGTAGTGCAGGTCCGGCGCGGTGCGCACCAGGGTGAAGCGCAGCTGCGGCGCCTGCGAGGGTTCGAAGCGTTGCTGCTTGTCCAGCAGCAACAGCGCCTGCAGTCCGTCCTCGTCGCTGTCGACGAAACGCCACGGCGCCTGGACCACGCGGGCGATGGCCTGCACGGTGCCGGAGCGGCCGTCGTGGATGAAGGCCGCGCGCAGGTTGGCGTGGCGTTCGAGCAGGCGGTCGGCGGCGGTCCGCATCGCCGCCGCGTCCAGCCGGCCTTCGAAGCGGAACACCTGCTGCACCAGATAGGCATCCGGCGCGCCGTCGTCGTAGAGCGCGTGGAACAGCAGGCCGTGCTGCAGCGGCGACAGCGGCAGGATGTCGGCCAGCGGCGGCTGGATCGCCTCGATCGCTTCGATGCGCTGCTGGTCGAGCGCGATCAGCGGCAGGTCCGAGGGCGTGAACAGCATCCGCTCGTCGTGGCTGGCGTCGTGCGCGATCCGCCGCAGCAGGCCGAACCAAAGCTGGGCGAGTTCGCCGATGGCGCGCTCGTCGAACAGCTCGCCGGCCCAGCTCCAGTTGGCGCACAGCACCGAACCGTCGCGGCGGTCCTCGGTGGTGGCGTTGAGCGACAGCGCATGCACCAGCGGCGCGTCTTCGCCCGCGCTGGGAACCGCCGCCTCGGCCTGGGCCCAGTCCGAAGCGCCGTGGCCTTGCTCGGCGATGGCGAAGCGGCCCAGGTAGTTGAAGCCGATCTGCGCGGCGGCGTGGCCGCCGAGCGCGGCGCGGCCGTGTTCGCCGTGGTAGCGCAGCAAGCCGTAGCCGATGCCGTTGTCGGGCAGGGCGCGCAATTGCTCCTTGACCGACTTCAGCGCGGCGTCCAGTGCGGCGCCGCCGTGCGCGGCCGCGGTTTGGTCGATGCCGGCGAGCGACAGCTGCACCGGAAACTGGCTGGTGAACCAGCCGACGGTGCGGCTGATGTCGATGCTCTCGGCCGCGGCGCTGCCGGTCAGGGCTTCGCGGCCGTGGCCTTCCAGGTCGAAGCGCACGCGCTCGACATCGCCCAGGCCTTGCCGACGGCGCCACTGCGCCAGCGCCAGCGCGAACGCCGACAGCAGCACGTCGTTGATGCGGCCGCGCACGCGCTCCGGCGCGCGGGTCAGCAACACCCGGGTGACGTCCGGTTCCAGCCGCAGCGACAGATGGCGCTGGGTCGCCAGCGTGTCGCGCGCGCTGTCGAGCGGGCGTGGGGTCAGCGACGGATCTTCGCCTTCGACCATCGCCTGCCAGAACGGCAGTTCGGCGGCGCGCGCGGCGGCGGCCGCGGGCAGGGCCAGGGCCCAGTGGCGGAACGAGGTGGGCACGGGCGCGAGCTCCGGCGCGAGGCCGGCGGCGCGCGCCTCCCACGCGGCCTGCAAGTCCGGCACCAGGATGCGCCAGGACACGCCGTCCACCACCAAGTGATGCAGCACCAGGAACAGGCGCGAATCGGCGCCGTCGTCGAACCACACCGCCTGCAGCATGCGCCCGTCGTCCGGCGACAGCCGCAGCTGCGCGGCGAGCATGCGCTCGTGCATCAGGCGCTCGCGCGCCTGCGCCGACAGGCCGTGCAGCGGCACCGCGTCCAGGCAGTCCGCCGCGCGCACGCTGCCGGCTTCGCCGATCTCGGGCGAGCCGTCGCGCAGGCGCATGCGCAGGGCATGGTGGTGTTCGATCAGGTCCTGCAGCGCGGCCCGTAACGGCTCGTGCCGCAGCCGCGGCACTTGCAGCAGCATGGTCTGGGCGAAGTGCCGGTGAGAGCCTTCGCGCTCCAGCAGCCATTGCATGATCGGGGTGGCCGGCAGCGCGCCGGTCGGCGACTGCTGCGGCAGCGCATCGGCGGCCTCGCTGGTGCCGGCGACGCGCGCCAGCGCCTGCACGCTGGGGTGCTGGAACACGTCGCGCGCGCTGAAGCGCAGGCCGAGCTGGCGGGCGCGTCCGACCAACTGGATCGAGCTGATGCTGTCGCCGCCGAGAGCGAAGAAACTGTCGTCGATGCCGACCCGGTCCAGACTCAGCACGCCGGCGAACAAGTCGCACAGCGACTGTTCCAGCGCGGTGCGCGGCAGGCGCAGCTCGCGGCCGGCCTCCGGTGCGGGCAGGGCCTGGCGGTCGAGCTTGCCGTTGGGCGTGAGCGGCAACGCGTCCAGCGCGACATAGGCGGCCGGCACCATGTGTTCGGGCAGGTTCGCGGCCAGGCCGCGGCGCAGCGTTTCGGCGTCGAGCGCATCGGCGTCGGCGACCAGATACGCTACCAATTGGCGCTGGCCGGGACGGTCTTCGCGTACCGCGACCGCGTTGTGCGGGTAACCGGCCGCGGCGATGGCCGCCTCGATCTCGCCGAGCTCGATGCGGAAGCCGCGCAGCTTGACCTGGCCGTCGTCGCGGCCGAGGTATTCGAGCTGGCCGTCGTCGCGCCAGCGCGCCAGATCGCCGCTGCGGTACATGCGTTCGCCCGCGGCGAACGGATCGGCGACGAAGCGCTCGGCGCTGAGCGCGGCGCGGCCGAGGTAGCCGCGCGCCAGGCCGGCGCCGGCGATGTACAGCTCGCCGGCCACGCCGACCGGCTGCGGTTGCAGTTGCGGGCTCAGCACGTACAGGCGGGTGTTGGCGATCGGCGCGCCGATGCAGGCCAATTCGGCGGCGCTGTCGTCGGCGCCGGCCCGCGCCGGCAGCCGCGCCACGCTCGACCACACGCTGGCCTCGGTCGGGCCGTATTCGTTGTACAACGCGCAATCGGCCGAGGCCTGCGCGCGGTGCCGTTGCAACAGCGCGGGCGCGATGGATTCGCCGCCGAGCACCACGCGGGTCAGCGTCGACAAGCGGTCTGGCGCCTGCTCCAACACCGCGCGATACAGCGCCGGGCCGCTGAGCCAGGCCTGCACGTGGTGCCGTGCGACGAGCTCGGCCAGCGCCGCGGGTTCGCGTTCCTGGCCCGGCGCCGGCAGCACCAGGGTGCCGCCGCTGCTCAGCGCATGCAGGATCGTGCCGAGCGAGGCGTCGAACGCTACCGACGGCAGCAGCAGCGCGGTTTCGGCGGCGTCGCCGTCGGCGGACGCGTAGTAGTCCAAGCGCGCCGCGTTGGAATGCACGATCTGGCGATGGCTCACCACCACGCCCTTGGGCTTGCCGGTGGAGCCGGAGGTGTAGATGACGTAGGCCGGGTGGTCCGGCTTCAGTTCCGGCCGCAGTTCCGGCCGCGGCGCGCCGTCGCCGGCCGCGCGCTCAATGGCCGCGCGCTCAATGGCCGAGCGCTCGATAGCGGCGCGCACCGCGTCGTCGTCGAGCAGCAGCGCGTCGGCGGGCGCGGCCCGCATCGCGTCGCGGCGGGTGATCACGATCGCCGGAGCGGCGTCGTCGAGCATGTAGGCCAGGCGTTCGGCCGGATAGTCTACGTCCAGCGGCAGGTACGCCGCGCCGGCCTTGAGCACGGCGAGCAGGGCGACGATCAGTTCGCTCGAACGCGGCAGCGCGACCGCGACGCGATCCTCGGCGCGGATGCCGCGCGCGCGCAGCACCGCGGCGAGCCGCTGCGCGCGCTCGTGCAATTGCGCATAGCTCAGGCGTTCCTCGCCGAAGACCAACGCGGTCGCGTCGGGGCTGCGCGCGGCCTGCCGTTCCAGCACCGTCGCCAGGTCGGGCTCGGCGACCGGCAGGGCGCGCTGGTTCCAGTCGCGCAGCAGGCGCTGGCGCTCGGGCGCGGGCAGCACGTCGAGCTGCGCCAACGGTCGCTGCGGCTGGTCGGCGAACGCCTCCAGGATGCGGGTGTAGCTGTCGGCCAAACGCTGGACCTGCGCCGGCGCGTAGACGTCGCTGCGGTAGCTGAAGCCCAGGCGGATGCGCTCGCCGGGCACCGCCGACAAGCCCAGCGGATAATGCGAGGTGTCGCCGCCGTGGTGGCTGTGGAAGCCGACGCTGAGCTGTTGCGACTGGCTCTGCAGGCCGGCTTCGTCGATGGGGTAGCTCTCGTACACCATCAAGGTGTCGAACAATTCGCCCAGGCCGGCCACGCGCTGGATCTCGCTGAGGCCCAGGTGGCTGTGTTCGAGCAGCGCCGATTGTTGCTGTTGCAGGCGCCGCAGCAGGTCGCGCAAGGGTTCGGCGGCCCGCAGGCGCAGGCGCAGCGGCAGGGTGTTGATCAACAGGCCGACCGTCTGCTCGCTGCCGGCCAGCTCGGCCGGACGGTCGGCGAAGGTGATGCCGAACACCACGTCGTCGCGGCGCAGCAGGCGCGCGAGCAGGATTCCCCAGGCCGCCTGGATCACGGTGTTGAGGGTCACGCCGGATTGCCGCGCCTGTTCGACCAGACGCGCGCTGAGGTCTTGCGGCAGATGGAAACGCAGCAGCTCGGGCGTGCTCGCGACGGTGTTCGCCGGAGCGATCCGGCTCGGCTCTTCCAGCCCGGACAGCGCCTCGCGCCAGGCCGCCAGCGCGGCCGGCTTGTCGCGGCCCGCCAGCCAGCCCAGGTAGTCGCGATACGGCGTGACCCGCGGCAGTGCGGCGTGTTCGCCTTGCGCATACAGCGCCAGCAGCTCCTGGATCAGGATCGGCGTGGACCAGCCGTCGAGCAGGATGTGGTGGCTGGTGAACACCAGATAGTGCCGGTCCGGCGCGGTGCGCGCCAGGATGAAGCGCAGCAGCGGCGCTTGCGCCAGGTCGAAGCGTTGCCGCTGGTCTTCGCGCAACACTTCGGCGAAGCCGGCTTCGTCCGTGTCCACCTCGCGCCACGGCGCGTCGAGCGTGCGCGCGATCGCCTGCACGGCTTCGCCCAGGCCCTCGTGGACGAAGGCGGCGCGCAGGTTGGCGTGGCGTTGCAACAGCCGGTTCGCGGCCTTGCGCAGCGCGTCGCCGCGCAGCGGGCCGTCGAAGCGCAGCACCACCTGCATCATGTAGTTGTCGTGGGCCTGTTCGTCGTACAGGGCATGGAACAGGAAACCGTGTTGCAGCGGCGACAGCGGCAGGATGTCGGCCAGCGCCGGCTGCGCGGCTTCGATGGCCTCGATCTGGGCCTGGTCGAGCGCGACCAGCGGCAGATCGGACGCGGTGAATCCGTCGCGCTGCGCGCGCGAGGCGTAGGCGGCGATGGCGCGCAGGGCGGTGTGCCAGTCTTCGGCCAGTTCGCGCACCTCGTCCTCGCCGAGCACGTCGCCGGCCCAGCTCCAGGTCGCGTTCAACACCGGCCCGGCGGCGCCGTCCAGGGTGATCGCGTTGAGTTCGAGCGCGTGCGCCAGCGGCCGCTCGGGATGATCGCCGGCCTGCACCGCGACGCGGTCGGTGGCGCCCCAATCCTCGCCCGCGTCGCCGGCGCCGAAACGACCGAGGTAGTTGAACGCGATCTGCGGTTGCGCCCGGTCGGCCAGGGCCTGCCGCCCGGCTTGGTGCAGATAGCGCAGCAGACCGTAGCCGATGCCGTGGTCGGGCAGCCGGCGCAATTGTTCCTTGACCTGCTTGAGGCAGCGCGCGAGCACGCGCTCATCGTCCAGCGCGGCGCGCGCGTCGGCCGCGTCCAGCGCCAGTTGCACCGGGAACAGGCTGGTGAACCAGCCCAGGGTGTGCGACAGCTCGGCGCCGGCGACGATTTCTTCGCGGCCGTGGCCTTCCAGCCCGAAACGCACGGTGTCCGGATCGTCCAGCCCGCGCCGCGCGCGCCAGCCGCGCAGCGCCAGGGCGAAGCCGGTCAGCAGCACGTCGTTGATGCGGCCGTGGACGGCTTCGGGCGCGCGGGTGAGCAGGGTGCGGGTGACTTCGCTGTCCAGGCTCAGGCTGAGGCTGCGCCGCGTGGCGATGGTGTCGCGCGAGGGATCCAGCGCGCGCGCGCCGATCGCGGGATCGGGGCCGGCGAGCATCGATTGCCACAGCGGCAATTCGTGCGCGCGTTGCGCGGCGGCCTGCGGCAATCGCAGCGCCCAGTGGCGCAGCGGCGTCGCCACCGCGGGCAGGACGACGGCGCGGCCGGCGGCGATGGCGTCGGCGGCGTCCTTGAGGTCCTGCAACAGGATGCGCCAGGAAATGCCGTCGATGGCCAGATGGTGGATCTGCAGCAACAGCAGCGGCTGGCCCGCGTGTTCGAACCACAGCGCTTGCAGCATGCGGCCGTCGCGCGGGTCCAGCGCGGCGGCGCTGGCGGTGGCGCGCTCGTGCATGCGCGCTTCGAACGCCGGCCGGTCCGCCGATTCGGGCCAGTCGCCGGTCTCGATGCGCTGCAGGCAATCGCTCGCGCGCACCGCGCCGGCGGCGCGCACGTCCCAGCGGCGTTCCGGCGTCAGCCGCAGGCGCAAGGCGTCGTGGTGGTCGAGCACCGCCTGCAAGGCCGCCAGCAGCTGCGCTTCGGGCAACGCCGGTATCTGCAGCAGCACCGACTGATGGTATTGCTGCAGCGGGCCGTCCTGTTCCAGGAACCAGTGCATGATCGGCGTGGCCGGCAACTCGCCGACCGCCGCCTCCAGCGCGGTCTTGGCGGCATCGGCCAGCGGCCGGATGACCTGGGCCAGCGCCTCCGGGCTCTGGTGTTCGAACACGGTGCGCACGCTGGCCGACCAGCCGGCGCGGCGCAGGCGGCCGACCAACTGGGTCGAGCCGATGCTGTCGCCGCCGAGGGCGAAGAAGTTGTCGTCGATGCCCACCTGCGGCAAGTGCAGGATCTCGGCGAACAGTTCGCACAGCAGCGTTTCGGCGGCATCGCGCGGCGCGCGCTCGCTGGCGCTGCGCAGTTGCGGCGCCGGCAGCGCCTTGCGGTCGAGCTTGCCGTTGCCGGTCAGCGGCAGCGCGTCGAGGGCGACGAAAGCGGCCGGGATCATGTAGTCGGGCAGGCGTTGGGCCAGCTGCGCGCGCAGCGCCACCGCATCGAGGTCGTCGGTCGCGAGATAGGCGACCAGTTGCTTGTGCCCGGCATGGTCCTCGCGCGCGATCACCGCGTTGTGGGCGAAACCGGCCTGCGCCAGCGCCGCCTCGATTTCGCCGAGTTCGATGCGGTAGCCGCGGATCTTGACCTGGTGGTCGATGCGGCCCAGGCAGTCCAAGCGGCCGTCTTCGCGCCAGCGCGCGAGGTCGCCGGTGCGGTACATGCGCTCGCCGGCGGCGAACGGATCGGCGACGAAACGCTCGGCGCTGAGGCCGGGGCGGTTCAGATAGCCGCGCGCGAGGCCGGCGCCGGCGATGTACAGCTCGCCGGCCACGCCGCAGGGTTGCGGCCGCAGTTTTTCGTCGAGCACGTACAGCCGCGCGTTCCAGATCGGCGTGCCGATCGATACGGCGGAAGCCTCGCGCATGTCGGCGTCGACCTCGTAGGTGCTGCAGCCGACGGTGGCCTCGGTCGGGCCGTATTCGTTGATCAGGCGCACGTCCGGATAACGCTGCTGCCAGAACGCGAGGTCGGCCGGCACCAGCGCTTCGCCGCCGAGCAGCAGGGTGCGCGCCGGCGCCGGAGCGCCGGGTTCCAGGGTGGCGTTGAGCAGTTTCAGGTGCGCCGGGGTGAGCTTGAGCAGTTCATAGCCGCCGGCCGGTTGCGCGGCCAGCAGGCGCGAGAAGTCCTGGTCGGTCTCGACCAGGGTCAGCGGCTGGCCCGCCAGCAGCGGGCCGAACAGCACGGTGACGCTGCCGTCGAACGCGGCCGACAGGGTGGTGGCCGAACCGTTGCCGCCGGCCGCATCGTTGGCGGCGAAGTACGCGTGCCGGCTCCACGCGAAGTAATGCGCGGCCGAACGGTGCGAGACCGTCACGCCCTTGGGCTTACCGGTCGAGCCGGAGGTGTAGATCACATAGGCCGGGTGCAGCGGCTTCAGCGGCCGCAGACGGTCGGCGTCGGTGGGATTGGCGGCGCTGCTGCGCGCCAGGCGCTGTTGCAGCGCGGGTTCGTCGAGCAGGCACAGCGGCGCGTGGGTGGGGAGCAGAGCGGCGAAGGCCGCGCGCGTGAGCACGCGGACCGGTTTGGCGTCGTGGAGCATCGCCGCCAACCGTTCGCCCGGATTGCCCAGGTCCAGCGGCAGATACGCCGCGCCGGCCTTGAGCGTGGCGAGCAGGGCGACCAGCAGGTCCGGCGACGGCGGCAGCGCGATCGCCACCACGCTCTCCGGGCCCGCGCCTTCGGCGATCAGCACGTTGGCCAGGCGGTTGGCGCGTTGATTGAGCGCATCGAAGTCCAGATGCCGCGCGTCGCCGGCCTCGTCGCGATAGATCGCCGCCGGCGCCGACGGCGTGCGCGCCGCCTGGGCCTCGAACAGGCTCGGCAACGGCGCTTCGACGACCGTCTGTGCGGTCGCGTTCCAGTCGTACAGCAGGCGCTGCCGCTCGGTCGGCTCCATCAGCTCGATCGCGCCGATGGCGCGCTCGGCGTCCTCGGCCACCGCGCACAGCAGGCGCTCGAAACGCCGCCACAGCGTGCGCACGCTGGCTTCGTCGAACAGGTCGGTGGCGTACTCGATCGCGCCCTGCAGGCCGTCGGGCGCGCCGTCGGCGGCGGTGCGCTCGGAGAACGCGAAGTTGAGGTCGAACTTGACCACGTCCGTTTCCAGCGGATGCGCCTCGCACTGCAGCCCGGGCAGGCGCAGCTCGCCGACGCTCATGTTCTGCAGCACCACCATCACCTGGAACAGCGGGTGGTACGACAGCGAACGGGTCGGATTGAGGGTTTCGACCAGTTGCTCGAACGGCAGGTCCTGGTGTTCGTAGGCGGCCAGGTCGGTGTCGCGCACGCGCGCGAGCAGGGCGGCGAAGCTGGGATCGCCGGCGGTGTCCACGCGCAACACCAGGGTGTTGAGGAACAGGCCGACCAGGTTCTCCAATGCGGCATCGGTGCGGCCGGCGACCGGCGCGCCGAGCGGGATGTCGGTGCCCGAGCCCATCCGCGTCAGCAGCGCGGCGACCGCCGCCTGCAAGGTCATGAACAAGGTCGCGCCGTGGCGTTGCGACAGCGCCAGCAGGCGGCGGTGCAGCCCGGCGTCGAACTCGAAATGGGCGGTCCGGCCGCGGTAGCTCGCGGTGCCGGGGCGCGGCCGGTCGGCCGGCAGCGACAATTGTTCGGGCAGGTCGGCGAGCCGCTGCTTCCAGTAATCGATTTGCTGGCGCAGCAGACTGTCGCTGTCGTCCTCGCCGCCCATCAGTTGCCGCTGCCACAGGGTGTAGTCGGCGTACTGCACCGGCAGCGGCGCCCAATCCGGCGCCGCGCCGGTCAGGCGCGCGGCATAGGCCTGCGACAGGTCGCGCGCCAGCGGCGCCATCGAAGCGCCGTCGCCGGCGATGTGGTGCAGCAACAGCAGCAGCACGTGGTCTTCGGCGCCGACCCGGAACAGGGTCGGACGCAGCGGCAATTCGCAGCTCAGGTCGAAGGCGTAGGTCGCCGCCTCGCGCAGATCGGCGTCGAGGGCGGCTTCGGCGGTGTCGACGGTCGCCAGCGATACGAACGCCGCGGCGTCGTCGAGACGGTCGTGCGCGCCGGGCGCGGCCAGGATGTGCTGGCGCGGCGCGTCGCCGTCGGGAAACAGCGTGCGCAGGCTTTCGTGGCGCGCCAGCAGGTCGTTGAGCGCGGCCTGCAGGGCGTCGGGATCGAGCGGGCCGCGCAGGCGCAGGGCCAGCGGGATGTTGTAGGTGGCGCTGGGCCCTTCGAGTTGGTGCAGGAACCACAGCCGGTACTGCGCGAACGACAGCGGCAGCAGTTGCGGGCGCGGCTGCGCCGCCAGCGCCGGCCGGCGCGCGCGGTTGCGGTCCAGCTGCGGCGCCAGCGCGGCCACGCTGCGGTGTTCGAACAACGCGCGGATCGGCAGCTCCAGCTGCAGGCGCGCGCGGATCAGGCCGATCAGGCGGATCGCCAGCAGCGAATGTCCGCCCAGGTCGAAGAAGCTGTCGTCGATGCCGACGCGCTCCACGCCCAGCACTTCGGCGTACAGCGCGCACAGGATGCGCTCGCGTTCGTCGCGCGGCTCGCGCAGGCTGGCCGGTGCGTAGTCCGGCGCCGGCAGCGCCTTGCGGTCGAGTTTGCCGTTGGGCAGTTGCGGCAGCGCCGGCAGCGCCACCAGCGCCGCGGGCAGCATGTAGTCGGGCAGGCGCGCGGCCAGCTGCGCGCGCAGCGCGTCGGCGTCGAACCCGGCTTCGGCGTCGGCGGCCACGTAGGCGACGATCTGGCGCTGGCCAGGACGGTCCTCGCGCACGATCGCGGCGTTGCGCGGGTAGCCGGCGCGGGCCAGCTCGGCCTCGATCTCGCCCAGCTCGATGCGCAGGCCGCGCACCTTGACCTGCTGATCGGCGCGGCCGCGGTGGACGATCACGCCGTCCTCGCGCCACTGCGCCAGGTCGCCGGAACGGTACATGCGCTGGCCGCGCGCGAACGGATCGGCGACGAAGCGCTCGGCGCTGAGCGCGGGGCGGCCGAGATAGCCGCGGGCGAGGCAGTCGCCGGCGATGTACAGCTCGCCCAGCGTTTCCGGTGGGACCGGACGCAGCGCGCTGTCGAGCACGTAGAAACGGGTGTTGGCGATCGGCCCGCCGATCGGGATCGGGCCGTGTTCGATCTCGCGGCACGGCCACGCGGCCACGCCGATCGAGGTTTCGGTGGGGCCGTAGGAGTGATGCAGCGGGCGCCCCAGGCGCTGGGCCACGCGCCGGCGCAGGTCGGCCGACAGCGCTTCGCCGCCGCAGACGATGCGGCGCAGGCTGGCGCATTGCGCGGCGCTGGCCTCGGACACGAACACGTCCAGCATCGAGGCGACGAAGTGCACCGTGGTGATGCGTTCGCGTTCGATCAGCTCGGCCAGGTAGCGCGGTTCGCGATGGCCGCCGGGACGCGCCAGCACCAGCCGCGCGCCGCGGGTCAGCGGCCAGAACAGTTCCCACACCGAGACGTCGAAGCTCGACGGTGTCTTCTGCAGCACCGCGTCGTCGGCCTGCAGGCCGTATTCGCGCTGCATCCATTCCAGGCGGTTGACCACGCCGCGGTGCGGGATCGCCGCGCCCTTGGGCTTGCCGGTCGAGCCGGAGGTGTAGATCACATAGGCCGGATGCTCCGGCCGCAGCGGCGTGCGGCGCTCGTCGTCGCCGACGGCGTGCGCCGGCAGCGCGGCCACGCGCTCGCGCAGCGCGGCGTCGTCGAGCCGCCACAGCGGCGCGTCGGCCGGCAGGGCGCCGGCGGTGTCGGCGCGGGCGAGCACGCAGGCCGGCGCGGCATCGGCGAGCATGTCGGCCAGGCGCTCGGGCGGGTAGTCGGTGTCCAGCGGCAGATAGGCCGCGCCGCTCTTGAGCACCGCGCACAGCGCGACCGGCAGCTCCAGCGAACGCGGCAGCGCCACGCCGACGATGGATTCCGGGCCGACGCCCTGGGCGATCAGCGCGCGCGCCAAGCGGTTGCTGCGCGCCTCCAGCTCGGCGTAGCTCAGGGTTTCGCCTTCGAAGCGCAGCGCGACGGCGTCGGGCGTGCGCGCGGCCTGCGCCGACAGCAGCGCGGCCAAGTGGGTGTCCGCGCATTCGTGCGCGGTCGCGTTCCAGTCGTGCAGCACCTGCCGGGTTTCGTCGGCGTCGAGCAGGTCGATCCGGCCCAGCGGCTGCTGCGCGTCGGCGGCGAAGGCTTCGATCAGGCGCTGGTAGCGCCGGCCCAGGCGCAGCACCCGCTCGCGTTCGAGCAGGTCGGGGCGGTAGCTGAGCTTGAGTTGATAGGGCTGGTTCGGCCGTCCCGGTATCAGCGCCAGGCCGACCGGATAGTGCGAAGTGTCGCCGCCGTGGTGGCTGTGCACGGCCACGCGCAGATCGTCCGGGCCGTCGCCGTCTTCGCCTACGGGGAAATTCTCGAAGATCACCAGGGTGTCGAACAGTTCGCCGTGGCCGGCGGTGCGCTGGATCTCGGCCAGCCCGAGGTGTTGATGGTCGAGCAGCGCCGACTGTTCGCGCTGCAGGCGTTGCAGCAGCGCGGCCACGGTTTCGTCGGGACGCCACTGCAGGCGCAGCGGCAAGGTGTTGATGAACAGTCCGACCATCTGCTCGACGCCGGCCAGTTCCGGCGGGCGGCCCGACACCGTGGTGCCGAAGGCGACGTCGCGGCGATGGGTCAGCCGGCCCAGCAGTACGCCCCAGGCGGCCTGGACGATGGTGTTGAGGGTGACGCCGAGCGTGCGCGCCTGGCGGATCAGGCGCTGCATCAGTTCGTCGGGCAGGTCGATGCGCAGCGTGTCGGGCACCGCCGGCGCGGTGCTGGTCGCGGCGATCCGGGTCGGCTCCTCGAAGCCGAGGAAGGCCTCGCGCCAGGCCTCGCGCGCGGCGCCGCGGTCGCGCCCGCCGAGCCAGCGCATGTAGTCGCGGTACGGCACCACCCGCGGCAAGGCCTCGGTGTCGGCGCCGTTGCGGTACAGCGCGAACAGCTCCTGCAGCGCGATCGGCGTGGACCAGCCGTCGAGCAGGATGTGGTGGCTGTTGAAGATCAGGTAGTGGCGCTCGGCCGATTCGCGGATCAGCACGAAGCGCAGCAGCGGCGCGCGGGCCAGGTCGAAGCGTTGCTGGGCGTCCTCGGCGATGGCCTGCGCCAGCGCCGCTTCGCGCTCGCGCGGCGGCAGCGCCGACAGGTCCAGCTCGCGCCACGGCGCGCGCACGTCGCGCTGGATCACCTGCACCGGTTCCTTGGTCTTGTCGTGCACGAACGCCGCGCGCAGGCTGGCGTGGCGGCGCAGCAAGGCGTCGGCGGCGGCGCGCAACGCGGCCGCGTCGAGCGCGCCGTCGAGGACGAAGGTCATCTGCACCACATAGCTGTCCTGCACCTTGTCGTCGTACAGGGCGTGGAACAGGAAGCCGTGCTGCAGCGGGGTCAGCGGCAGGATGTCTTCAATCTTCGAGTTGCGCATAGAGCGATTCCAAGAGTTCGATGTCGGATTGGTCGAGCGCGACCAAGGGCACGTCGGACGGGGTCAGCGCGGCGCCGTCGGCGTCGCGGGCGAAGTCGGCGATGCGGCGCAGGGCGTCGAACCAGGCGTCGGCGAAGGCCGCCACCGCGGCTTGGTCGAGCAGTTCGCCGGCCCAATTCCAGTTCGCGTACAGGCGCGGGCCGTCGGCTTCGTCGCGGACCAGGGCGTTGAGTTCCAGCGGATGCGCCAGCGCTTGTTCGGCGTCGCCGCCGCCGCCGAAGCCGCCGTCCTCGCCGACCGGGTTCCAGTCGGTGTCGTCGCGGCCGGCGCCGTCGGCGACGGCGAAGCGGCCGAGATAGTTGAAGCCCAGCGACGGCGGCGCCAGCGCGGCCAGTTCGGCGCGCGCGGACGGGTCGAGGTGGCGCAGCAGGCCGTAGCCGATGCCCTGGTCGGGCACCCGCCGCAACTGTTCCTTGACCGACTTGAGCGCGCGTTCCAGCGCCTTGCCGCCGGCCAGGGCCTGGTCGAGGTCGAAGTCGGCCGCGTCCAGGCGCAGCGGGAACAGGCTGGTGAACCAGCCGACGGTGCGCGACAGGTCGGCGCCGTCGATCAGGCCTTCCACCGCCGCCGCTTCGCGGCCGTGGCCTTCCAGGTCGAACGCGGCGGCGCGCGCTTCGCGGTCGCCGCGTCCGCGCCGCCATTGCAGCGCGGCCAGCAGGAAGCCGCTGAGCAGCACGTCGTTGATGCGGCCGTTGATGCGTTCCGGCGCCTGGGTCAGCAGGATGCGGGTGGTGTCCGCATCGAGGCTGGCGACGTGGGTGCGCATCGTCGCCATGGTGTCGCGGCGCGGATCGAAGGCGCGCGGCAGCCAGGCGCCGCCGTCGCCGGCGAGCATGTCGCGCCACAGCGGCAGTTCCTCGCGGCGGCGCTGCGCGGCCTCGGGCAGGGCCAGCGCCCATTCGCGCAGCGAGGTCGGCGCCGGCTCCAGTTCGATCCGGTCGGCCTGCGCCAGCGCCTGCTCGTAGGCCGCGCGCAGGTCGGGCAGCAACAGGCGCCACGACACGCCGTCGACGGCGAGGTGGTGGACCACCAGCAGCAGCCGCGATTGCTCGCCGGCATGGAACCACACCGCCTGCAACAGGCGGCCGGCGGCGGGGTCCAGGCGGCGCTGCGCGGCCTGCGCCTGCGCCGCGACTTCGGCCGCCGTCGGCGTCGCCGCTTCGATCGCGAGCAGGCAATCGTCGGCGCGCACCGCGCCGACCGGCGCGATCTCCAGGCGTTCGCGGTCGAGCACGCGCAGGCGCAGGGCGTGGTGGTGATCGAGCAGCGCCTGCAGCGCCTGCGCCAGCGCGCGCGCCTGCAGTTCCGGCACCTTGAGCAGCATCGATTGCTGGTACTGCGCGTACGGCGCGTCCTGCTCGAACAGGTCGCGCACGATCGGCGTGGCCGGCAGTTCGCCGACCGGCGCCACCGCCGGCGCGGTCGCGGCGGCGAGTTCTTCGCTGGCCACCGCGGCCAGCGCGCGCACGCTCTGGTGTTGGAACACCTCGCGCGCGCTCAGGCGCAATCCCGCCTGGCGGGCGCGGCCGACCAGCTGGATCGAGCTGATGCTGTCGCCGCCGAGGCTGAAGAAGCCCTCGTCCAGGCCGACCGCGTCCAGGCCCAGCACTTCGCGGAACAGTCCGGCCAGGACCTTCTCGCGGTCGCTGGCGTTCTCGTCCGCGCCCGCGGGCGCCGCCGCCTGCGGCGCCGGCAGCGCCTTGCGGTCGAGCTTGCCGTTCGGCGTCAGCGGCAGTTCGGGCAGGGCGACGAAGGCGGCCGGAACCATGTAGTCGGGCAGGCGTTCGGCCAGCTCGCTCTTGATCCGGACCAGATCGGCCGCGGCCAGTTCCGGCGCGGCGAGGTAGGCGACCAGTTGCTTGTGGCCGGGCCGGTCTTCGCGCGCGATCACCGCATTGGCGGCGAAACCGATCTGCGCCAGCGCCGCTTCGATCTCGCCCGGCTCGATGCGGAAGCCGCGGATCTTGACCTGATGGTCGGCGCGGCCGAGCAGTTCGAGCTGGCCGTCGCGGCGCCAGCGCGCCAGGTCGCCGGAGCGGTACATGCGCGCGCCGGCCTTCAGCGGTCCGGCTGCGAACGGATCGGCGACGAAGCGCTCCGCGCTCAGGCCGGGACGGTCGAGATAACCGCGCGCCAGGCCCGCGCCGGCGATGTACAACTCGCCGACGGTGCCTGCCGGCACCGGCCGCAGCCGCGCGTCGAGCACGTGGAAGCGGGTGTTGCGCAGCGGCCGGCCGATGCTCGGACGTTCGTCGCCGTCGTCCAGGGCCAGGCCGCCGGCATCGACCGTGTACTCGGTGGGGCCGTAGTAGTTGTGGCCGCGCACCGTTGCGTGTCCGCGCAGGGTGCGCCACTGGCTCTCGCTGACCGACTCGCCGCCGAGCATCAGCGTGCTCGGGTAGGCGCGAGCGCCGTCGTCGCGGTCGCCGCCGCTGTCGAGCAGGCCCAGGCGCTGCAGCTGTTCGAAGTGGGTCGGGGTCAGGTCGAGCGCATCGATGCGCGCGTCCCGCAGGTGGGTCAGCAGGGCCTCGCCTTCGCGCCGCAGCACGTCGTCGAACACGTGCAGCTCGTGGCCGGCGCACAGGAACAGCAGACCTTCCAGCGAGGTGTCGAAGGCGAAGGTGGCGGTGAGGCCGAAGCGCACGCGGCCGCCGCCGGCGTGGCGCGCGGCATCGGCGATCACGCCGTCGCGGTGGTGCTCGAACAGATTGGCCAGGGCCGCGTGCGGGACCACCACGCCCTTGGGCTTGCCGGTCGAGCCGGAGGTGTGGATCACGTACGCAGCCTGCTGCGGATGCAGCGGCGCGGCGCCGTCGTCGTCGTCGTGCCCGCGCGGATTGCGTTCCGGCATCGATGCCAGTTCGGCGCGGCCGGCATCCTGGTCGAGCAGCAGCGCCGGGCCGGCGTGGCCGAGCGTGGCGCAGATCGAGGCGTGGCCGAGCAGCAGCGCGGGCGCGGCTTCGCCGATCAGCTCGCGCAGGCGCTCGCCCAGGTGCTCGGTGTCCAGCGGCAGGTACGCCGCGCCGGCCTTGAGCGCGCCGAGCATGGCGCAGACCGTGTCGGCCGAACGCGGCAAGGCCAGGGCGACCCGATCCTCGGCCTTGAGCCCGCGCGCGATCAGCGCGTGGGCGATGCGGTTGGCGCGGCGGTTGAGCTGGTCGAAGCTCAGCGACTGTTCGCCGCAGACCAGCGCCACCGCTTCCGGCGTGGCCGCCGCCTGGCGTTCGAACCACTGCGGCAACAGCAAGCCCGAGGGCGCGATCTGCGGGCCCTGCGAGTCGCGCAGCCAGCGGTCGCGTTCGTCGGCGTCGAGCAGTTCGATCTCGCCGATGCGCCGGCGCGGATCGGCGGCGACCGCTTCGAGCATGCGGTGCAGACAGCGGCCGATGCGCAGCGCGGTGTCGGCCTCGAACAGGTCGCTGGCGTACTCGATGCTGGCGTGCAGGCCGGCCGGTGCGCCGGACGCGTCGTGGCTTTCGCTGAAGTCGAAGCTGAGATCGAACTGGGCGATGTCCAGGTCGAACCCGGCCGGACGCGTGCGCAGGCCGGGCAGGGCGAGCTCGCCGCTGGCGTGGTTCTGCAGCGACAGCATCACCTGGAACAGCGGGTGGTGGGCCATCGAACGCGCCGGTTGCAGCGCGTCGACCAGGCGTTCGAACGGCACGTCCTGGTGCTCGTACGCGGCCAGGTTGGTTTCGCGCACGCGGCCGAGCAGTTCGGCGAAGCCCGGATCGCCGGACAGATCGGTGCGCAGCACCAGGGTGTTGAGGAACAGCCCGACCAGATCGTGCACGGCCTCGTCGCTGCGGCCGGCGATCGGCGTGCCCAGGGCGACGTCGTCGCCGGCGCCGAGCCGGCCCAGCGTCGCCGCCAGCGCCGCCTGCAGCACCATGAACAAGGTCGCGCCCTGGCCGCGCGCCAGCGCCGCCAGCCGCGCGTGCAGCGCGGCGTCGAGCGACAGCGGCAGATGGCCGCCGCGATAGCTCGATTGCGCCGGACGCGGCCGGTCGCTCGGCAGCGCGATGCGCTCGGGCAGCTCGGCCAGCTGGCGCTTCCAGTAGTGCAGTTGCTGCGCCAGGCGGCTTTCGGGATCGGCCTCCTCGCCCAGGGTGCGGCGTTGCCACAGGGTGTAGTCGGCGTACTGCACCGACAGCGGCGCGAACGCCGGCGCGCGGCCGCGCCGGCGCGCGGCGTAGGCGTGGCTGAGGTCGCGCGCGAGCGGTTGCAGCGAAGCGCCGTCGCCGGCGATGTGGTGCAGCAACAGCAGCAAGGCGTGGCGTTGCGGGCCCAGCTCGATCAGGCTCGCGCGCAACGGCAGCTCGCGGGCGAGATCGAAGCGGTGCGCGGCCGCGGCCGACAGCGCCGCGTGCAGTCCGGCCTCGTCGCTGCGGGCGCGGTGCAGGCGCAGCGCGGCCTCGGCCGCCGGCAGCACCCGCTGCTGCGGCACGTCGCCGGCCGGGAACAGCGTGCGCAGGCTTTCGTGGCGCGCGACCACGTCGTTCAAGGCCGCTTCCAGCGCGTCGCCGTCGAGCTCGCCGTCCAGGCGCAACGCCAGCGGGATGTTGTAGGTCGCGCTCGGCCCTTCGAACCGGTGCAGGAACCACAGCCGCTGCTGGGCGAACGACAGCGGCAGCCGCGCCGGCCGCGGCTGCGGCAGCAGCGGTTCGCGCGCGGCCGCGCCCGAGGGCAGCCGCCGCGCCAGGGTTTCCACGGTCGGCGCGTCGAACAGCGCGCGGATCGGCAGTTCCACGTCGAAGGTCGCGCGGATGCGGCCGATCAGGCGGGTGGCCAGCAGCGAGTGGCCGCCGAAGGCGAAGAAGTTGTCTTCCGCGCCGATCCGTTCCAGCCCCAGCACTTCGGCGAACAGCGAGCACAGCAACTGCTCGGTGGCGTTGGCCGGGCCGCGCGACAGCGCCTGCGCGGCGAACTCCGGCGCCGGCAGCGCCTTGCGGTCGAGCTTGCTGCCGTTGGCGGTCAGCGGCAGCGCGGGCAGCGCCACGAACGCCGCCGGCACCATGTACTCGGGCAGGCGCTGGGTCAGGCGCTTGCGCAGCGCGTCGCCGTCGACCGGTTCGGCCGACACCAGGTAGGCGACCAGTTGCGGATGGCCCTGGCGGTCTTCGCGCACCATCGCCGCGTTGCCCGGATAGCCGCACTGCGCCAGCGCCGACTGCACTTCGCCGAGCTCGATGCGGAAGCCGCGCAGCTTGACCTGCTGGTCGACGCGGCCGAGGTAGTCGAGCTGGCCGTCCTCGCGCCGCCGCGCCAGGTCGCCGGAGCGGTACATGCGCTGGCCGACATGGAACGGATCGGCAACGAAGCGCTCGGCGCTCAGCCCAGGGCGGTCGAAATAGCCGCGCGCGAGGCCGGCGCCGGCGATGTACAGCTCGCCGGCGACGCCGGCCGGCACCGGCCGCAGCATCGCGTCGAGCACGTACAAGCGCGCGTTGGCGACCGGGACGCCGAGCGGCGGCGCCGCGCCGGCCAGGCCGGCTTCGTCCAGCGCCTGGCTCATCGCCGCGCAGATGGTGATTTCGGTCGGGCCGTAGGCGTTGACCAGGCGGCGGCCGTCGCGCGACCACGCCGCGGCCACGTGCGCCGGGCAGGCTTCGCCGCCGACGATCAGCGTGGTCGGCCATGGCGACTGCGCCGGGTCCAGGCTGCCGAGCGCGCTCGGCGGGATCAGGCTGTGGCTGATGCGCTGCCCGGCGAGGGTGCGCGCGAGCGCGTCGCCGAGCAGCAGGCCCGGCGGCGGCAGCACCAGGGCGGCGCCGGCGGCGAAGCACATCAGCATTTCCATCGCCGCCGCGTCGAAGCTCATCGAGGCGAACTGCAGCACGCGGCTGCCGGCGTCGAGGCCGAAGCGCTCGACCTGGCTGTGGACCAGGCTGGGAATGCCGGCGTGGGCGACGCACACGCCCTTGGGCCGGCCGGTCGAGCCGGAGGTGTAGATCACGTAGGCCGGATGCTGCGGCGACAGCGCGCGCATGCGTTCGGCGTCGGACGGATCGTGGCCGGCGGCGTGGGCGATGTCGTTGCCGAAGCCGGCGCCGTCGTCGATCAGCAGCGTCGGCGCGTCCTGCGGCAAGCGTTCGGCGGTGGCGACGGTGGCCAGCACGTAGCGCGGGCGCGCGTCGGCGAGGGTGTACTGCAGGCGTTCGAGCGGATGATCGGCATCGAGCGGCAGATAGGCCGCACCGGCCTTGAGCACGCCGAGCACGGCGACGATGGTGTCGAACGAGCGCGGAATCGCCAGCGCGATCCGGTCTTCCGGGCCGACCCCGCGCGCGATCAGCGCATGCGCCAGCCGGTTGGCGCGGCGGTTGAGCTCGGCGTAGCTGAGCTCGGCCTGCGCGCCGGCCGGCGAGGCTTCGACCACGGCGACCGCGTCAGGCGCGGCGGCGACGCGTTGCTGGAACCATTCCGGCACGGTCGTGGCGGGCAGTTCGAGTTCGGTGTCGTTGCAGTCGTACAGCACCCGCCGGCGCTCGCGGTCGTCGAGCAGGTCGAAGTGTTCCAGGCTGCGCTGCGGATGCGCGGCGACCGCGTCGAGCAGGCGCGACAGGCGCCCGGCCAGGCGTTCCACGCTCAGCGCGTCCAGCCGCGCCGGATCGAAGTTGAAGCGTAGCGACAGGCGCTGGCCCGGCGTGACCAGCAGGCTCAACGGGTAGTGGGTGGCGTCGCTGCTGGCGAAGCCGGCGATGCTCAGCTCGCCCAGCGCGCTGGCCAGGCCGTCGTGATCGATCGGATAGTTCTCGAACACGTACAAGGTGTCGAACAGCCGCTCGAACCCGGCGTAGCGTTGCAACTGGGCCAGGTCGAGGTGGTTGTGCTCCATCAGCGCGGTCTGCTGGCGCTGCAGCTCCAGCAACAGGTCGACGAAGCTGCGCTTGGGGTCCAGGCGCAGGCGGGTCGGCACGGTGTTGATGAACAAGCCGATCATGCGCTCGACCTCGCCCAGCTCCGGCGGGCGGGTCGACACCGTGGTGCCGATGACCACGTCGTCGCGGCCGAGCATGCGGCCGAGCAGCAGGCCCCACGCGCCCTGCACCAGCATGTTCAAGGTCAGGCCGTGGCGCCGCGCCAGCTGCGCCAGGGTGCGCGACAGGCCTTCGGGCAGTTGCAGTTCGTGCTCGTCCTGGCGACCGGAGGCGTGCGGTTGCGAGGGCAGCAGCAGGGTCGGTTCGTCGATGCCGTCCAGCGCTTCGCGCCAGGCGCTTTCGGCCTGTTGCGGATCGCGCGCGTGCAGCCAGTGCAGGTAGTCGCGGTAGGCGCCGGCGCGCGGCGGCTCGGAACCCGAATACAGCGCGAACAGTTCCTGCACCAGCAGCGGCAGCGACCAGCCATCGAGCAGGATGTGGTGGTTGGCGATCAGCAGGCGGTGGCGGGCGCGGCCGTCGGCGCCGTCGCCGAGCGCGAGCAGGGTGAAGCGCAGCAGCGGCGCCTCGGCCAGGTCGAAGCGCCGGGCGCGGTCGCGTTCGGCGATGCGCGCGGCCTCGGCTTCGCGCGCGTCGGCCGGATGCGCGGACAGGTCGATGCGGCGCCAGTCCAGCGGGACCTCGCGCGGGATCACCTGCACCGGCTGTTCCAGGCCGCGGTGGACGAAGGCGGCCGACAGGTGCGGATGGCGCTGCATCAGCGCGCGCGCGGCGTCGCGCAGGCGGGTCGGGTCGAGCGGGCCGTCGAGGTCGAAGCGCACCTGCACCACGTACGGGTCGGGGCCCTCGTGCTCGTACAAGGTGTGGAACAGCAGACCGTGCTGCAGCGGCGTCAGCGGCAGCAGGTCGGCGACGCCGCCGGCGTCGCGGTAGTCGCGTTCCAAGCGCTCGATGCGGTCCTGGTCGAGCGCGGCCAGGGCCACGTCCGACGGGCTCAGGCCGCCGCTGTGCGCGTCGGCGGCGAGCGCGGCCAGCGCGCGCAGTGCGCGGGCGAAGGTCTGGGCGAGGTCTTCGATCTGTTCCTGCGAGAACAGCGCGCGCGGCCACGACCAGGTGGCGACGAACTCGGGGCCGTCGTCGCGGTCCTGGGTCAGCGCGTTGAGTTCGATGGCGTGGGCGATCGGCAGCGCTTCGCCGCCGGCCGGCGCCGGGGTTTCGGCGGCGGCGTTCCAGTCGCCGCGGCCCGGGTCGCTGGCGCCGCCCGCGGCCTGGCCGCCCACGGCGAAGCGGCCGAGGTAATTGAAGCTGGCCTGCGGCTGCGGTAGCGCCGCCAGGGCCTGCGCGGCGTCGGGGTTGAAGCAGCGCAGCGCGCCGTAGCCCAGGCCGTGGTCGGGCACCGCGCGCAGTTGTTCCTTGACCCGCTTGAGCGTGCGTTCGAGCTCGCGCCCGCCGCTGAGCGCCTGGGCCTGGTCGATGCCGTCCAGGTCCAGCCGCAGCGGATACAGGCTGGTGAACCAGCCGACCGTGCGCGACAGGTCGAGCTCGCTGTGCGCGCTGTCGCGGCCGTGGCTTTCCAGGTCGAGCAGCACGCGCTCGCAGGACTGGCCGGTGTGGCGGCGGCGCCAGTCGCCCAAGGCCAGGGCGAAGGCGCTGAGCAGCACGTCGTTGATGCCGGCGTGGAAGCGCGCCGGCAGCGCGGTCAGCAGCGGCGCGGCGACCGCGGCCGGCAGGGTCAGGGTGTGGTGGCCGCAGGCGGCGCCGACGTCGCGGGCCGGATCCAGCGCGACCGGCGACAGCGGCGGGTCGATGCCTTCGGCCAGCGCGCGCCAATGCGGCAGCTCGGCCAGGCGCGCGGGCGAGTTCGCCTGCTCGCGCAACTGCGCGGTCCAGGCGCGCAGCGAATGGCTGCGCGCGGCGAATTCCGGCTCGCGGCCGGCGGCGAGGGCTGCGACCGCGTCGCGCAGGTCGGGCAGCAGGATGCGCCAGGACACGCCGTCGACGGCGAGATGGTGGATGCACAGCAGCAGGCGGCCGCCGGCATCGTCGCCGGCGTCGAACCACACCGCCTGCAGCAGTTCGCCGGTGTCGGCGGCGAGCGCGCGCGCGGCCTGCGCGGCCGCGTCGTCGAGCGCGGTCTGCAGCGCGGCCGGATCGAGCCCGGCGATGTCCACGCGGCGCAGGCCGAAGCGGGCCGATTCGGGCGCCGCCACGCGCAGCGTCCAGGCGCCGTCTTCGCGGCGCAGTTGCAGGCGCAGCGCGTCGTGGTGGCGCAGCAACGCCGCCAGCGCGTCGTGCAGCAGCGGCTGCGACAGCCCGCCCGGCACGCGCAACAGCACGCGCTGGTTGAAGCCGTCCAGCGACGCCTCGCGGTCGAGGAACCATTGCAGGATCGGCAGCGGCGCCAGCGCGCCGACCGGCTCGTCGATCAGCGCCGGCGCATCGGCGTCGGCCGCGCGCGCGATCCGCGCCAGCGCCGCCACGTTCTGGTGCTGGAACACTTCGCGCGGGGTGATCAGCAGCCCGGCCTTGCGCGCCAGGCCGACCAGCTGGATCGACAGGATGCTGTCGCCGCCGAGGTCGAAGAAGCTGTCGGCGACGCTGACCCGCGGCAGGCCCAGCACCTGCGCGTACAGCGCGGCCAGGGTCTGCTCGCGCTCGTTGCCGGCGGCGCGGTGCTGGCCCGCGCCGAGGTCGGGCGCCGGCAGCGCCTTGCGGTCGATCTTGCCGTTCGGGGTCAGCGGCATCTGCGGCAGCAGCACCAGCAGCGGCTGCATGTAGTCCGGCAACTGCGCGGCGATGTGCCGGCGGAGGTCGGCGAACTGGTCGAACGTGGACGGCTCGTTGCTGCAGGCCGACAGCTCGCGCACCGCCAGCGGGCGGTGCAGGTCGGCGACGGTGCGGCCGTCCTCGCGCCAGAACAGCAGTTCCAGCCGGTCGTCGGCGCCGTCGCCGGCCCAGGTGCTGGCGGCGCGCAGGCCCAGCGCCGCGGCCGCGGCGATCGCCGCTTCGCTGCGCGCCTGGATGCGGTCGCCGGCGTCGAGCAGGCGCGCGCGCGCGGCGGCCACCGGTTCGCCCTCGACCAGCGCGCGCAGCGCGTCGGTTTCCGGCTGCAGGTGATCGTTCGGCACGCCGGTCAGGCGCAGGCCGTCGCCGCGCTCGCGCAGCAGGCGCGCGAGCGCGTCGCCGTCGTGCAACGCCGGCGTCCACGCGACCGCAGGCCACGCGGCCGCCGAACGCAGCGGCAGCGGGCCCTTGCGCAGCACGACTTCGTAGCGGTGGCGGCTGAGTTCGTTGCCGTAGCCGCTGCGCTTGGTCTGGATGTCGACCGCGCACACCGTATCGAGGTCCGCGGCCAGCGCGGCGAAGAATTCCGGCGCGACCAGCAGTTCCTTCTCGGCCAGCCGCAGTTGCTCGGCGCGGCGCAGCACGGCGGCGGTGTCGGTGTCGTCGTCGCCCTGGTGCAGGGCGATCGCGGTGGCGAAGCTGCGCTGCAGGCGCAGGTTGCGCACGTCGCCCAGGTACAGCGCGCCGCCGGGCGCGAGCAAGCGCATCGCCTGGCGGATGGTTTCGGCCAGGTACTCGCCGTTGGGGAAATACTGCAGCACCGAGTTGATCACGATCGCGTCGAAGCGCTCGCCCGGCGCCAGGCCGGCGTCGAGGCCGTCCATGTCGTGGGCCGGACGCGCGTACAGCGCGACCTTGCCGGCCAGCGCCGGCTGCTGCGCGACTTCCGCGCGCAGGCGTTCGACCGTGGCCGCCGACAGGTCGGTGCCGTGGTACGCGCGCACGTGCGGCGCCACCTGCGACAGGATCAGGCCGCTGCCGACGCCGATTTCCAGCACCCGCTCGGGCTTGAGTTCGAGGATCCGCTCGACCGTGCGCGCGCGCCATTCGCGCATCTGTTCCAGCGCGATCTCGCTGCCGTCGTAGCTGCTGTTCCAGCCGTGGAAGTTCTCGCCGAAGGCGTAGGCGCCGTCGAGCGCCTTGTCGCCGTACAGGTCCTGGTAGATGGTTTCCCATTCGCCGATCTGGCGCGCCTCGCGGTCTTCGTCGCGCGCGTCGGGTTCGCGTTCCAGCACCACGTAGCCGACCAGCTGCTTGTGGCCGGGCACGTCTTCGCGCGCGACCACGATCGATTGCGCCACCGCCGGATGGCGTTGCAGCGCCGATTCGATTTCGCCCAGTTCGATGCGGAAGCCGCGGATCTTGACCTGATGATCGACGCGGCCGAGGAATTCGAGCTGGCCCTCGCGGTTCCAGCGGGCGAGATCGCCGCTGCGGTACATGCGCTCGCCGGGCGCGAACGGATCGGCGACGAAGCGCTCGGCGGTCAGCGCGGCGCGGCCGAGATAGCCGCGCGCCAACCCGGCGCCGGCCAGGTAAAGCTCGCCGGCCACGCCGGCGGGTACCGGCTGCAGGCCGGCGTCGAGCACGTACACGCGCGCGCCGCGGATCGGCGCGCCGATCGGCGCATCGACCGCGCCGGCCAGCGGCGCGCTCATGGTCGCGCACACCGTGGTTTCGGTCGGGCCGTAGGCGTTGGTCATGCGGCGGCCGCGCGACCAGGCCTCCACCAGCGGCGGCGCGCAGGCTTCGCCGGCGACGATCAGGTCGCGCAACTGCGGCACGGCTCCGGGTTCCAGCACCGGCAGCGCCGCCGGCGGCAGGGTCGCGTGGGTGACGCCGTGCTCGCGCATCAGCGCGGTCAGCGCCTCGCCCGGGCGCACCTGTTCGGCGTCGCCCATCACCAGCGCGGCGCCCGACAGCAGCGCCATGCACAGTTCCCAGAACGCGGCGTCGAAGCTCAGCGAGGCGAACTGCAGCACGCGCGCGCCGGGTCCGAGGTCGAACGCGGCGGTCTGCGCGGCCAACAGGCTCGGCACGCCGGCGTGGCTCACCACCACGCCCTTGGGCCGGCCGGTGGAGCCGGAGGTGTAGATGACGTAGGCGGCCTGCTGCGGCGAGACGATGCGTCCGCGCGGCGCGTCCACGGCTTGCGCGGCCAGCGTCTGCACGGTCTGCGCGGCGTCGAGCAGCCACGGCGCGACGCCGTGCTCGGGCAGGCGCGCTTCGATCTCGCGCCGGCTGATCAACAGCGCCGGCCGGGCGTCGGCGAGCATGTACGCCAATCGCTCCGGCGGATAATCCGGGTCCAGCGGCAGATAGGCCGCGCCGGCCTTGAGCGCGCCGAGCGCGGCGACCACCATGTCCGGCGAACGCGGCAGGGCGATGGCGACGCGGTCCTCGGCGCCGATGCCCTGCGCGATCAGCGCATGGGCGACGCGGTTGGCGCGGCGGTCGAGTTCGGCGTAGCTCCAGCGCTGGTCGCGGTACAGCAGCGCCGGCGCGTCGGGATCGCGCGCGACCTGGCGTTCGAACAGCTCGACGATGCTGGCCGCGGCCGGCGCGGCGACGCCGTCGCTGGCGCGCTGGCGCAGGCCGGCGCGTTCGTCGGCGTCGAGCAGGTCGATGTCGGCGATGCTGCGCGCCGGATCGGCGCAGGCCGCGTCGAGCAGCCGCAGCAGGCGCTGCCACAGGCCGAGCACGCTGGACTCGTCGAACAGGTCGCTGGCGTATTCGAGGGTGCCGGCCATTCCGGCCGGCGCGCCGTCGGCGTGGTGGCGTTCGTTGAGGCTGAAGAACAGGTCGAACTTGGCGGTGCGGAAGTCGGCCGGATGGTCGGATACTTCCAGCCCCGGCAGTTCCAGCACGGCCTGTTCGATGTTCTGCAACACCAGCCCGACCTGGAACAGCGCGTGGTGCGCGGTCGAGCGCACCGGGTTGAGCAGTTCCACCAGCCGTTCGAACGGTGCGTCCTGGTGGGTATAGGCGGCCAGCGCGGTGGCGCGCACGCGGCCGAGCAGGGTGGCGAAGTCCGGGCGGCCGGACAGGTCGGTGCGCAGCACCAGGGTGTTGACGAAGAAGCCGACCAGTTCGTCCAGCGCCTGGTCGTTGCGTCCGGCGATGGCGCTGCCGACCGCGATGTCCTCGCCCGCGCCGAGCCGGTGCAGCAGCGCCGACAAGCCGGCCTGCAACACCATGAACAGGCTCGCTTCGTGCTGGTGCGCCAGACCCAGCAGGCGCGCGTGCAACGACGCTTCGATCTGCAGCTTGCATTGCCGGCCGCGCAGGCTGGCGATGGCCGGACGCGGCCGGTCGGTCGGCAGCTCGATGCGCTCGGGCAGGCCGGCGAGCTGTTCGCGCCAGTAGTGGAACTGTTGCGCGATCAGGCTGTCGGCGTCGGCTTCGCTGCCGAGCAGGCGCTGCTGCCACAGGGTGTAGTCGGGGTATTGCACCGGCAGCGGCGCCCAGTCCGGCGCCTGCCCGCGCAGGCGTGCGGCATAGGCGCGGCCGAGATCGCGCGCCAGCGGCGCCAGCGACGAACCGTCGCCGGCGATGTGGTGCAGCACCACCAGCAGCACGTGTTCGTCTTCGCTGGCGCTGAGCACGCTGATGCGCAGCGGCAATTCGTTGGCGAGGTCGAACACGTGCTGCGCGCGGGCGTGCAGTTCGGGTTCCAGCGTGCGCGCGTCCACGCGCACGAATTCGAGCGCGTTGCCGGCGTCTTCGGCGGCGATCACCTGCTGGCAGGGCGCGCCGTCGAGGTCCGGGAACAGCGTGCGCAGGCTTTCGTGGCGGGCCAGCACGTCGGCCACGGCGGCGTCGAACGCGGCGCGGTCCAGGCGGCCGCGCAGGCGCAGCGGCATGGACAGGTTGTAGGCCGCGCCGGCGCCTTCGCGCGCGCTGTCGTGGCCGGATTGGCGCTCGAACTGCTGGATGAACCACAGCCGGCGCTGCGCATAGGACAGCGGCAGCCGCGGCGGCCGCGCCTGCGGGCGCAGCGGCGGCCGCGCGCTGTGCGCGCCGGGCATCGCCTGCGCCAAGGCTTCGACGGTCGGCGCTTCGAACAATGCGCGCAGCGGCAGTTCCACCGCCAGTTCGGCGCGGATGCGGCTGACCAGGCGGGTGGCGAGCAGCGAATGGCCGCCGAGGGCGAAGAAGTGGTCGTCGATGCCGACCTGTTCCATTCCCAACACTTCGGCGAACAACGCGCACAGCAGCGCTTCGCGCGCGTCGCGCGGGCCGCGGCCGGCGCCGGCGGCGAATTCGGGCGCCGGCAGGGCCTTGCGGTCGAGCTTGCCGTTGGGCGTCAGCGGCAGCGCGTCGAGCGCCACCACCGCCGCGGGCAGCATGTAGTCGGGCAGGTGCGCGGCCAGCCGCCGGCGCAGCGCGGCCGCATCGACGGTTTCTGCGCTGGCGACGTATGCCACCAGTTGCTTATGGCCCGGCGCGTCTTCGCGCAGCAGCACCGCGTTGCGCGGATAGCCCGTCTGCGCGAGTACGGCTTCGATCTCGCCGAGCTCGATGCGGAAACCGCGCAGCTTGACCTGGCTGTCGACCCGGCCCAGGCAATCCAGGCGGCCGTCGGCGCGGAAGCGGGCGAGGTCGCCGGTGCGGTACATGCGCGCGCCGGGCTCGAACGGATGGGCGACGAAGCGCTCGGCGGTCAGCGCGGCGCGTTCGTGATAGCCGCGCGCCAGGCCGTCGCCGGCGAGGTACAGCTCGCCGGCGACGCCCGCCGGCACCGGCTGCAGATGCGCGTCGAGCACGTAGACGCGGGTGTTGTCGAGCGGGCGGCCGATGCCGACGGGCGCGCCGTGCTCGACCCGGTCGAGCAGCGACCACACCGTGGTTTCGGTGGGGCCGTAGACGTTCCACAGCGCGCCGGCGTCGGCGCTGAGATAGTCGGCGAGATCCGGCGGCAGCGCCTCGCCGCCGCAGAGCAGGCGCATCGACGCGCGCGCGCGCCAGCCGTGGCTGCGCAGCATCTGCCAGGTGGCGGGCGTGGCCTGGATCAGCTGCGGCGACGCCTGTTCGATCTGCGCGGCCAGGCGCTGCGCGTCGCCGGCGGTCTCGCGGTCGAGCAGGCGCACGCAACCGCCCACCCACAGCGGCAGGTACAGTTCCAGGCCGGCGATGTCGAACGAGATCGGCGTCAGCGCGAGCAGGCGCTCGCCCGCGGCCATACCCGGGCTGCGCGCCATCGAGCGCAGGAAATTGGCCAGCGCGCGTTGCTCGACGGTCACGCCCTTGGGGCGGCCGGTCGAGCCGGAGGTGTAGATGGTGTATGCGGCGCCGCGGCCGTGGATCGGCGCGAAACCGGCGTCGTCGCCAGGGTTGTGCGCGGGCGCGCGCTCGATCGCCGCGCGGGTTTGCGGATCGTCGAGCAGCACAGCGCCGGCGCGCGGGCCGACGATGGCCGCGGTCGCGGCGTCGGCGATCACCGCCGCCGGCTTGGCGTCGTCGAGCATGTAGGCGATGCGCTCGGCCGGATAGTCCGGGTCCACCGGCACATAGGCGGCCCCGCTCTTCAGCACGGCGAGCAGGGCGATCGGCAGCTCGGCCGAACGCGGCAACGCGATCGCCACGCGGTCGCCGGCGCCGATGCCGCGCGCGCCGAGCACGTGCGCGAGCCGGTTGGCGGCGGCGTTGAGTGCGGCGTAGTCGAGTCGGCCGCCCGCATGCTCCAGGGCGATGGCGTGCGGCGTCGCCGCGGCCTGCCGCTCGAAGCGCTGCGGCAGCAGTTCGTCCGCGGCGACGTCCGGGCCGCGGCTCCAGTCGCCGAGCAAGCGCGCGCGCTCGCTGTCGGCCAGCACCGGCAGTTCGGACAGACGCAGTCGCGGATCGGCGGCGACCGCGTCGAGCACGCGCTGCAGGCGCTCGGCCAGCCGTTCGATGGTGGCGGCGTCGAACAGGTCGCTGGCGTATTCCAGCCGGCCGAACAAGCCGGCGGCACCGCCGTCGCCATGGCGGTGTTCGGTCCAGTCGAAGCTGAGGTCGAACTTGGCGTTTTCCAGCTGCAGCGGTTGCGCGCCGACTTCCAGCCCGTCCCAGGCCGGCAACTGCGCGTCCTGGGTCTGCAAGGCCATCAGCACCTGGAACAAGGGGTGATGCGACAGCGAACGGGTCGGCTTGATCGCATCGACCAATTGCTCGAACGGCAGGTCCTGGTGCTCGTAGGCGCCCAGATCGGTATCGCGCACGCGCGCCAGCAGGGTCTGGAAACTCGGATTGCCCGAGGTGTCGGTGCGCAGCACCAGGGTGTTGAGGAACACGCCGATCAGCTCGTCGAGGCCGTCCTCGCCGCGTCCCACGATGGGACTGCCGAGCACGATGTCCTCGCCCGCGCCGAGGCGGCTGAGCAGCGCCGCCACCGCCGCCTGCAGCAGCATGAACAAGCTGGCCTGCTGGGCGCCGGCGCGGTCCAGCAGCCGCTGATGCAACTCGGCCGGGACATGGAAGCCGACGCTGCCGCCGCGGTAGCTCACCTTGGCCGGACGCGGCCGGTCGGTGGGCAGGGTCATCTGTTCGGGCAGATCGGCCAGCTGGCGCTTCCAGTAGTCCAATTGGCGCGCGCCGCGGCTGTGCGGGTCCTGGACATCGCCGAGCAGCTGGCGTTGCCACAGGCTGTAATCGGCGTACTGCAACGGCAGCGGCGCCCACGCCGGGGCCCGGCCGGCGCGGCGCGCGGCATAGGCCTGCGCGAGGTCGCGCGCCAGCGGCCGCATCGATACCGCGTCGGCGACGATGTGGTGCAGCAACAACGACAGCACATGCTCGCCCGCGCCGAGGTCGAACAGATCCACGCGCAGCGGCAGCTCGCGGCCCAGGTCGAAGGCATGGCCGGCGGCGCGCAGCAGGTCGTCGGCCAGACGCGCGTCGTCGCTGGCGTGCAGCGTCAGCGGCACTTCGGCCTGCTGCGGCGGCAGGATCCGCTGCAGCGGTCGCTCGCTGTCGGGGAAGATCGTGCGCAGGCTTTCGTGGCGCGCGGCCAGATCGCCGAGCGCGGCGCGCAGGGCGGCGACGTCGAGTTCGCCGCGCAGGCGCAGCGCGACGGTGACGTTGTAAGTGGAGCTGGCGCCTTCGAGCTTGTGCAGGAACCACAGGCGCTGCTGCGCGTACGACAGCGGCAGGTCGTCGGGCCGCGTTTGCGGACGCAGCGCCGGACGCGGCGCCTGCGCCGGCTCCAGCCGCTGCGCCAGTTGCGCCACGGTGGGGGCTTCGAACAGGTGCCGGATCGGCAGTTCCACCTGCAGGCGCGAGCGCAACATGCCGGTCAAGCGGATCGCCAGCAGCGAGTGTCCGCCGAGTTCGAAGAAGTTCTCGTCGATGCCGACCCGGTCGCGGCCCAGCAGCTGCGCGAACAGCTGACACAGCAGCTCCTCGCGCGGATTGCGTGGCGGATTCAGCGCGCGGGCGCTCTGGGCGGGCGCTGGCAGGGCCTTGCGGTCGAGCTTGCCGTTGGCGTTGAGCGGCAGCGCGTCCAGGGCGACGAACGCGGCCGGCAGCATGTAGTCGGGCAGGCGCTGGCCGAGCTGCGCGCGCAGCGGCGCGACGTCGAGTTCGGGCGCGACCACGTAGGCCACCAGCTGCGCCAGACCGTTGCCGTCCTCGCGCGCCACCACCACGTTCTGGGCGAAGCCGGCCAGCGCCAGCGCGGCCTCGATCTCGCCCAACTCGATGCGCAGGCCGCGGATCTTGACCTGATGGTCGGTGCGGCCGAGGTAGTCGAGCTGGCCGTCGGCGCGCCAGCGCGCCAGGTCGCCGGTGCGGTACATGCGCTGGCCCGGCGCGAACGGGTTGGCGATGAAGCGTTCGGCGGTCAGGCCGGGGCGATGCAGATAGCCGCGCGCCAAACCGGTACCGGCGAGGTACAACTCGCCCGGCACGCCCTGCGGCACCGGCCGCAGCGCCGCGTCGAGCACATAGGTCTGGGTGTTCCAGATCGGCGCGCCGATCGGCACCGCGCTGCCGGCGGTTTCGTCGCGGCAGGTCCAGGCGGTGACGTCGATGGCGGCTTCGGTCGGCCCGTACAGGTTGTGCAGCGGGCGGTCGAGGGTTTGGCGCAGGCGTTCGCGCAAGGCGCCGGACAGGGCTTCGCCGCTACAGACGATGCGGCGCAAGCTCGTGCAGGTCGCGGCGGCCGGATCGTGCAGGAAAGCTTCCAGCATCGACGGCACGAAGTGCAGGGTGGTGACGCCGTGCTGGTTGATGACGTCGGCGAGATAGGCCGGATCGCGATGGCCGCCGGGGCGCGCCATCACCAGACGCGCGCCGTACAGCAGCGGCCAGAAGAACTCCCACACCGATACGTCGAAGCTGAAAGGCGTCTTTTGCAGGACCACGTCGTCGTCGCGCAACGCGTAGGCGTGCTGCATCCAGGCGAGGCGATTGACGAGGGCTTCGTGGGTGTTCGGCGCGCCCTTGGGCTTGCCGGTGGAACCGGAGGTGTAGATCACATAGGCCGGGTGCAGCGGTGCGAGCGTGCCGCGCCATTGGCCGTCCTGCGCGTCGTCGCCGAGCTCACCGTGCAAGCAAGCCTGCAGCTGCGCATCGTCGAGTTGCCAACGCGGTACCGTCGTCGCTGGCAGGGCGATGTCGCTGCGCGTGATCAATCGCAGCGGCTGCGCGTCGTCGAGCATGAACGCCAGCCGGTCGGCGGGGTAATCGGTATCCAAGGGCAGATACGCGGCGCCGGCCTTGAGCACGGCGAGCAGGGCGACGACCAGTTCGGCCGAACGCGGCAGGGCGATGGCGACGATGCTTTCCGGGCCCGCGCCGTGTGCGATCAAGCGCTGCGCGAGGCGATTGGCGCGGGCGTTGAGTTCGGCGTAGCTGAGCTGGGCGTCGTCGCCGACCACGGCGAGCGCGTGCGGAGTCAGCGCCGCCTGTCGTTCGAACAACTCCGGAATCGTCGCGGCCGCGAGCGGTCGCGTGGTGTCGTTCCACTCGCCGAGCACCTGTCGGCGCGCCGGGGCATCGAGCAAATCCAGCCGGCCCACGCGCAGCTGCATATCGCCGGCGAAGGCTTCCAGGATGCGCTCGTAGCACTGTTCGATGCGCTCGACCTGCGCGTCGTCGAACAGGTCCGGACGGTAGCTGATGCGCAGGTGCAGGCGTTCGCCCGGCACCAGCAGCAGGCCGAGCGGATAGTGCGACATGTCGCCGCCGCGGCCGCCTTCGGCCAGGCGCACGCGCAGGGAACCGGGCTCGTCGTTGTCGAGGAAGCGCCGGTCCTGGGCCTCGAGCTGGTAGTTCTCGAACACCAGCAAGGTATCGAACAAGGCCTGCTGGCCCAACTCGGCCAACAGTTCGGTCAGGCCGAGGTGATGCGCGCCGAGCAGGCGCGACTGGCCGTCCTGCAAGTCGTCGAGCAGCGCGCCCAATGTCTGCGCGGGGGCGATGCGCAGGCGCAGCGGCAGGGTGTTGACGAACAGACCGACCATGCGGTCCATGCCGGCCAGTTCCGGCGGGCGGCCGGAGACGGTGATACCGAAGCAGACGTCCTGCTGGCCGGTGGCTTGCGCCAGCAACAGCGCCCAGGCACCTTGCAGCAAGGTGTTGATGGTCAGGCCGCGGCGGCGCGCCTGCGCTTCCAGCCGGGCGGTGAGTTCGGGCGAGAAATCGCGCCGGCGCGTGCGCGGCACGACCGGCTGCGCGGCGGCTTGCGGCGCGATCAGGCAAGGCTCGCCGAAGCCCTGCAGCGCTTCGCGCCACGCGGCGAGCGCGGCCGCTCGATCCTGCGCCGCGATCCAGCGCAGGTAGTCGGCATACGGCGCGACCGCGGGCAGGGACGAGGCATCGGCGCGCGCGTGGTACAGGTTGAACAACTCCTGCAGCAACACCGGTACCGACCAGCCGTCGAGCAGGATGTGGTGATGGGTGAAGACCAGACGGTGGTCGTTCTCGTCCAGGCGCACCAGGCTGAAACGCAGCAGTTGCGCCTGCGCCGGATCGACCGGCCGCGCCAGGTCTTCGCGCAGGAAGTCGTGCAGCGCCTGTTCGCGCCGGTGCGCGGGCACGGCGCCCAGATCGCGGCGTTGCCAGCACAGCGACGGCGTGCGCGGCAACAGCTGCAGCGGCGGCTGCGCATCGAGCTGGACGAAGGCCGCGTCCAGGTGCGGATAGCGCGACAAGACCTCGCCCGCCGCGCGCTCCAGCGCGCCGGCGTCGAGCGGGCCGTCCAGCGCGAACACCATCTGCACCAGATAGGCGTCGGCTGCGTCTTTGTCGTACAGAGCATGGAACAACATGCCCTGCTGCAACGGCGCCAGCGGCAGGATGTCGGCCAACGGCCGCGCCGCTTCGAGCGTGGCGATGGCGTCCTGGTCCAGGGTCAGCAACGACAGCTCCGACGGAATCAGGCCGGCGGCATCGCCGCGCGCGGAATCCGCGATCAGCGCCTGCAGGCAATCGAACCACGCCTGGCCCAAGGCCCGGATGTCGTCGGCCGCGAACAGCTCGCCGGCATAGGACCATGCCGCGATGAGTTCGGCGCCGTCGGCGCGGTCGAGCACGATGGCGTCGAGCGCGATCGCATGGCCGAGCGGGCGGCGCGGATCGTCGCCGCCGCCGAACTGTTCCTCCTCGCCGTGCGCGGCGGCGAAGCGGCCCAGATAATTGAACGCCAACTGCGCCGCGGACGCGGCGCCGAGCGCAGCGTCGCCGGCGAGGTGGCGCAGCACGCCGTAGCCGAGGCCGCGGTCGGGGATTGCGCGCAGCTGTTGCTTGACCCGGCGCAACGCGCGGCCGAGCCCGGCCTCGCCGTCGCTCAGGCGGGCAAGGTCGATCTGGCCCGGATCGAGCGCGACCGGGTACAGGCTGGTGAACCAACCGACCGTGCGCGACAGGTCGACGTCGTCGAATACGTCCTCGCGGCCGTGGCCTTCGACTTCGAAGCGCACCGCCGATCCGGCCTGCGCGTCGCGGTTGCGGCGCCATCCGGCCACGGCCAACGCGAACGCGGTCAGCAGCACGTCGTTGACGGTGGCGCGGTAGGCCGCCGGGACTTCGCCGAGCAAGCGGACCACCGCGTCGCCGGCCAGGCGCAGGCGCAGCTCGCGCCGCGTGGCCACGGTGTCGCGGCCGGGGTCCAGCGGCCGCGTGGCGAGCGCCGGGTCGGGCGTGGCGGCGATATCGCGCCACAAGGCGAGTTCGCCGTTGCGCCGCCCCGCATCGGCGTCTTGCTGCAGCAGTCCGGCCCAGCGCCGCAGCGAGGTGCCGACCGCGTCGAGCGTCGGCGTCCGGCCTTTCAGCGCGGCGTCCCACGCCTGCTGCAGATCGGGCAGCAGGATGCGCCAGGACACGCCGTCGACGGCGAGGTGGTGAACGACCAGGCACAGACGGCCAGGACGGTCCGCGCCGCGGTCGCCCCAGATCGCCTGCACCAGCTTGCCTTGGTGAGGATCGAGCCGGATCGGCGCGTCGGCTGCGGCGTGTTCGAAGTTATCGCGGCTGATGTCGGCGTCGTCGAGCGCGATGCGGGTCAGGCACGACGCGGCATCGACCGTGCCGGCGGCGGCGATCGAGGCATGGTGCCGACCGTCGTGCGCGATCAGGCGCAAGCGCAGCGCATCGTGGCGGTCCAACAGCGCCTGCAGCGCGGCGAGCATCGCCGCTTCGGTCATGCCGGCGGGCACCTCGATCCGCTGCGACTGATGCAAGCGCGCGAGTGGGCCGCCCTGGGCGACGAACCCGCGCATGATCGGCAGCAAGGGCAGGTCGCCGAGCGCCTGGTCGGCGGTCTGCGCCGGCGCCGCCGGCTGCGTCGCGAGCTCGCGCGCGGCGACTTCCGCCGCCAGCGCCTCGACTCGGGGATGCTTGAAGATGTCGCGCGGCGCCAGCGCGATGCCGCGCTTGCGCGCGCCGGCGACCAGCCGGATCGCGCGGATGCTGTCGCCGCCCAGTTCGAAGAAACTGTCGTCGATGCCGACCCGGTCGAGCCCGAGCGCGTCGGCGAACAATTCGCACAGCAACGCTTCGCCCGGGTTGCGCGGCCCGCGCAGGCTGCCGCTGTGGAAGTCCGGCGCCGGCAGCGCCTTGCGGTCGAGTTTGCCGTTGCCGGTCAGCGGCAACGCGTCCAGCGCCACGAACGCGGCCGGCACCATGTAGCCGGGCAGGCGCGCGCCGAGCTGTTGCTGCAGCGCGGCGCTGTCGATCTCGGCGGCGACAAGGTAGGCCACCAGTTGCTTCTGCCCGGACTGGTCCTCGCGCACGATCACCGCATTGCCGGCGAAGCCGAGCTGGGCCAGCGCCGCTTCGATCTCGCCCAGTTCGATGCGATAGCCGCGGATCTTCACCTGCTGGTCGATGCGGCCGAGGTACTCGAGTTCGCCGTCCGCGCGCCAGCGCGCCAGGTCGCCGGAGCGGTACATGCGCTGGCCGGGCGCGAACGGATTGGCGACGAAGCGCTCGGCGGTCAGGCCGGGGCGGTGCAGGTAGCCGCGCGCGAGGCCGTCGCCGGCGATGTACAGCTCGCCGGCGGCGCCGACGACCTGCGGTTGCAGGTTCGCGTCGAGCACGTACAGCTGGGTGTTCCAGATCGGGCGGCCGATGGCGACGCCGCCGGCCGGGTCTTCGTCCCCGCGCGCCCGATAGACGCAACAGCCGACAGTGGCCTCGGTCGGGCCGTATTCGTTGAGCAGGCGGACTTGCGGATGATGCTGTTGCCAATAAGCCAGATCGGCCTGCATCAGGGCTTCGCCGCCGAGCAGCAACGCGCGCGCCGGCGCCGGCGCGCCGGCTTCGAGGTTGGCGTTGAGCAGCTTGAGATGCGCGGGGGTGAGTTTCAGCAGCTCGTAGCCGCCCGCGGGCAATTCGGCGGTGAGTCGGGCGAAGTCGCCGTCGAGCGCGGCCAGGGTCAGCGGCTGGCCGGCCAGCAGCGGGCCGAACAACACGGTGACGCTGCCGTCGAACGCGGCCGACAGCGTGGTGGCCGAGCCGTTGCCGTCGCCGTTGAAGTAGGCGTGGCCGCTCCAGGCGAAATAGTGCGCGGCGGAGCGGTGCGAGACCATCACGCCCTTGGGCTTGCCGGTCGAGCCGGAGGTGTAGATCACATAGGCCGGATGCAGCAGTTCCAGCGCGCGCGAACGGTCGGCGTCGCTCGGGTCGTCGCTGCGGCTTTGCGCGAGGCGGTCCTGCAGTTCGGCCGTATCCAGCGCGCACAGCGGCGCGTTCGCCGCGAACAGGTGCGCGGACGCGCTGTGGACGATCACCCGCACCGGCCGCGCGTCGTCGAGCACCACCGCCAGACGCTCCGGCGGATTGCCGAGGTCGAGCGGCAAGTAGGCGGCGCCGGCCTTGACCACGGCCAGCAGGGCGACGATCAGGTCGAGCGACGGCGGCAACGCGACCGCAACCACCGATTCCGGGCCCGCACCGTCGGCGATCAGCAGGTGCGCCAGGCGGTTGGCGCGTCGGTTGAGTTCGGCGAAGTCGAGCCGTTGCGCGCCGCAGATCGCCGCGACCGCCGTCGGCGTGCGCGCGACCTGGGCCTCGAACAGCGCCGGCAGGGTGGCCGCGTCGAAGGGCTGCGCGGTGTCGTTCCACTCCTGCAGCAGGCGCCGGCGTTCGCCGGCGTCCATCAGTTCGATGGCCTCGATCGGTTGGCCGGCGTCGGCGACGACCGCGCGCAGCATGCGTTCGAGACGCTGGGCGAACGACTGCGCCGTGGCTGCGTCGAACAGATCGGTGGCGTATTCGACGAAGCCGCGCAGCCCGGCCGGGCGGCCGTCGGCGTGCTCGTGTTCGGCCAGTTCGAAGCTCAGGTCGAACTTCGCCGTCGGCATGTCGAACAGTTGTTCGCTGCTGCGCAGCCCCGGCAGTTCCAGGCGGTGGCCTTGCGCTTTCTGCAAGACCAGCATCACCTGGTAGAGCGGATGGTGCGAGAGCGAGCGCTGCGGGCTCAGCGCGTCGACCACTTGCTCGAACGGCAGCGCCTGGTGCTCGTACGCGGCGAGGTCGGTCGCGCGCACCCGCGCAAGCAATTCGTCGAAACGCGGATTGCCCGAGGTGTCGGCGCGCAGCACCAGCGAGTTGAGGAACAGGCCGACCAGCCCGTCCAGGGCCGGATCGGCGCGGCCGGCGACCGAGCTGCCGATCGGGATGTCGGTGCCTGCGCCCAGCCGGGTCAGCAGGGCCGCCAGCGCCGCGTGCAGCACCATGAACAAGGTGCAGTCGTGCCGCTGCGCGAGCGCCAGCAGACGGGTGTGCAATTCGCCGTCGAGGTTCCACAGCAGGTGCTGGCCGCGATAGCTGATCTCGGCGGGACGCGGGCGATCGTAGGGCAGGCTCAGCTGTTCGGGCAGATCGGCCAGGGCCTGCCGCCAATACGCCATTTCGCGCGCGTGCGCGCTGTCCGGGTCGTGCGGATCGCCGATCGCGGCGCGTTGCCACTGGGTGTAGTCCGCGTACTGCACCGGCAGCGCCTGCCAGTGCGGAGCGCGCTGCTGCAACCGCGCGGCGTAGGCGTCGGAGAGATCGCCGGTCAGCGGCGCCAGCGATGCGCCGTCGCAGGCGATATGGTGCAGCAACAACAGCAGCACGTGCCGTTCGGCGCCGAGCCGGAATACGGTGGCGCGCAGCGGCAGTTCGCGGCTGAGGTCGAAGGGGCGCATCACCGCGGCGTCGAGCGCGGGCTGCAGCTCCGTTTCGGCGACTTCGACCAGCGCGAGCTCGACTTCGGCCTGCGCCAGCACCTGCTGGCAGGCGCGATCGGTCGCCGGGAAAACGGTGCGCAGGCTTTCGTGGCGCTGGACCAGGTCGTTCAGCGCCGCCTGCAGGGCGGGGACCTGCAACGGGCCGTCGAGGCGCGCGGTCAACGGAATGTGGTAGGTCGCGCTGGGCCCTTGCAGCCGGTGCATGAACCACAGCGTGCGCTGCGCGTGCGAGAGTTCCAGCCGCTCCGGCCGCGGCAACGGCCGCAGCGGCGGACGTTCGCCGCGGGCCGCGCGCAATCGTGGCGCCAATGCGGCCGGCGTACGTGCTTCGAACACGTCGCCGATCGACACCTCGGCGCCCAGCGTCGCGCGGATCGCGCCGATCAGGCGCAGCGCCAGCAGCGAATGTCCGCCGAGTTCGAAGAAATTGTCGTCGGCGCCGATCTCTTCCAATCCCAGGGTCTGGGCGAACAGCGCTGTCAGCGCGGCCTCTTCGGGCGTGGCCGGCGCGCGCCGCGCGCCGACGGCGAAGGTCGGCGCGGGCAGGGCCTTGCGGTCGAGTTTTCCGTTGGCGTTGAGCGGCAGCGCGTCCAGGGCGACGAACGCGGCCGGCAGCATGTAGTCGGGCAGGCGCTGGCCGAGCTGCGCGCGCAGCGGCGCGACGTCGAGTTCGGGCGCGACCACGTAGGCCACGAGCTGCGCCAGACCGTTGCCGTCCTCGCGCGCCACCACCACGTTCTGGGCGAAGCCGGCCAGCGCCAGCGCGGCCTCGATCTCGCCCAACTCGATGCGCAGGCCGCGGATCTTGACCTGATGGTCGGTGCGGCCGAGGTAGTCGAGCTGACCGTCGGCGCGCCAGCGCGCCAGGTCGCCGGTGCGGTACATGCGCTGGCCCGGCGCGAACGGGTTGGCGATGAAGCGTTCGGCGGTCAGGCCGGGGCGACGCAGATAGCCTCGCGCCAGGCCGGTGCCGGCGAGGTACAACTCGCCCGGCACGCCCTGCGGTACCGGCCGCAACGCCGCGTCGAGCACGTAAGTCTGGGTGTTCCAGATCGGCGCGCCGATCGGCACCGCGCTGCCGGCGGTCTCGTCGCGGCAGGTCCAGGCGGTGACGTCGATGGCGGCTTCGGTCGGCCCGTAGAGGTTGTGCAGCGGCCGGTCGAGGGTTTGGCGCAGGCGTTCGCGCAAGGCACCGGACAGGGCTTCGCCGCTGCAGACGATGCGGCGCAAGCTCGTGCAAGTCGCGGCCGCCGGATCGTGCAGGAAGGCTTCCAGCATCGACGGCACGAAGTGCAGGGTGGTGACGCCGTGGCGATTGATCGCTTCGGCGAGATAGGCCGGATCGCGATGGCCGCCGGGGCGCGCCATCACCAGGCGCGCGCCGTACAGCAGCGGCCAGAAGAACTCCCACACCGATACGTCGAAGCTGAAGGGCGTCTTTTGCAGGACCACGTCGTCGTCGCGCAACGCGTAGGCGTGTTGCATCCAGGCGAGGCGGTTGACCAAGGCTTCGTGGGTGTTCGGCGCGCCCTTGGGCTTGCCGGTGGAGCCGGAGGTGTAGATCACATAGGCTGGGTGCAGCGGCGCGAGCGTGCCGCGCCATTGGCCGTCCTGCGCGTCGTCGTCGCCCGGCTCTTCGCCGGACTCACCGAGCAGGCAAGCCTGCAACTCCGCATCATCGAGTTGCCAACGCGGCACCGTCGTCGCCGGCAGCGCGATATCGCTGCGCGTGATCAATCGCAGCGGCTGGGCGTCTTCGAGCATGAACGCCAGCCGGTCGGCGGGGTAATCGGTATCCAACGGCAAATACGCGGCGCCGGCCTTGAGCACGGCGAGCAGGGCGACGACGAGTTCGGCCGAACGCGGCAGGGCGATGGCGACGATGCTTTCGGGGCCCGCGCCGTGTGCGATCAAGCGCTGCGCGAGGCGATTGGCGCGGGCGTTGAGTTCGGCGTAGCTGAGCTGGGCGTCGTCGCCTACCACGGCGAGCGCGTGCGGAGTCAGCGCCGCCTGTCGTTCGAACAACTCCGGAATCGTCGCGGCCGCAAGCGGTTGCGCGGTGTCGTTCCACTCGCCGAGCACTTGCCGGCGTTCGTCGGCGTCCAGCAGCTCGATCTCGGCCAGCGGCCGCGACGGCTGCGCCAGCGCGCGTTCGACGAACAGCAGCAGGCGCGAGGCGTGACGGGCGATGTCTTCGTCGCTGTACGACTCGTCGTTGCCGTCGACGTTCAGCACGCAACTGGCCTGGCCCGGCTCGCCCTGCAGGGTGACCGAGAAATCGTGGACCAGTCCGTTGGACAGCGAGTGCAGCGTCGCCGGATGGCCGTCGAGCGCGCATTCGTAATCGAACGGCATGATGTTGATGCGTGGCCCGAACGCGCTGGCCGGGGCCGCGCGCATGTGCTGGATGTCCTTGCCGCGGAAGTGCTGGTGCTTGAGCACGCGCAGGATTTCGCGGCCGCAGCGCGCGGCCAGCCCGGCCAGGGATTCGTCCGCCTGCAGGCCCAGGCGCACCGGCAATACATTCGCGGTGGTGCCCGGCACATGGCGCAGCTGCTTGGCGCGCGCGGCCACCGGGAAATCGAAGGTGTCGACCTTGCCGCCGCTGATCCGGTACAGGTAGGCCGCGACCGCGGCGGTCATCAGTTGCGGCCACTTGCTGTCGCGGGTCTGCGCCGCCATCAGCGCGGCGGCCAGCGATGGCGGAATCGGCAGCGAGCAGCGCCGGAACGTGCTGGTGCGGGCGAGCGGGCGGCCGCTCAGCGCGGTGGTTTCGGGCAGATTGCGCGCGTAGTCGCGCCAGAACGCCTGATCGCGCCGGCAGCGGTCGGACTCGCGGTAGTCGCGGTCGTCGTCCAACAGGGCGGAAATGCCGCCGAGGCCGCTGGCCGGAACCTCTTCGCCGCGGCACAGCGCGGTGTAGATCTGCGCGACGCGGACGATGTCCAGCGACGAGCCCGCGCCGTCCAGAACGATGTGGTGGTAGCGCTTGTACCACAGATAGCGTTCTTCGCCGAGCTTGAACACGATGTAGTCGAACAGCCGCGACGAACGCAGGTCGAACACCCGCCGCATGTCGGCGCGCATCGCCGACAGCGCGGCCTGGAAAGGCTGTTCGTGCGCGGACAGGTCCACCGTCTCGAACGGCAGGGCGGGCGCTTCGCCGATGCATTGCAGCGGCCCGTCCGGGCCGTCGAGGAAACGCAGGTGCAGCGCGTCGGTTTCGGCGACGAAACGGCGCAGCGCCTGCTCGAACCGGACGAGGTCCAGCGGTCCGCCGATATCGAGGTAGCCGCAGCTGTGGTAGAGCCAGTTGTCGGCATCGAGTGCCTGGGCGAACCACATTTCCGACTGCGCCGACGACAGAGGGCGCAAACCGCGTTGCGTTTCTTTATTCATGATTGCACCGATTGCAGCGCGGCATGACGGGGATGCGCCGGCAAGCCCGCCCAGCCTCGAACGAAGTCGTGCGCCGGCCGCTCGGCCAGGACGGGGCCGGCGAACGTTCGCACCGCGGATCAGCGGCTAGTCCGGCAGGTGGCCGGAATAGGGGTTGCTGAGGGTGACGGCGATTTTTCGCGGGCCGCTGAACGTGCGCCGCCCGTGCGCGAACTGCATGTTGTCCAGCAGCAGCACGTCGCCGCGTTGCCACGCGACGTCGTAGGCCTTCCGGTTCAGGCCGTCGCGCACGGCCTGGAGGACGTCGGCGGGAATGTCGCTGCCGTCGCCGAAGAACGACTGCCGCGGCAGTTGATCGGCGCCGAACATGTCGATCATCGATTGCGCCGTGTCCTCGCCCAGGGACGAGACATGGAACAGGTGCGCCTGGTTGAAGAACAGCTTTTCGCCGGTGACCGGATGGGTGGCCACGCCCTGGCAGACTTGGCCGGTGCGCAGGGTTTCCTCGTCGAGCCACTCGTGCTCGATGCCGGCGCTGTCGCAGAACCGCGCCACCTCGGCCTTGTCGTCGGTTTGGAACACCGTTTCCCACGGCAGGTCGACATAGGGACGGTAGTGGCGCACGTACTTGACTTGGCGATGTTCGAACTCGTCCATCAGCCCGGCGCCGATCGCCTGGGTGGCCTCGCGCATGGACGCGATCGGGGTGGCGCCGCCGACGTCGGCCGGGGTCAGGCAGCAGAACGCCACCAGCATCGGCCAGTCGCGCTGGTAGGCGTTTTCGCAATGCAGGGGGATTTCCTGCGATTGCGGGAATTCGGTCGCGGTGAACACGCCGCCGCCCAGCGACGTGCGCGGGGTCGAGCGATAGGTGTAGTTGAGCCGCGCGTTGCCGATCTGGTCGGCGACCGCGCCGAACTTCTCCACGCTGTCGACCGCGAATCCGCGGAACAGCAGGGCGCCGTGTTCGAGCAAGTCGTCTTTGATCTCGCTCGCGCGCTCGGCCAGCAGCGCGGCGAGATCGCAATGGGCATGGGCGGGCGTGACCAGCACAGGAGCGGGCACGTCGCCGTCCAGCCGCTTTCTATTCATGTCCATATGCCTACCGGAAGTAAGTGAAGATTTCGAGGAAAAAGCGGCCACTCGACGCGGCCCTCGCGGGAGGGGCGTCTGGCTCTGGTCTGTATGCGGACCGCGTTTCAGCTGCGGCGCGCGAGGCGTCGCGACGGCGCGCGGTCCTGTGGGGGCGGGCGAAAAGGCGCGTGGATCATCGAAGGAATCGGAGCCCGGGGCTCAGCCGGCCTCCATCGGTTCGGCCTCGACCGGTTGCTGGAACTGGCGCTGCACCAGGCGCGCGTAATAGGGATGGCTGGCGAGCAGTTCGCCGTGGTTGCCGATGCCGGAGATGCGGCCGGCTTCGAGGAAGCAGATGCGCTGCGCGTGGATCACCGTGGACAGGCGGTGGGCGACGATGATGTTGGTGCGCCCGCGCATCAGCGCTTCCAGCGCCAGCCGCACCTGGTGCTCGGTCTCGCTGTCGAGGTTGGAGGTGGCCTCGTCGAGGATCAACAGGTCCGGATCGCGCAGGAACATGCGCGCGATGGCGATGCGCTGGCGCTGGCCGCCGGACAGGTTGTTGCCCTGTTCGATCAGCACGGTGTCCAGGCCCTGCGGCATGCGTTCGATGAAGTCCAGCGCGCCGGCGCGTTCGGCCGCCGAGCGCACCTGGGCGTCGGTGAACTCGCCGGACAGGCCGTAGGCGATGTTGTCGCGCACGCTGCCGGGCATGACCGGCGCGCTCTGCGCCACGTAGCCGATGCCGCCGCGCCACTGCTGCAGCGGGTAATCGGCGATCGGTCGGCCGTCGTAGAGGATTTGGCCAGAACTGGGTTCGTAGAAGCGCTCGATCAGCGACAGGATCGTGGTCTTGCCGCTGCCGCTGGCGCCGACCAGGGCGGTGGTGGTGCCCGGTTCGAACACCAGGTCGATGCCGTTGAGTACGGTGGTGTCGCGGCCGGCGTAGGCGAAGGAGACGTTGCGGAACTCCAGCACGCCGCCGGGGCTGTGCGGCGCGGGTTGGGCGCTGGTTTTTTTCTCTTCCTCGGCTTCGTCGAAGATCGCCGCGATCCGCACCGAGGCGCCCTTGGCTTTCTGCAATTCTGCGGTGAAATTGGTCAGCTGCGCCAACGGATTGACCACGTTGAAGATGTACAGGATGAAGGCGGTGAGCGTGCCGACGCTGATCTCGCCGGCCGCGACGCGCGCGGCGCCGTAGACCAGGATGATGATGATCGCCATGGTCATCGCCAGGCTCATCACCGGTTCCAGCGCCACGTTCACGCGCGCGGTCTTCAGTCCCAGGCGCTTGAGGTCTTCGATCTCCGCCACGCTGCGCCGGCGCTCCTGCGCTTCGGCGGTGAACGCCTTGACCAGGCGGATTTCCTGGAAGATGTGGGTGAGGATGCCGCTGATCCGGGCGACGCGGTCCTGGGTGCGGCGCGAGAGTCCGTCGAGCAGGAACGCGATCGGGATCATCACCGCGAAGGCGGCGACGACCGAGCCGAGCAGGGTGAGGGTCAGCGGCACGTCCAGCAGCAGCAGGACCACGACCGACCCGGCCAGCAGCAGCACGCCGGTGACCAGGTTGACGGTCTGCTTGGTGATCAGCTCGGAAATCGCTTCGCAATCGCGGATCACGCGGCTGACGCGCTCGCCGCTGCTTTCCTTGTCGAAGGACGCGACCGGCAGCCGCAGCAGCTTCTCGACCAGGGCGGCGCGCAGTTCCGCCACCACCTGGTAGCCGATGCGCGCGAGCATGTAGGCCGACAGCGCGCCCGCGGCGGCGCCGCCGACCAGCGCCGCGGCCACCAGCAGCACTTGCTGCAGTTCGATGCCGCCGCCGTCGAAGCGGTCGATCAGGTGCTTGGTCTGGATCGGGAACCACAGCGAACCGGCGACCGACGCCAGCGCGGCGAGCAGGGCGACGGACGACGCCGCAACCGATGGCCGCCCGCGGCGGATCAGTCGCCACAAATGATTCCGGGTTGTCTGCTGTTCGCTCACTGTTTGGCCTTGATCGCGGAACGCGGCGAAAGTAGCAAGGCCACGCAATATCGATTGTGTTGCGATGCACGTATTGCGGTAAACGCGATCCAAATGCCGTTGTACGGATACGAACGCGATGCGAATGCGTCATGCGGATGACGCGGGAACGACGCGTGCGTGGCCGCCGCATTTCACGGAAATTTACGGGTTATGGCGAAAGACGGACAGGTCATCGGATCTCGACCGCAAAGCGCGTCACAGCCGCGATGACATTCGTCATGCGCGTGATGGTGACAACAGGACAGGTAGCGCTTCGCGCATGCGGACAGGCTCGATTCGCGAGCGCATGCGGCGATGCGCAGACAAGTCGCGCTGCGTCGAACACGCGAGTTCAGCTGTCCTTCGGGGTAGTGAAGACGCATGGCCTGCATTCATGCCGATGAACCAGTCACTGCGGACGGCGCTGCGCATTCGCTCGAGGCATCGCGCTGGCGCGAGTTCTTGCCGGGATCGAAATCGATGATGGTGCGCGACGAAAAATTGCGCCGATGGGCAAGGCCGGTTCGCGCCGGCCCCAGCCTGCGAAAGCGTAACCGCGCCGGTCGAATTTCCTGTGTTTCGCGCGGATTGCGCGACCATTCGCGCGAACGATGCATTTCGGCAGCCCCGTCGGCTTGGGCTGCGCGAGAGCTTTATCCGGATTTTCGCGGACTAAGGCCGATCGCGGCCAGGTGCGGCGCGGACCGCAGTGCGCCTCAGTCGCCGCGCTGCGTCGCCAGGCTGTCCCAGATCCGGCCCTCGCGTTGTGCGGCGGTGGTGACCGCTTCCACCGCCGGTTCGCCCAGGCGATCGCGCAGTTGCTGCAGATACAAGCTGCGCGGCGCGACCGCGCGGCCGGCGGATTCGACGATCCCCGCCGGTTCCTCGGGCGGAAACTTCGCCGCGCCTGTCGCGCCCGCCGGGCCCACCGCCCAGTTCATCGCGAACGGCGGCGCCTGCACCAGGTAGTGCGGGTGCTCGACGTTCCAGAACAACTGCTGCGCGCCGGCCCAGCCGTGCCCGGTTCCGCTGGCGCGCCGGTTCTGCGCGCGCAGCAGGCCGCCGCGGGTGTTGTCGTACAAGGTGCCGGTGGCCCAGCGGTGGTGCGGACCGCTGTCGTTGTTGGCGTTCGCCGCGACGCAGTCCAGGAACACGTTGGGGCCGGGCACCTGCGCGCCGGTGACGAAGGTGTGGCGGCCGCCTTCGCCGTAGCAGCGCTGGGTCAAGTTGAAGGCGGAGTTGCCCTCGTAGACGAACACGTAGCGGCGCACGCCTTCGCTCTCGCCGTAGCGCGGATCCAGGTAGGCCAGATCCTCGAAGGTGTTGAAGTGGGCGCCGTTGTGGGTGGCGAAGCCGTGCGAGACGTAGCGGACGGCGACATTGCGGACCCAGGAGTCGCGCACCGCGGCGAAGCGCACCGCGGTGTAGGGCCCGGTGTCGGGCGTGCCTCGCGCGATGCCGGTCGCGGGATCGCCTTCCAGGCGCAGGTCTTCGATGCCGGCCTGGGCGATGCGGCGCGGGTCGGTACGATAGACGTAGCCGCCGCCGAAGCGCGCGTCGATGGCATCGACGATGGACGCGTCGAGACTGAGCGTGTTGCCATGCACGGCGGTGACTACGCGCTCGTAGTGCATGACATAGTCCGACGCCTGCCAGCCGTAGCGGGCGGTGTCGATGCCCTCGGCGCCGGTCCAGGCGGCATTGGGTTCGCGGACTACGGCGATGCGGTCGCCGGTCTGATAGCCGGCGGCGGAGCCGACCTCGATGCGCATCGCGCCGACCGGCACGTAGGCCGCCGCGATGGCGGTGCGGCGAGGCTGCTGCGCGGCCCGCGGCACGGCCGCTTCGCGGTCGCCCACTTCGACGATCCTGCCTTGCCGCGCGGCGATGGTGGAACGCAGGACGGTGCCGTCCGCGCCGCGGCCTTCGCCGCGCAACACCACGCCGCCGACGCGGATCGCGAGGGTGTCGCTCAGCGTGTATCGCCCGCGGCGCAGCAGCACCGCGCCGCGCAAGCCGCGATGGTCGGCCGGCAGCGCGGCGACCGCGTCGATCGCCGCCTGGATGCGCGGGTGGTCGTCGCCGCTGCCGTCGCCGGGCGCGATGGTCGCGCGCACCGGAATGCTGTCGCGCGCGGGCAAGGCGACGCCGCCGCCCATGTAGCCGGCGCGCGAGAAATCCGGAACGATGTTGCGCGCCCGAGCGGCGCCGCGGTCGCGGTAGAGACCGTAGCGCAGGCGTTTTCCGTCTTCGTCCATGGCGGCCAAGGGCGCGTTCGCGCGTCGGTCGAGCGGGCGTCCGAATTCGTTCGCGCCGGCGTCCGCGGACTCGTGCGCCAAGCCTCTCGCGCCGCAGCCGGCCAGGGCGCACAGAAGCGAAAACGCGAGGTGTCGGGGCAGGGGAGCCAGGCGCATGCAGCGTCGTTCCGGGTTGCGAAGCGGGTGATGGCGGGCGCGCGATCGGCGTCGCGGTGCGCGCCGCTCCCGACCGTAATCGGTTCGCGCGAGCAGGCAAGTACATTGGCGCTCGCGGCGCGGGTCGGGGCGGAGAATTAGACCACGCGCCGCGGACTTTGCGGGACGCGGTGCGACACCCCGACGCTTGCGCGCAGCGCTCGCGACCGCGCGTGCGGGCAGGCGCGCGGCGGCTTCACGCCTCCGCGCTGCCGCCGTTCCTAGCTTTCAGACCCTGGCCGCGGAGGACCGGCGCATGTGCATGTGGATCATGGTGGGACTGGATGAGTGGATCGTCGTCGATGGACGCGGCAAACGGCAGGACTGGCCGGTGCGGCCGCCGCTCGCGGCGGAGGTGACGGCGAGCCTGGCGACCCACGGCCTGAGCGGCTGCGTCGCGGTGGCGTTGGGCTGGAGCAGCGGCCACATCGGCCTGGCCCACGTCTTTTCCGGCTGCACCGATGGTCAGGGCCAACCGCCGGGGCCGGACACCTGGAACGGCCCGGGCGGTTACCTGGAGCGGCTCGAACACGCGTTGGACGCGAGCCAGGCGGCGATCCCCGGCGCGTCGCAGGACCGCTACCGCGACGCGATGCTGGTCTATTCCGAGGACACGCCCACGCGCACCGTCGAATTGCTGGAGCAGTGGTTGCGCGGAAAAGGTTTCGCGGTCTCGCGCGATGCCGGCCAAGGCGGCCGCGATGTGATCGCCGGGCGCACGCAGGGCGAGGACATGAGCGTGGTCGGCAGCGGCATGCATGCGCAGTACTTCGTTTCTTCCGACCTGCACTACGGCGCGGGCGGGCATATGACAGTGTGCGAAGCCTTGTCGAAGCGGGCCATGCCGGCGGATCGCTAGCGTAACCGCGCCCGCTGCGCCCGCCGCGACGACAGCGGCGGCCCCCGCGGGTGCGTCGCGATCTTCGGGCGTGATGCCGTTCCGCGACGTGCGTGCGCGAACCGACGATCATGGCGACTCATCGGAACGTTCCCCAGCAAGGAGGTTGACCATGCCGCACGCGTCTGTCCGCGCATCCGCGCTATCGATCCTGGGCCTGCTCGCGCTGAGCGCGCACACCGCGCATGCGCGCCCGCCCGCGGCGCCGGCCGAGCGGGCTTCGAACCCGGGCGCGGGCGTAGTTGCGGCCGTGCCGCGCGACGCCGAGGTTTCGCCGGATCGGGCGAGGCGACAGTGGCGGGCGCAGCGCGACGCCGTCGCCGGCGAAGCCGCCGCGCGCCGCGCGCTCGGCGAGGATTTCGCCGGTTCCTGGATCGAGAGCGGGCCCGGCGGCGGTTATCGCCTGATCGTGGCCAGTGCGGGCGCCGCGCGCGCGAACGTCGCGGGCGTGGAGATCCGCCCGGTGGCGCGCAACTGGCGCCGGTTGCAGGCGTCCAAGCAGCGTTTGGACCAGGCGCTGCAATCGCGCCGGCCCGGTCTGCACAAGCCGTTGACCGGCCTGTACACCTGGCACATCGATCCGGCCAGCAACCGCGTGGTGGTGCGCATCGCCCGCGATGCGCAGGCGCAGGCGGTCGATTTCGTCGCCGCCAGCGGCGCCGACGCCGACGCGTTGCGTTTCGAGTACCTGGACGGCGCGCCGCAGACCACCAACTGGATCTTCGGCGGGCTGTCGTACATCACCGCGTACGGCGGCGGCTGCACCGCGGGCTTCGTCGCCTACAAGGCCGGCGTCCCCGGCGTGGTGACCGCCGGGCACTGCGGCAAGGCGCCGGACCGGATCGACGTGGACTGGTCCGGCATCGGCCGCACGCCGTTCGGCCAGTTCGTGCATTCGCGCTTCCCGACCGCCGACCGCGGTTGGATCGCCTCGTCGAGTTCGTTCGCCGTGTCCCCGCAGATCTACGACTGGGCCGGCAACTACATCACCGTCAAGGGTTCGATCGAAGCGCCGGTGGGCGCGACGGTGTGCCGCGCGGGACCGAAGACCGGCTATCGCTGCGGACAGATCACCGCCAAGCAGGTCACCGTCAACTATCCGCAAGGCGCGGTCTACGGCATGACCGAGAGCAACGCCTGCTCCGGCTTCGGCGATTCCGGCGGGCCGTGGATCGACGGCGGCGGGCAGGCGCAGGGCATCCAGTCCGGCAACCAGGGCAATTCCAGCGCGGGCCACAACTGCGACGCGCCGGCGGCGCAGCGCAAGTCCTGGTTCGATCCGCTCAATTCGATCCTCGGCGAATACGGCCTGGTGTTGACCACGGGCTGAGCGCGGCGCCGCCGGCGGATCGGTCCGGTGGCCGGGCCGGTCCGGCGACAAGATCGGGACCCAACGACGGAAGGCGCGCGCCTTCCGTCTTTTTTTGCGCGCGCCGGCGTTGCGAACGGCGATCCGCATGCGATCCCCGGAACCGTCCGGCGACCGCCGCGGCCGTGCGCGCCCGCGCGTCCGCTAACGGTATACGCCAGTCCGCGGCGATGCCGCACGTCGCCTCGCAGCAGCGCCGCCGCGCGTTCCATGCTGCGCCGCGACAATAAAAGCGGCCGGGAAAACGCTTTTTCCATGACTGCGATTCCATTTTTGTCCCGATAATTGACAGCGCTGTCATGCGCGTGCCAAATCGGCCCCCATCAGTCCGGGGGCGGGCAGACCCGCCCGCCTACGCATCGTGAGAGATCCTGGGGAGGAATTTCGATGAAGCAAACGCGCGGCGCCTTGCGGCGCTCGGTGTTGACGTCCGCAATGCTGCTGGCGCTGGGCCAGCCGGTGTACGCGCAGAGCGGCGCATCCGCGGCCGGGGCCGACGCCCAGGCGGCCGCGCAAAGCCGTCCCGGCGCCGCCGACGACGCGCGCACGCTCGACACCGTCGTGGTCACCGGCATCAAGGGCAGCCTGACCTCGTCGATGAACCTCAAGCGCGACGCCGAGGGCATCGTCGACGGCATCGTCGCCGAGGACATCGGCAAGTTCCCCGACACCAACCTGGCCGAGGCGCTGCAGCGCATCAGCGGCGTGTCGATCGACCGCAACGCCGGCGAAGGCTCGCGGGTGACCGTGCGCGGCGTCGGCCCCGACTTCAACATGGTCCTGCTCAACGGCCGGCAGATGCCGACCTCGACCGGCAGCCGCGCGTTCGAGTTCAGCGATCTGGCCGCCGAATCGATCTCGGCGGTGGAGGTCTACAAGACCAGCCGCGCCAGCACGCCCGCCGGCGGCATCGGCGCGACGATCAACATCAAGACCGCGCGGCCGCTGGACAATCCCGGGCTGCACGCCAACGTCGGCGTCAAGGGCATCTGGGACACCTCCGACGACGACCTGCCCGGCGACCTGAAGGGCGATTCGGTCACCCCCGACGCCTCGGGCATCTTCAGCGCGACCTCGGCCGACGGCCGCTTCGGCATCGGCCTGAGCGCCAACTACCTCAAGCGCGAATCCGGCTCGGCGTCGGCGTTCGTCGCGTCCGGCAACGGCTGGCGGCCGTTCATCGACACCCCGCTGGCCAGCGGCGAAGGCTCGGGCTCGGCGCTGCCGCTGCCGGGCCAGCCGGGCTCGGAGAACATCACCGACCGGCCCGGTCCGAACGACGTCTACTCGATGCCGCAGAGCCTGGGCTACAGCGTCAACTCGGTCAAACGCGAGCGCCTCAACGGCCAGCTGACCCTGCAGTGGGCGCCGACCGACAACCTCACCACCACCCTCGACTACACCTATTCGCAGAACAAGATCGAGCAGATGCGCCACGACATGTCGGTGTGGCTCAACTTCACCCCGGGCCTGAGCTCGTGGACGAAGGGCTCGGGTTCCTCGCCGCTGGTCTACGACGAGCGCTACAACGGCCTGTCCGACTTCGCCAACGGCGCCGGCAAGAGCGCGATCAAGCGCGAGAACAAATCAGTCGGCCTCAACGTCGACTGGCGCGTGAGCGACGACTTCAAGCTCAACTTCGACTACCACCGCTCCACCGCCGATTCCTCGCCCGACAGCCCCTACGGCTCGAACAACACCCTGGCCAGCGCCGGCTTCTTCCGCGCCGGCAACACCATCGATTTCAGCCGCGACTTCCCGGTGCTGACCCTGCACCTGCCCAACGGCATGAGCGCGATCGACCCGGCGCAGATGCTGGTGACCGGCTCGGTGTTCCGCAACGAGCGCGAGCGCGCCGAGATCGAGCAGTTCCAGGCCAGCGGCGAGTACCAGTTCGAGGGGTATTCCAAGCTCAACTTCGGCGTCGGCTCGACCGACTACAAGAACCGCTCGGCCTTCACCCACGTCCAGCTCGACACCTGGGGCGGCGCGACCAGCCCGAACGACTACCCCGATTCGGTGTGGCGGCTCGCGCACATGGGCGACTACTTCCGCGGCGTGAGCGGCGCCAACGATCCGCGCTTCACCGACGCGTTCTTCGTGTTCGACTTCGACCGCGTGCGCCAGCTGGCCGAGGACGCCTGGGTCGCCAGCGGCAAGGGCGTGCGCGACGACTACCGCGCTTCGTTCGACTACACCGGCGCGCCGGTGCCCGGCAGCGCCGCCAACCGCACCGTCGGCGACAGCCGCGTGCGCGAGGAATCGCGCAGCTTCTACGTGCAGTGGAGCAATACCTTCGACTGGAAGCTGCCGGTGCACGTGGCCGGCGGCGTGCGCTACGAGCGCACCAAGGTCAAGGCCTCCGCGTTGCAGCCGGCGCCGGTGGGCATCGACTGGATCGCCGCCAACGAGTTCGTCATCCGCTACGCCGGCTCGCAGTTCCGCGAGCTCGACGGCGACTACAAGTACTGGCTGCCGAGCCTGGACGTGGCGATCGACCTCAACGACAGCATGAAGCTGCGCGCCAGCTACGGCGAGTCGATCGGCCGGCCGAACTGGACCAACCTCAACCCGGCGCTGAGCGTCGGCGGCCAGGCGCGGTTCGACGGCGGCGGCGGCGGCGCGGGCAATCCGGCGCTCAAGCCGCTGGAATCGCGCAACTTCGACCTGTCCTACGAGTGGTACTACGGCGAATCCAGCTACCTGTCGGTCGGCTATTTCCGCAAGAAGATCGACAACTTCATCGCCGACCAGGTCAGCCGGCAGAGCCCGTACCCGGATCTGCACACGCCCTCCGGCGGCAACTACTGGAACCAGGCCATCGCCGCCGGCGGCTGCGCCAGCACCGACCGGCCGTGCATCCGCAACTACATCCTCAACACCTACAACGGCCAGCCCGGGGTGGTGAAGACCGGCGTGGACTCCAACGGTTTCGCCACCGGCAGCATCAGCGGCCTGCCCGGCGATCCGGTGCTGGCGTTCAACATCACCCAGCCGGTCAACAACCGCGCCGATACGCTCGACGGCTGGGAGTTCAACGTCCAGCACGTGTTCGGCCAATCCGGCTTCGGCCTCGCCGCCAACTACACCATCGTCGACTCGGGCCTGACCTACAAGAACGGCAGCCTCGGCACCCAGTTCGCGATGACCGGCCTGAGCGATTCGGCCAACGTGGTCGCGTTCTACGAAAAGGGCCCGTGGCAGGCGCGCGCGGCCTACAACTGGCGCGACGAGTTCCTGACCGCGCTCGGCGACGGCAAGGGCGCCAACCCGATCTACGTCGAGGCGTACGGGCAGCTCGACATGAACGTCAGCTACGCGGTCTCGGACAATCTGGTGCTGACCCTGGAAGGCATCAACGTGACCGACGAGACCATGCGCACGCGCGGGCGCAACAAGCGCCAGCTGTACTCGTTCGACCAGTACGGGCCGCGCTACATGTTCGGGGTGCGCTACAAGTTCTGACCGCGGCGCCCGCGCGTCCCGCGCCGCGGCGCGGGACGCGCGCGGGCCTGCCGGGAACCCGGCGCAGAACGCGCCCGCCGCGCCGCGGGCGCGGCCTGTGGCCGTACCGATCACGGAAACCGCGATGTCCCGAACCGTATTGCTCAACAACCTCGAGCACCACGACCTGCGCGTGATCGTCGCGCGCGGGGCCCGCTACGGCGACGGCGAGATGCTGGCGCCGACCTTCTTCGGCGAGTTCCGCGAGTTGCAGGCGCACTATCCGATCGTGTTCCAGAAGACCGCCGACGGCGGTTTCCGCTCGGTGGCGCTGCTGGGCCTGCGGCCGGGCGAGAACCTGTTCCTCGAACCCGAACCCGCGCCCGGCGCGGCGGCGGACGGCGAACGCTGGGACGCGCATTACCTGCCGATGGCGATCGCGCGCCTGCCGTTCCTGATCGGCATCGCCGACGAGGAGCCGATGGTGCACATCGACCTCGACCATCCGCGCGTGGTCCGCGGCGGCGACGCGGGCGAGGCCTTGTTCCTGGAGCACGGCGGCACCAGCGCGTTCCTGCAAGGCGTCGCCTCGCTGCTGCGCGCGCTGCACGACGGCCTGCGCGACGACGCCGGTTTCATCGCCGCATTGCGGCGCCATGAGCTGCTGGAACCGTTCGCGCTCGACATCCGCCTGGACGAGCGTAGCCAGCATCGCCTCAGCGGATTCCACACCATCGACGAACGCCGGCTCGGCGCGCTCGACGGCGCCGCGCTGCAGGCGTTGTCGCAGGCCGGCCATCTGCAGGCGGCGTACATGGCGCTGGCCTCGCTGTCGCGCCTGCGCGATCTGATCGAACGTTTGAGCCGCCGCCATGCCGCCGGCCGTTGACGCCATCGAGGAACTGCACGGCATCGACGCGGCGGCTCTGCCGCCGGAACTGCTGCAGCCGACCCGGCCGTACGTGCTGCGCGGCCTCGCCGTGCACTGGCCGCTGACCCAGGCCGGCGCGTCGGCGCAGGCCGGCGCCGCCTATCTCAAGCAATTCGCCAGCGATGCGCCGGTCACCGTCAGCGTGGCGCCGCCGCAGGCCGACGGCCGGATCGACTATCGGCCGGACTTGCTCGGCTTCGGCTTCGCCCAGCAGAAAGCGCCGCTGGCGGCGGTGCTGGACGCCTTGCTGCACCATGCCGACGACCCGGCGCCGCCGACGATCTATGTCGGCTCGACCACGATCGACACCTGGCTGCCCGGCCTGCGCGAGCGCAACGACCTGGGCTTCGGCGCGGTGCAGCCGCTGGCCAGCATCTGGATCGGCAACCGCACCCGCATCCCCGCGCATCAGGACGTGCCGGACAACATCGCCTGCGTGGTCGCCGGGCGCCGGCGGGTAACGCTGTTCCCGCCCGGGCAATTGCGCAATCTCTACATCGGCCCGCTCGACCGCACCCCGGCCGGGCAGGCGGTCAGCCTGGTCGACTTCGCCGCGCCGGACTACGACCGCCATCCGGACTTCGCCGAAGCCATGCGCCACGCGCGCGTGGCCGAGCTCGGCCCCGGCGACGCGGTGCTGATCCCGAGCATGTGGTGGCATCACATGCAGGCGTTGGACAGCTACAACGTGCTGGTCAACTACTGGTGGCGGCAGTCGCCGCGCTGGATGGACACGCCGATGAACGCGCTGCTGCACGCGATCATGAGCGTGCGCGACCTGCCGCCGGCGCAGCGCGAGATCTGGCGCGAAGCGTTCCGCCACTATGTCTTCGACGCCGACGCGCAGACCTCGGCGCATATCCCCGAGACCATGCGCGGCGCGCTCGCGCCGCTGGACGAAGCGCGCGCGCGCGAGCTGCGCGCGCGCCTGCTGCAAGGACTGAACCGTTGAGGAGCGCCATGGGCGACACGCTCGGATCCATCGCCGGCCGCCGCGGCCGGCGCACGCTCGCGGCCGCGGGCCTGGCCGCGCTGGCGGCCGCGCTGGCGCTGGCGCCGCGAGCGGGCCATGCCGAAGGCTTCCTGCGCGCCGACGGCCAGCGCATCGTCGACGAACAAGGGCGCACGGTGATCCTGCGCGGCGTCGGCCTCGGCGGCTGGATGCTGCAGGAGGGCTACATGCTCGGCCTCACCGGCCCGGGCATGCAGCATGCGATCCGCGCGCGCATCGCCGACCTGATCGGCGAGGACGACACCCGCGCGTTCTACCGCGCGTGGCTGGACAACTACGTCGGCAAGGACGACATCGACGCGCTCGCGGCCTGGGGCTTCAATTCGGTGCGCCTGCCGATGCACTACGCGCTGTACACCCTGCCGGTGGCGCAGGAGCCGGTGCGCGGCGAGCACACCTGGCTGGAGGACGGTTTCCGCCGCACCGACGATCTCATCGCCTGGGCCAAGGCCAACGGCATGTACGTGATCCTCGACCTGCACGCGGCGCCGGGCGGGCAGGGCAACGATCTCAACATCTCCGACCGCGACCCGTCGCAGCCTTCGCTGTGGGACGACGCCGCCAATCGCGACAAGACGGTCGCGCTGTGGCGCAAGTTGGCGCAGCGCTATCGCGACGAGCCCGCGGTCGCCGGCTACGACATCATCAACGAGCCCAACTGGGGCTTCGCCGACGCCGCCGACAAGAACGGCTGCAAGGAGACCGGCAACGCGCCGCTGCGCGAACTGCTGGTGCGCACGACCGCGGCGATCCGCGAAGTCGATCGACGCCATATCGTCTTCATCGAAGGCAATTGCTGGGGCAACAACTACCGCGGCGTGCTCGACGCCGGGCTGTGGGACGACAACCTGGCGCTGAGCTTCCACAAGTACTGGAACGGCACCGGCCGCGACAGCATCCGCGAGCATCTGGAACTGCGCGAGCGCTGGAATCTGCCGCTGTGGCTGGGCGAGACCGGCGAGAACTCCAACGACTGGTTCGCGCGCACGGTCGAAACCCTGGAAGGCGAGGGCATCGGCTGGGCCAACTGGCCGGTGAAGAAGCTGCGCTACAACAATCCGCTGCAGGTGATCGCCAATCCCGGCTATGCGCGGGTGCTGGCGTACTGGGAAGGCAAAGGCCCGCGACCGACCCGCGAACAGGCGCGCGCGGCCTTGATGGGCCTGGCCGAACGCGACGTGCGGCTGGAGCACAACGCGCGCCGCCCCGATGTGGTCGACGCCTGGCTGCGCGCGCCGCGCGACGACCGCAGCCTGCCGTTCAAGCCGCACCGCATCGGCCGCGACGGCGGCGAACTGGCGGCGGTCGATTTCGACCTCGGCCGCAACGGCGTGGCCTATTTCTCGCGTCATGCGGCCAACGAGAGCGGTAAGCCCAATACCGACTGGAACCCGTCGCAGCGCTATCGCAACGACGGCGTGGCCCTGGCCGGCGACGGCGCGACGCTGCGGGTGGCGGCGCTGCGGCCGGGCGAATGGCTCAAGTACAGCGTCCAGGCCGATGCGGCCGGAACCTATCAACTCAGCTGGCGCGGCGGCGCCGGCGCGATCCGCGTCCGGCTCAACGGCGTGGCGCTGGCGCCGACGGCGGCGGACCGGCCGCAGCCGGCGACGTTGCAGCGCGGGCGCAACACGCTGGTGGTCGAGGCGGTGTCGGGCGCGCCGGATGTGTCGGCGTTGCGGTTCGCGCCCGTGCCCGCGCCCACCTCGGCGAAGCAGCGCTGATGCGCGTGCTGGTCAGCGACATCGGCGGCACCAATGCGCGCTTCGCGATGGCCGAGCTGGGCCGCGGCGAACGGCTCCTGCGCGACAGCGTGCGCGAATACCCGGCCGCCGGCTTCGCCAGCGCCGCCGACGCCGCGCGCCATTTCCTCGACGAACTGGGCGAGCGCGCCGACGCCGCGGTGTTCGCGGTGGCCGGACGGGTGCGTCGCGAGGAAGCGCGCATCACCAATCACCCCTGGCAGATCCGCGCGCCGGACATCGGCTCGGCGCTGGGCACGCCGCGGGTCGCGCTGATCAACGATTTCGCCGCGCAGGCCATGGCGATCTCGCGCCTGGGCGCGGACGACGTGGTCGCGGTCGGCGCGGCCGGCTGGCCCGGTTTCGACATGGGCGCGGCGCAGACCTATGCGGTGATCGGCCCCGGCACCGGCCTGGGCGTGGGCGGCCTGCTGGTGCGCAACGGCCGTTGCTTCGCGCTGGAGACCGAAGGCGGCCACGCCGGTTTCGCGCCGTCGCGGCCGCGCGACATGCGGGTGCTGGAGTGCCTGATGCGGCGCTTCGGCCGGGTCTCGTGCGAGCGTCTGGTGTCCGGGCCGGGACTGGCGAACTTGTACGCGGCGGTGTGCGAGATCGAAGGCGTCGCCGCGCAGGACTGGTCGCCGGCGCAGATCAACGCCCAGGCCGCCGGCGGCGATCCGCGCTGCGCGCGCGCGGTGGAACTGTTCTGCGCCGCGTTCGGTTCGATGGCCGGCGATCTGGTGCTGACGCTCGGCGCCTGGGACGGGGTGTTCCTGGCCGGCGGGGTGGTGCCGAAACTGTTGGGCGCGTTGCAGTCGGACAGTTTCCGCGCCGCGTTCGAGGCCAAGGGCCGGTTCGCCGCGGCGATGGCCGAAGTGCCGGCGCTGGCGGTGGTGCATGCGTGCTCGGGCTTGCTCGGCGCGGCGGCGCATGCGGCGGAGACGTACGACAGCGCGTTGCCGGTGTGACCCGCGCCGCGCAAGGAAACCGGCCGTCGCGACGGCCGGTTTCCCGCGCCGATGCCGGTCGCGGTGCGCCGCTGCGGTCGCCCGCAACGCGCGTGGATCAGCGGTTATCGGCTACCGGCTCGCCCCGGCGAAGACACCGCCGATGCGATCAACCGCCGGCCGTCACGAAGTGGCAGTACTCGACGACGCTGGCGTTGCCGCCGGACATCCAGCTCTGCAACTGCGCGTCGCAGTACTCCTGGGTCGAGGCGACGATGTCGGCGTACTTCCAGGTCAGGCGGCGGCCGTCGGGCGCGGTGTGCGGAGACAGGTACTTCACCTTCGCCTGCCAGGTGCCGAAGGGCTGCGGCGGCTGCGGCTGGGTGCCGATGCCGCCCGGCGGCGCGGCGACGGCGGCGCCGGCCAGGGCCAGGCCGAGCAGGGCGGTGGCGAGGGAAGCGGGCAACACGGTCGTCAATGACTTCTTCATGGATGCTCCTGTGTGCGTGTGGCGATGGTCGGGCAGCGCGGTCGCTGCCGCGGCGGCGCGGCGGCGCGGACGCCGTTGCGCGCGCATCCAAGTCGAACGCAATGCGGCGCGGCCTCGGACAGGCGCGGCCGGGGTTTCGGATGGACGCGCGCGCGGGGCGTACGAACGGAGCCGGCGGCGGCGCTTCCGCGCGGATGTGCGCAGGCCGCAGGCCGCAGGTGCGCGGGCCGGCCGCTGCGCGCGGTTGCGATCAAGCGGGAAGCAGCGCAGCGGCCCGGCTCAGGACAGCGCGATCGCCCGTCCGGCCACATGCACCTCGACCACGCGCAGTTGCGCGTCCAGCACCACCAGGTCGGCGCGCGCGCCCGGTTCGAGCCGGCCGCGGTCGGGCAGGCCGAGGTACTGCGCCGGGAAGGCGGAGACGCGATCGGAGGCGTCGGCCAGGTCGAGCCCGACTTCGACCAGGTTGCGCAGGGCCTGATCCATGGTCAGCGCGCTGCCGGCCAGCGAGCCGCTGGCCAGGCGCACGCAGCCGAGGCATTTGTGCACGCGCTGCGAGCCCAGCGCGTATTCGCCGTCGGGCATGCCGGTCGCGGCGGTGGCGTCGGTGACCGCGTACAGGCGCGGGATGGCGCGCAGGGCCAAGCGGATCGCGCCGGGATGCACGTGCTGCAGGTCGGGAATCAGTTCGGCGTATTCGGCGTGGGCGAGCGCGGCTGCGGCGATGCCGGGCGTGTAGTGGTCCACGCCGGTCATGCCGTTGAACAGATGGGTGAAGCCGGACGCGCCGGCGCGCAACGCGGCCAGGCCTTCCTCGTAGGTACCGGCGCTGTGGCCGACCTGCACGCGGATGCCGAGCGCGCACAACGCCGGGATCAGTTCGGTGTGGCGGCCGATCTCCGGCGCCAGGGTCAGCACCCGGATCGGCGCCAGCGCATGCAGGCGCCGCACCGAGTCGAGCGTGGCCTCGACCGTCAGCGGCGGCTGCGCGCCGAGCCGGTGCGGGCTGATGAAGGGGCCTTCCAGGTGCACGCCGAGGATCTGCGCCGCATCGGGATCCGGCGCGGCCATCGTCGCGGCCAACCCCTGCAGGGCGTGGACGATGTCGTCCTCGGCCGCGGTCATGGTGGTGCCGAGCAGGGCGGTGGTGCCGTAGCGGACGTGGGCGCGGGCGATGGTGCGCGCGACATCAAAGCCTTGCATCAGGTCGACGCCGGCGGCGCCATGCACGTGCAGGTCGATGAAGCCCGGCAGCACGATGCGTTCGTCGTCGCCGCGGTCGGCGCCGTCGCCGTCTTCGATGCTGCGCACGTGGCTGTCGAAGCCGACGCGCCCGCGGCGCCAGCCGGCCGGGGTCAGGATGCGGCCTTGCAGGGTACGAAGTTCGGTCACGGCAGCGGCTCGGCGATGATCACTTCGATGCCCAGCCGCAGCAGCCCCTCGCGGTAGCGCTCGTCGATGCCGGGGTCGGTGATGATGGCGTGGATCTGGTCGAGGCGGGCGATGCGGTGCAGGCTGACCCGGCCGAATTTGGAGGCGTCGGTCAGCACCACGATCCGTCGTGCGTGTTCGACCATGCGGTGGTTGAGGCGGGCTTCGGCCTCGTCGTGGGTGGTCAGGCCGAACTGCAGGTCCAGGCCGTCCACGCCGAGGAACAGGGTGTCGAAGCTGTAGGCGTTGAGGCTGGCCTCGGCCTGGCTGCCCTGCAGCGACAGCGACTGCTTGCGCAGCAGGCCGCCGCTGAGCAGCACGTCGACGCCGGGCGCGTTGGCCAGTTCCCAGGCGATGTTGAGGCCGTTGGTCATCACCGTGACGTCGCGATGGCCGCGCAGGTGGCGGGCCAGGGTCATGGTGGTGGAGCCCGAGTCGATGATGATGTTGTCGCCGGCCTGCACCAGTTGCGCGGCGCGCGCGCCGATGCGCTCCTTCAGCGGCAGGTTCAGCGCATCTTTCTCATGGATATCCTGCTCCTGCGGCGGCGTGCGCACCAGGGTGGCGCCGCCGTGGGTGCGGGTGGCCAGGCCCTGCGATTCGATGTGGCTGAGGTCGGCGCGGATGGTCACCGCCGAGACCTCGAAGCGCTCGACCAGTTCGGCGACCTGGACCGAGCCTTGCTCGATCAGGCACTGCAGGATCTGCTGCCGGCGGGAGCGGGTATTGCGCGTGGCCATCGTCGGGTCCGCGGGGAAAACAGAAGATTAGCCGTTCGCCGCGGCGGCCGCGCGCCCATCGGCCGCGCGCGGTCCTGCCACGTTCGCCGAGCAGGCGCGCGCGTACTCGTCCAGGCACAGGCCGATGCGGTGCCGGACCAGGGCCTCGGGCCGGTTGGCCAGCGCGCCGGCGCGCACCGCGCGGTACTGCTCGGGCAGGTATTGGCTGAGCAGGAACAGCGGCGGCGCGTGCGCGCGCAGGTTGTCGAACAGGCGCTGCACCGCCGCGACCAAGGCCGGCTCGCCCCAGTAGTAGCGGCAGCGGTCGCTGAGCGCGTAGGCGCGCAGCAGGCGCAGTTCGTCGTCGTCGCCGTGGTAGTGCTGCTGCCAGTGCCGCGGGTGTTCGAGCATGCAGCGCTCCAGCACCTGCGGCAGGTCCGAGCGTTGCGCCGGCGGCAGCAGTTCGGTCTCGATCGCCGCCAGCGCGAACAGCGCCTCGCGATAGGCGAAGGTCGCCGCCGGGCCGACCTTGAGGATCGCGAAATGGTCGCGCACCAGCGCGTGCAGGCCGTCCTCGCGCTGGTAATCGGTGGAATGCGCCTCGAACACGATGCGCGGCTGGCGTTCGAGAAAATCGGCCAGGGCGCGGGCCGCGTCGGGGTCGTAGTCGTGCACGCTGCTGTGGTCGAAGTCCACGCCCGGCTGCACCACCATCGCGATCACCCGGTCCCAGGCCGCGGCCAGGTCGGGCGCGGCGAAGGCCTCGCGGTGGATCGCCAGGGTCTGCTCGGCCGCCTGCGGCGTGGTCACCTGCAGGCCGCCGGCCAGCGAGGCTTCGCCGCCGGGCACCGGCACTTCGGTGCCGATCACGTACACCGGCGGCGGCAGCCCGTGCGCGGCGGCGGTGCGCTCGGCGATGCGCGCCAGCTCGGCCGAGCGCGCGGCGACGGTCGCGTCGGGCAACGGAGTCGGGTCGTCGGCGCAGGACATGCTGCAGTCGAGGTGGATCTTGTGGAAACCGGCGGCGACGTAGGCCTCGATCAGCGTGCGCGCGTTCGCCATCGCTTCCTCGGCCGGACGCTTCTGCCAGGCGTTGGGGCCGAGGTGGTCGCCGCCAAGCACCACGCGGTTGGACGGGAAGCCTTCCTGGCGCGCCAAGGCGTACACGTAGTCGCGGTACTGCGGCGGGGTCATGCCGGTGTAGCCGCCGAACTGGTCGACCTGGTTGGAGGTGGCCTCGATCAACAGCACGGTGCCGTGGCGGCGGGCCACGTCCATCGCCGCGCGCAGCACCAGTTCGTTGCTGCAGCACACGCTATACAGGCCGACGCTGTGGCCCTGGCGATGGATGGCGATCTGCGATTGCACGGGCGACATCGACATGGCGGACTCCGGTGTTTTGCGAAACAGGCTGGACGAAACAGGCTGGACGAAGCGGGCAGAACGAAGCGGGCAGAACGAAGCGCGTTCAGGACAAGGCGAGCAAGGCCGCGCCGCGCGCGCCGCCGGCGTCGCCGAAGCGCGGCGGCACGATCGGCGGCACCTGCACGCCCTTGAACAGGTGCGCGGCGACCGCGGCCGGCAGCGCGGCGTACAGCGGCGCATGCTGCGACAGGCCGCCGCCGAGCACGATCACGTGCGGGTCCAGCGCCAGCACCAGCATGGCCAGGCCGTGGCCGAGCAGGTCGAGGTGGACGGCGCGCGCTTCTTCGGCGCGCGCATCGCCGGCGTCGGCGTCGGCGAACACCGCGCTGGCGTCGGCGGCATCGGCGCCGAAGTGGCGGTACAGCGCGACCAGCCCGCTGCCGGAGACATAGCGCTCCAGACAGCCGCGCAGGCCGCAGGCGCAGTCCAGCAGCGGCAGGTTGTGGCGCTGCAGCAGCTGCGCCGGCACGCTCCAGTGACCCCATTCGCCGGCGATGCCGTTGAAGCCGGACACCAGCCGGCCGTGCAGGCAATAGCCGCCGCCGGCGCCGGTGCCGAGGATCGCGCCGAACATGCTCGGATAGCCGTCGGCGGCGCCGCCGTGCGCTTCGGACAGGGCGAAGCACTGCAGGTCGTTGCCGAAACGCAGCGGCCGGCGCAGGCGCGTCTGCAAATCGGCGGCGACGTTGCGGCCGGTCAGCGCCGGCACGTTGGCGCTGAGCTGCAGGCCGCTGCGGCGGTCGCGCACGCCGGGCAGGGCGATGCCGACCGCGACGTCGGCCTGGACCCGCGCGGCGCGGGCGAGTTGGGCGTCGGCATCGCTCACCAGCGTTTCCAGCGCGCTCAGGAAGCCGTCGTAATCGCCCTGCGGGGTGGCGATGCGGCGGCGGTGCAGCACCTGCAATGCGGCATCGCAGGCGACCAGTTCGATCTTGGTGCCGCCGATGTCGATGCCGTAGCCGACCGCGGCGCGTGCGGGTTCAGACATGAGGCTCTCAGCCCTGGTGGATGGTGACGCCCTTGACCACGCGGTTGACGGTGCCGTCGGGGAACGGATTGTCCGGGGTCAGGCCGAGCGCGGCCGAGCGCTGCAGCGCGAACACCTGGGCGAAGGTCAGCCACACCGGCGCCAGCCAGCTGTCTGCCAGCGTGCTGTCTGCCAGCGTGCTGTCTGCCAGCGTGCCGTCGTCCAGCGGCGGCACGCGCAGGCTGTAGTCGTCGCCGCCGCCGATATCCGAATGCGGGCCGATCGCCAGCACCTGCCCGGCCACGCCGTCGCGGCGCAGTTCGTCCAGCAGGTCTTGCTCGTAGCGGCGCGCCAGCGCGTGGTTGCTGCGCATCATCACCACCAGGGTAGCGCCGTCGAGGGTCGACTTGGGACCGTGGCGGAAACCCAGCGGGGTGTTGGCCAGGGCCAGCACCTGCCCGGCGGTGAGTTCGAGCACTTTCAGCGCGGCTTCGCGCGCCAGCGCTTCCAGCGGACCGCTGGCGAGGTAGATCACGCGCTGGAACGGCCGCTGCGCCAGTGCGCCGGCGGCCTGGCTCCACTGGGCGAGACCTTCGCGCGCCAGCGTGGCGGCCTGGCGCAGGTGCTCCAGGCGCTGTTGCCACGGCGCCGTGTCGAACACGCACAGCGCCGCCAGCAGCATGCAGCTCAGGCTGCTGGTCATGGCGAACGCGCGGTCGCAACTGGCCGCCGGCATCAGCAGGGTGCAGGTGTCCTCGCGGCCCTGGCCGCGGCGCGCCAGTTCGCCGTCGGCGTTGCAGGTGATGTCGAGAAAGCGCGCGTCGTCGACCTGCGCGCGCAGCAGGTCGACCGCGGCCACGCTTTCCGGGCTGGAGCCGCTGCGGCCGAACGACACCAGCAGGGTCGGGCGGTCGCGTTGCAGGTACAGCGCCGGATGGGTGAGCAGGCTGGTGGTGTGCACGGCGCGCACGTCGGCCGGCCACTGCGCGTTGATGCGGTCGGCGACCATGTCGGCGATGAAGCCGGAACTGCCGGCGCCGGTGAACAGCACGCGCTGGCGCGGATCGTCGAGGCGGTCGCCGAGGAAGGCTTGCACGCGTTCGCGCGCCTGCGCCAGGTCGGCGGCCAGTTGTTCCCACAGCGCCGGCTGCTGGGCGATTTCGGCGGCGGTGTCGGCTCCGCCCAGGCGCTGCCAGGCGGACGAGTCGGAAAGCGGAGTGACGTCCATGGATGATTCCTGTTGAGCGACGGCACGATCAGCGTTTTCTTTCGGAAAGTCAAATATCGAAAGCAAAACAAAAGAAGTTGGCCGGATAGGCCTGGCGTGCGATGCCGTGAAGACAAAGCGAAAGATCGATGGAGTCGCGCTTTCGTTACGCGCTTAACAGGCGTTTTCACGATATTTAGAAAGTATTGCATTGCACAAACTTTCGTTTTAGGTGAGAAATTCTTCCTTTTTGCTTTCAATTTATTGACAGCTTTCGAAACCCTGCCCTAGAGTCGGCCGCAACCGCTGTTGGTCGTCTGGTTTTCGGAATGCCCGTCGAACGGGCCTTGGGGGCAAGGTGGAATTCCGTGTGCGTCGTCCGCGATCGTCGAGCGCGCTTTCTCCGAGCGCGGCCTCGGCCGGTGCGTCCCGTCCGGGCGCGCCGTTGCGCATCGCGATCCTCGCCGCGCTGTGCGCCGGCGCGCTGCCGGCGTCGGCCGAGCCGGTCGGCAACCTGCGTGCGGTGCGCGCCGGCGCCGGCGCGACGCCGAACTGGGAGCTGAGCACCGACAGCGGCAGCGTGCTGCGCATCGAGGTGCTGGCCGACGACATCGTGCGGGTCCAGGCCGGGCGCGGCGGCAAGCTCAGCGGCGCCGGCGACAAGGCCGCGCCGATCGTGTTGCCGCAGCCGGCGGCCCAGGTCGAGGCTGCGCTGGAAGAAGATGCCGCCGAGGTGCGCGTGCGCACCGGCGCGCTGGTCCTGCACGTGCAGCGCCAGCCATTGAAGTTGAGCCTGGAGCGCATCGACGGCGAGCGCCGCGCGCCGCTGTGGCGGGAACTGCAGCCGCTGGACCTGGACGCCAGCCAGAGCGTGCAGGTGCTGTCCTCGCAACCCGACGAAGCCTTCTACGGCGGCGGCCAGCAGAACGGCCGCTATCAGTTCAAGGGCCGCGAAGTGGAAGTCTCGTACTCCGGCGGCTGGGAAGAGGGCGACCGCCCCAGCCCGGCGCCGATGCTGCTGAGCTCGCGCGGCTGGGGCATGTTGCGCAACACCTGGAGCGACGGCGGCTACGACCTGCGCCAGGGCGACCAGGCCACCTTGCTGCACCGCGAGGACCGATTCGACGCCTACTACTTCGTCGGCGAACTGCCGCGCCTGCTCGAACGCTACACCCGCCTGACCGGCCGCCCGGTGCTGCTGCCGCGCTGGGCGCTGTCCTACGGCGACGCCGATTGCTACAACGACGGCGACAACGGCAAGAAGCCCGGCACCGTGCCCGAGGGCTGGCACGACGGCCCCACCGGCACCACGCCCGACGTGGTCGAGAGCGTGGCGCGCCAGTACCGCGGACACGACATGCCCGGCGGCTGGATCCTGCCCAACGACGGTTACGGCTGCGGCTACAAGCAACTGCCCGAGACGGTGAAAGGGCTGGCGAAATACGGCTTCCGCACCGGCCTGTGGACCGAGAACGGGGTCGACAAGATCGCCTGGGAAGTCGGCACCGCCGGCAGCCGGGTGCAGAAGCTCGACGTGGCCTGGACCGGCAAGGGCTACCAGTTCGCGCTCGACGCCAATCAGTCGGCGTTCGACGGGATCATGAAGAATTCCGATTCGCGCCCGTTCCTGTGGACGGTGATGGGCTGGGCCGGCATCCAGCGCTATGCGGTGGCCTGGACCGGCGACCAGAGCGCGAGCTGGGACTACATCCGCTGGCACGTGCCGACCCTGGTCGGCTCGGGCCTGTCGGGCATGGCCTACGCCACCGGCGACGTCGACGCGATCTTCGGCGGCAGCGCCGAGACCTACACCCGCGATCTGCAATGGAAGGCGTTCACCCCGGTGCTGATGGGCATGTCGGGCTGGTCGTCGAACGCGCGCAAGCATCCGTGGTGGTTCGACGAGCCCTACCGCAGCATCAACCGCGACTACCTGAAACTGAAGATGCGGCTGACGCCGTACATGTATGGCCTGGTGCACGAGGCCGCGCAGAGCGGCGCGCCGCCGGTGCGCGGTTTGATGTGGGACTACCCGCAAGACCCGCACGCGCGCGACGAAGCCTACAAGTACCAGTTCCTGCTCGGCCGCGACCTGCTGGTCGCGCCGGTGTACCGCAGCCAGGCCGCGAGCCGCGGCTGGCGGCGCGGCATCCACCTGCCGGCCGGGCGCTGGATCGACTACTGGGACGGGCGCAGCGTGCAGGCCGGCGCGGCCGGGCGCGAGCTCGATCGCGCGGTCGAACTGGCGACGTTGCCGGTGTTCGTGCGCGCCGGCGCGATCGTGCCGATGCACCCGGCGATGCTCTACGACGGCGAGAAGCCGCTCGACGAAATTACTTTCGACCTGTATCCGCAGGGCGAGTCGCAGTATGCGATGTACGAGGACGACGGCAACACCCGCCGTTACGAACAGGGCGAGTCGAGCACCCAGCAGGTGCGCATGAGCGCGCCGGCGAGCGGCAGCGGTCCGGTGGCGGTGGCGATCGACGCGGTGCAGGGCCAGTACCGAGGCCAGCTGTCGCAGCGCCGCTACGCGCTGCGCGTGCTCAGCCGGCAGGCGCCGCGCGCGGTGACGCTGGACGGCCGCGCATTGCCGAAGCTGGCCGACGCCGCCGCGCTGCAGGCGGCGCCGGAAGGCTGGTACTTCGATCCGAACGAACGTAAGGGCAGCGTGCACGTGCGCAGCGCCGCGGTGGACATCCGCAAGCCGTTGCAGTTCGCGCTGGACTTCGCCGTCGCCGCGGCGCCCGCCGACGATGCGTATCCGGCCGCTCCGGCGTTGGGCCGCGCGCTGCCGGCCGACAGCTTGCTGGTGGTCAACCGTCCGGCCGAAGAGCCCGGGCACGCGCTGGAAAACGCCTTCGACGACGATCCCAAGACTTGGTTCCGCAGCATCCGCAATCAAGCGGTGCGCACCGGTGCGCACGAATGGACGATCGGGTTCGGCGAACGCAAGCTGATCGACGGCATCGAGCTGGCGCCGCGCAACGACAAGAACTGGAAGCACGGCCAGGTCCGCGACTACGAGGTCTACCTGGGCGACAGCAACGGCGAGTGGGGCGAACCGGTCGCGCGCGGTCGCTTGCAGCTCAAGCAGGACACCCAGCGCATCGAGTTCCCCGCGCGCGCCGGCCGCCTGCTGCGTTTCCGCGTGCTCAGCGTGCAGAACCCCGAGGGCGACGGCGCTTCCGCGACCGATCCGATGGTCACCGCGGCGCAGGCCGGCGCCGCGCGCGCGGTCGATGCGCTGCAACCGCGCGATGTCGGCCCGATCGCGCTGGCGAGCTTCCACATCCTCGAACACCAGCAGGCCGAACGCCCGCAACAGCAGCGCTATCTGTCCGAACTGCCGCTGCCGCCCGCGCTGGCCGCGCAGGTGCGCGCCGACCGCTCGTTCGGCGCCGACCGGCCGCTGCGCATGAACGGCCTGCTGTTCCGCCGCGGTCTCGGCGTCGGCGCGGCCAGCCGCATCGATCTGAAATTGCAGGGTCAATGGCGCTTGCTGCGCGCCGACCTCGGCATCGACGACGCCTGCCGCGCGGCCGGCGGCCTGCAGTTCCAGGTCTGGGGCGACGGCCGCCTGCTCTACGACAGCGGTCTGGTCAAGGCGCCGGGCGTGGTCAAGCCCGAACTCGACATCCGCGGCCTGTCCGCATTGAGCCTGCGCACGCTCGGCGCGCAGGGCAGCCAACCCGCCCAGGTCTGCGCGAACTGGGCCAACGCCGCGCTGATCGGTCAGGAGGGCGACAGCGCCAGCATCCTCGCGCCGTGAGCCGGCGCACCGTCCCGCCATACCGCCCGCCGTCCGTCCCGCACCGAACAGGTAGCGCCTAACTCCGAATCCGCAACGCAGCACCCAAACGCAACACCGCTCCTCCCCCGCCCATACCGACTGCGGCCCGATGGCCGCGGCCCGGGATCGCTGTTGCCTTCATTCCGCCATTCGCGCCGCAGTCATCCTGCCAGGAGAGTTCCGATGTCGCCCGCCAGCCGTCGCCCGCGCCGTCACAGCGCCCACCGTTCCACCCCGCGTTTCCCAGTCGCGCCGCTGTCGCTGGCGCTCGCCGCCGCGCTGCTCGGCCACGCGTCCATCGCCGCCGCACAGGAGCAGGGCAGCGACGGCGCGGACGGCAAGAGCAAGACCACCGAACTCTCGCGCGTGGAGGTCACCGGTTCCAACATCCGCCGCCTGGACGTGGAAACCGCCTCGCCGGTGCAGGTGATCAGCAAGCAGGACATCGAGAACATGGGCGCGCGCACGCTGCTGCAGGTGCTCGACAACCTGCCGGCCGCGCGCCCGGCGCAGCAGGACTCGCGCTCGCTGTTCACCGGTTCCGACGGCGCCTCGCAGGCCAATCTGCGCGGCCTCGGCGCGCAGGCGACGCTGGTGCTGCTCAACGGCCGCCGCCTGTCGTACTACGGCGCGCCGGCCGGATTCCAGACCCAGTTCGTCAACATCGACTCGATCCCCGCCGCGGCGATCGAACGCATGGAAGTGCTGACCGACGGCGCCTCGGCCGTGTACGGCACCGACGCGATGGCCGGCGTGATCAACGTGATCACCAAGCGCAACTACCAGGGCGCCGAGATCACCGCGACCACCGACCTGTCCTCGCGCATCGACTCCTACGGCGAGCACCAAGCCAGCATTACCGCCGGCTTCGGCGACCTCGACCGCGACCGCTACAACGTCTACGGCTCGTTCAACTTCTACCGTCGCGACGCGATCCCGCTGAGCGACTTCTACGACAAGCGGCCGAACCAGTACTACATCAACAATCCGAACTACATCAAGAACCTGCGCCTGGGCACCGGCAGCAAGCCGGGCGAGTTCAATCCCGGTACCTACTTCGCCTTCGATCCGCGCACCGGCGCGCGCGTGCAGGAGGCCGCGCCCGGCTGCAACAACGTGCTCACCGGCGAAGCCGCCGGCCCGCGTTGCATCTGGCAGACCTGGATGAACAACGAGATCGACGCCGGCGCGCAGACCGAGCGCATGACCGGCTACGTCAACGCCCACTTCCTGATCGGCGAGAGCACTGAGGCCTTCGCCGAACTGACCTACACCGACATCGACCTGCGCGCCAACGGCGGCACCCCGCGCAGCTTCAGCACCACCACCGGCAACCCGACCAGCTGGTTCTCGCGCGACACCGGCGCCAACGTCAACCAGTTCCTGTACCCGTTCCTGGGCCCGAACAACGAGTACAACCACGCCAGCCCCGAGCTCAAGGCGATGATGGGCGGCGTGGTCGGCCTGCAATACCTGCTGCAGGACGCCGGCAAGAACTACTTCGGCCAGCGCAACACCGACCAGAGCTATCGCGCGGTGGCCGGGATGCGCGGCAATCTCGGCGACTGGAACTGGGAAACCGCGTTCGCCACCGCCGGCAGCCACTCGATCACCTACCAGACCATCAACGTCAACCTCGACGGCTTCCGCAAGGCCTTCGGCCCGTTCACCGTCGATCCGGGCACCGGCCGGGTGATCATCTCCGACCACCCGGCGTACAAGTTCGGCGAGATCAGCGAGGCCAACGCGGCGTTGTTGCGCGAGGCCTACCCGACCTTCGACATCCAGTCCTGGACCCGCCTGCACACCCTCGACGGCAAGATCGAAGGCCCGCTGGCGCAGCTGCCGGCCGGCGAGATGCGCGCCGCGTTCGGCTTCAACATCAGCCGCGAGACCTTCTACACCCCGGGCAACGAGGACGCCGCGCGCGGCCTGATCACCCAGCAGGGCGGCTCGTGGTTCGACGGCAAGCGCAACACCTACGCGCTGTTCGCCGAGACCGTGGCGCCGCTGACCGACAAGCTCGAACTCGACGCCGCGCTGCGCGTGGACAAGTACCCGAACTTCAGCGCCAACGTCGCGCCGAAGATCGGCCTGAAGTACCAGGTCATGCCGCAGCTGCTGCTGCGCGGCACTTACTCGGAAGGCTTCCGCGCGCCGAGCCTGGCCGAGGCCGGCACCGGCGGCGTGTTCGCCCAGCTCGGCGGTTTCCGCGACGAACTGCGCTGCAACGAGACCAACGCCATCGCCAACCTGCTGCGCCAGTCGCGCCGCGCCGGCGACGTCGACCTCGGCAACTCGCTGCTCAACGCCGACTGCAGCCGCACCGTCGCGCGCATGACCCAGCCGAACCAGGAGCTGAAGCCGGAGAAGGCCAAGATCGCCACCCTGGGCGTGGTGTTCGAGCCGCTGGACTGGCTGTCGGTCTCGGCCGACTACTGGTTCGTCTACCGCCGCAACGAAATCGCCGCGCCGGACTTCAGCAAGATCCAGGACATCTCCGAGCTGCGCCGTTCGCCGATCACCGACTCCGACCGCGCCGCGGTGGCGGCGCTGGCGGCGATGTGCGCCGACCCGGCCAGCGGCGTGGCCTGTCCGGGCACGCTGCCGGGCTACAGCGCCGGCAACGTCGCCAGCGTGGTCGGCCAGTACAAGAACCGCGGCCGCACCCTGATCGACGGTTTCGACATCGACGCGCGCAGCCGCTTCTCGCTGGGCGAGTGGGGCGGGCTCAACATCGGCCTGGCCGCGACCATCGCCAACCGCAACCGCTCCTACCTCGACGACGAAAGCGGCTGGTTCTACGGCGACACCGTCGGCTACTACAACAACCCGCGCCTGCGCGCGACGATCAACGCCGACTGGAACTACCAGAAGTTCACCACCAGCGTGTTCGTCAACTACGTCGGCGGCAGCAAGTGGGCGCGCGAGCGCGTCGACGAAGTCGACAACAACGAGCAGACCTGCACCGCCGGCTACCTGCCGGTGCCCAAGCCGCAGTGCGACGGCGCGCCGTCGTGGTGGACCGCCAACCTCAGCCTGAACTGGCGCCCGACCGACAAGCTCAACGTCGGCGTGACCGTCAAGAACCTGTTCGACCGCCTGCCGTTCTACGACCCGAACAGCTTCCTCGGCGACTCGCCGGACTACGCCAGCATCTTCGGGCGCAGCTACAGCTTCACGGTCGGCTACAAGTTCTGAGGAGGGCCGTCGCGCCGGCCTGCGCCGGCGCGACGGTTCCGCGGGACGACCGCCGCGCTCAGTTGCAGCGCCGCGGCACGGCGTACTTGGTGATGTTGGCCGGTTGCGGCAGGCCGGGCGGATTGCTCTGGCTGAAGGTCAGGAAGAACGCGGACGCGCCGGGCGTGACCGTCGCCAGGTAACAGCTGACGCCGTCGGTGCCCATGTCGACGACGGAGGCGCCGTTGTTGACGCTCCAGCCCCAGTTGTAGGGAAAGTTCTGGGTCAGGCAGAGCTTGTAGGCGGTGGGCTGGCCGATGCAGGGCGTATTCGGGCCCTCGATGCTCTGCGCGCCGGCGCCGAAGCTGACGGACAGGGCGAGCGCGAGGCAGATCGTTTCCATAGTCTTCATGGTGCGGTCCTTGCGGGTGGATGAGCGCCGTATCCTGCCGGCGCGGACGCGAACGGTGACTCACGTTCGCTCACTGCGTACTGGCGGCTGGGCCGGCGATTGCGGCGTTCGCGGTCGGATCGCTCGACTTGGGCTGCGTGCGCCGCGGCGTCGCCGCATGCCGGCCTGCCGGCCGAACGCCGCGGCTAAGGCGTCGGTTGGCGCACGGCGGACGCGGCCTCTTCGCGACCGTTCGCTAGCGCACGACTCCTTCGCTGGAATCGATCTGCGCGACATCCTCGCCGAACCTCGTCGCCATCGCCTCGCGCCGTACTCGCGCCCGCCATCGGCAGCGGTTGGCGCCGATCCGCTCGCGCGTTCGATCGGCCGCATGCCGTTTTTATCGTTCAGCCCGTTGCGCCGACGCCGCGCATCGCCGCGCCCGCGCAAGGCGAACGCTGTGACCTGCGTTCGCGCAAGCGCGGCGCGCGGATGCGATAACTCCGCGTCGCGCCGCGCAGCCGGCGCGCGTGGGCGAAGCGGACCGTAGGGATGTTCGCCTCTTGGTTCGTTTCTAGGCTGGACGCGCAGGGACACGACTTCGAAGCGGCCCGCGCGCCGGTCAAATCGATAGCGTTTTCCAGCTAAAACCAGAGGAGATCAGCCAATGTTTGGAAAATCTGCGCTTCTTGCGGTCGGTCTAATGGCGTTTTTCGGCGTTGGCGAAGCCAGCGCGCGCAATGTCGTGTTCTTGAACAATCCTTCGCCGCAGGACGTGAAAGACGTAGGCAAGTACTTGGTCAGCGGCACCGGCCAGCCGTTCTTTTCCGACCTGGTGCTGTTCGCCGCCAACATCAACGGCAGCACGCCGAACACGCCGGTGCTGTACTACAACGCCGAGATGAGCGCGATCCTCAAGGACAACCTGAGCATCGTGCGCGGCTTGCAGGCCCAAGGCATCAAGGTCCAGATCTCCTACCTGGGCAACCATCAGAACGCGGGCTGGTCGTGCAACATGAGTTCGGCCGCGGCGACCAAGCTCGCCAACGCGATGGTCGCCGACGTGGTCAAGTACGGCCTGGACGGGATCAGCGTCGACGATGAGTATTCGCAGTGCTCGGGCAACGCCAAGGCGTTCTATTCGGTGCTCAAGGCGATCCGCGCCAACAGCAAGTTCGCCGGCAAGACCCTGTCCAAGGCGCTGTGGTCGGATTCCAGCTACTTCCGCTCGCCGTCGAACGCGGCCGACTACCTGACCGAAGGCTACGAGATGACCTACGCCGGCAGCGTCAGCTACCTGGCGCCGTACGTCGGTTACGGGATGAGCAAGAACGCGCTGTTCCTCGGCATCTCGCCGCAGTTCAGCCCGGCCTCGTCGGTGCGCTCGATCGCCCAGGACGTCGAGGACGACGGCTACCAGGGCGTGATGATCTGGGCGCCGAATGCCTTCCTCGACACCGCCTCGGCGTCGGCGTACTACACCCAGATCGTCAAGGCGCAGGCCGGCGAAGCGGAGTCGGTGGAATACGTTCCCTGACCGCGACGGCGCGCCGTTGCGGTACGCGCTAGACAGTTGCGAAACGCGACGCAGATCCGGCCGCACAGAAAGCCCTCGTTCGCGAGGGCTTTTTCTTTGTCCGCGCCGCCGCGCGCGTCGGCGCATTCGCGCGTGCCGCGTGCCGGAACGCTAACGAACGGGCGGTCGTTTCGCATCGCGTTGAGTCGGCGGCGAAGCGGCATCGCGTCGCGGCCGCGGCGTTCATCGCGATGCCGATGTGATCGAAATGCAGCCGTTTTCAACGGCCATGAGATCGAACCGGACATGCGTGGAGGCATCCACGATGCGGCGGCCATCCATGATCGCGATCACCGATGCGGCCGAAACCTTCGTGTACAAAGCTGCCTCGCCGACCGGCCGGCCCGCGCGCCGGAGAGCGAAGCCGCGGCGAACGCCGCATGCAGCCCAGGAGATAGGCGATGGTGTCCGACCGCACGCCCGAGCCAGGATCGCGCTACCCGCTGCTACGCCGCGCCGCCTATCCGCTGCTGCTGGCGGCGGCGTTGGCGACCGCGGTCGCGGGCTTGCGCCTGCACTGGGACCCGGGCGCGACCAGTTTCTCGTTCCTGCTCGGGACCTTGCTCTATCTGGGCATCCTGGAGCGTTTCATCCCTTACGACATCGACTGGCATCCGACCCGCCGCGAGTGGGCGCAATACGGCGTCTATTTCCTGCTGACCGTTCTCGGCGGCGCGCTGTCGGCGGGCCTGGTCGCGGCCGCGGCGACCGCGCTGGCGCCGGCGCAGCCGCGCCTGCCGATGTGGGCGGAGATTCCGCTGGCGCTGCTGCTGGGCTCGCTCGCCGGCTACGTCATGCACCGGCTCAGCCACCACAACCGCTGGTTGTGGCGCGTGCACGGGATCCATCACGTGCCGGACAAGGTCAACGTCGGCAACAACGGCGTCAACCATGTGTTCGACGTCGCCATCGACCAGTTCGTGGTCCAGTTCGCGCTGGCGTTGGCCGGGTTTTCCGAGGCTTCGGTGTTCGCCATCGGCATCTTCGTGCTGGCCCAGGGCTATATCGCCCACGCCAACGTCGACGTGCGCCTGGGCTGGCTCAACCACATCGTGGTCGGGCCGGAACAGCACCGCCTGCACCACAGCACCGATCCGGCCGATGCCGGCCACTTCGGCGCGGAACTGTCGATCTGGGACCACGTGTTCGGCAGCTATACCTGGCGTCCGGGACGCAAGCCGCTGCGGGTGGGATTGATCGACCCGAGCACATTCCCGCAGACCCGCTCGGTGTTCGCCAGCGTCCTGCATCCGCTGCGGCGGCGCGCGCGTTACCAACATCGCGACGACGACGCCCGCACCGGCCCGGCGTCCGCGCGCGACCGCGCCGCGGACGGCTAGGGCGTCCGTTTCCCGCTACGCCGCGATGCGCGCGGCGGCCTTCCGACCGGCAACCCGCCAAGGAGAACACGATGCGCACGGCGAGCAGCGAATCCTCTTCCTCCCAACGTCCGCTGGGTCCGGCGCAACTGGCCGCGAGCGGCGCGTTCGCGCGCGCGCTGGCGGTGGCGGCGCGCCTGGGCCTGGCCGACCTCACCGCGACGCAGGCGCGCACGTCCGCCGAACTGGCCGCGCAGACCGGCACCGATCCGCAGACGCTGGCGCTGCTGCTGCGCACCCTGGCCATGGCCGGGGTGTTCGATATCGACGGCGAAGGCCGCTTCGGCCTGAGCGAGGCGTACCAGCCATTGCGCGGCGATCATCCGCAGTCGCAGCGCCACGTCTGCATCCTGGTGGCCGAGACCTACGACGACGCCTTCGCCGGCTTGCTGGAGACCGTGCGCAGCGGGCGATCCGGCTTCCGCCCGGCCTTGGGCACCTCGCTCTACGATTACCTTGCCGCGCATCCCGACGCCGAGGCGATCTTCGACGAAGCCATGGCCGAACTGGCCCGACCGGTGGCGCGGGCGATCGCCGCGCGTCCCGGTTTCGCCGAGGCGGCCATGGCGATCGACATCGGCGGCGGCAGCGGCGCGTTCCTGCGCGGCCTGCTCGACGCCCATCCGCACTTGCGCGGCATCTGCCTGGACCGCCCCAGCGTCTGCGCGCGCGCCGCTCAGCGCGCGGTCGGTGGCGATGCGCGGCTGGAGTTCCGCGCGGCCGACGTGTTCAGCGAGATTCCGGCCGGCGGCGATCTTTACCTGGTCAAGAACGTGCTCTACGACTGGTCCTTCGACAGCGGCCTGAAACTGCTGACCGCCGCGCGCGCGGCGATGGCGCAGACCGCCGCCGCCGAACCCGGCCGGGCGGCGCCGCGGCTGCTGGTCGTCGAACCGTTGTTCGAGCGCGAATCCGACGCGCCGCGGGCCTTGTTCCAGAAGGTGATCTGCGAGGACGGCACGCGCGGGCTCGACGAGGCGCAACTGCGCCGCCTGATCGAGGCGGCGCGGCTGCGGGTGCTGGGCGTGGAGCGCCTGGAGACCGGACACAGCGTATTCGAATGCGCGCCATGAGCGCGGCCGGCGTCCGCCGCGGCTGGCGGCGGACGCCTCGCGCGCCGCGCGTCGTCACTGCGCCGGCGAGGGATACCCGCCCAGGTCGCCGACGATATTGATGCACTTGCCGCCCGCGTCGCAGGCGGCGTGGACGATATTGCGGTCGTTGCAATTGCCGTAGGTCTTGGTGGTCTGGCTGCTGGCCGGCAGGTTGCCGTTGGCCACCGGCAGGTGGAACACCGAGGACTGCGCGCCGATTACGCTGCACGACGCCAGCTGGTTGTCGCCCTGGCTGTATTCCTCGACGAAGCTGACCGTGGTGTTCTTGAAGCCGCTCCAGCCGCTGGGGATCAGGATCGTGGCGACCGCGACGCTGTCGCCGGTCATCAGGTCGGTGACGGTGCCGGTGACGCGGTTGGACGTGCGCGCCACTTCGACCTTGTACTTGTGCCCGGTCTTCCAGTCCCACTTGAGCTGGCATTGCACGCCGCTGCCTTCGTGCGAGAAGTGGTTGCAGGCGGCGCGGCTAGCCGGGTCCCAGCCGCTGGCCAGCCAGATCGAGAAATTCAGCCAATGCTGGCCGCCGCGGTTCTGCAGGCCGATGTAGCCGCCGTCGCCGCCGACGAACCAGAACTGGTTGGCCCAGTAGTAATTCGAGCGCGCGCCGCCGTCCTGGACGACCTGATCGTAAAAAGTCATGCGGTCGTAACCGGCGGCCGCGGCCGGCCAGCGCGCGTCGGTGCTGACGATGCCGCCGACGACGACGGCGTGCGCGGCGGGCGCGGCCAGGGCGCTGGCGGCGAGCAGGGCGGACAGGGCGAGACGCTTCATCGGAAACTCTCCAGTGTCGGGGGCGAAGGCGCGGCGCCGCAGCGCGTGGGCGCGGCGACGTTGGCGAACCTAGCAGTGGCCGGCGAGGTCGCGCGGGGCGGACAACGATGTCGGATCCTTGCGCGCGATCACGTTCCGCGCACCGCGTTGGTGTCGTCGGCGGACAAGACGCATTGCGGAGGCGCGCCGCCGCGCGGTCGGCGCTTGCGGTGTTGCGCCGATGGGGTGATGGCTCGCTGTGCGGGCGGTTCGTTGCAGGATAACGTTGTCTTGTGGCGGCGGCCGCACCCGTGCCGCCGCCGAGGCCGGACCTGCGCAGGGCGCGGCCGGCGGCGGACGCCGCTTCCAGGCCGGATTCGCCGCAGTGCTGACTTTTCTCACCCGCGCCGCCGCGCCTGCGCGGCTAGCATGTCCGTTTCGTCGAAACAGGACCGGGCATGAATCTGCGATTGCGCGTTGTATCCGTCGCTGCGTCCGCGTCCGTGTCCGTGTCCGCGTTGGCGCGCTCGGTCGCGGCCGCGCTGCTGCTGGCCGGCGCGGCGGCCGGCGCGTCCGCCGACACTGGCCCGGCGCCCGCGCGCGAACCGGTCGTCGACACCGCCGACGTAGAGCGCTTCTACGCCGTCTACGACGCCGCGCGCGGCAAGCCCGACGCGCAGGCATTGCAACGCGGCTACCTGGATTCCGGCACGCCGGCCCTGCGGCAGTTCGCGGTCGCGCGCATCGGCACGATGCAGCGGCTGGCCGAGCGCATCGGCGAGCGCCCGCAGGCTTACGAAAAGGCCCGCGCCTGTGCGCAGCGGCTGCCGCAGATCCGCGCCGGCGTGCGCGCGGCGATGGCCGAACTCGGGCGGATCTATCCCGAGGCGTCGTTCCCGCCGGTGACGCTGGCGATCGGCCGCGGCGGCACCGGCGGCACGACCACGCCGGCCGGCGTGGTGATCGGCGTGGAGACGATCTGCAGCGCCGATTGGCTGCAACCCGACCTCACCGCGCGCTTCGTCCATTTGATCGCGCACGAGTACGCGCACGTGCAGCAGCCCGGCGCGGCGGTCGAGACGCCCGGCGCCAGCCTGCTCTATCAGGCGCTGATCGAAGGCGGCGCGGAGCTGGTCGGCGAGCTGTCTTCGGGCGAGGTCAATGCGGTGCACCTGCGCGAGCGCACGCGCGGACGCGAATGCGAGTTCGAGCGCGAGTTCGCGGCCGAGCAAGGCGGCAGCGACCTTTCGCGCTGGTTCTACAACGGCGTCGGCGACGACCGGCGTCCCGGCGACCTCGGTTACTGGGTCGGCTATCGCATCGCCGCCGCGTTCCACGCGCGCGCGGCCGACAAGCGCCGCGCGTTGTACGAGCTGTTGCATGCGACGCCGGAAAACGCGCAGGACCTGTTGCGGCGCAGCGGCTGGCGGCCGCAGTGCGGCGAGACCGCGGCGTCCGCGTCGCGGGCTCCGGCCAGTGCGATCGATCCGCTGGAGGGCGGCCTGAAGAGGCGCGCCTGAAGAGACCGGTCCGAAGAGGCCGATTCGAAGCGCCCGATCCGATAAAGACCGACCCGGCGCGAGAGGAGCGATCCGCGATCGGCGTCCCGTCCCTCCGTCCCGCGTCGGCCGTGGCGGCCGGCGCGCGCCTGTGCGGCGAGCACACTCCGAGTGCAACGATGCGCTCGAACCCTGAGTGTCGCGGCACACAAGCTGTAGCCAAGCCGTCCGTGCGGCCGCGTGCGGCCTCGGCGCGGCGGCGAAAGGCTTTACAATCAGCGCCTTGCCGGGACTCGCGGCCGCGACGGGACGGGGCGAACGCCGCGAACGCCGCGCCCGGGCCCGCTGCGGCGCCGCCTCGGCAGGCCGGCGCCGTCCCCGATCCGCGATTTCCCAAGGAGTGTCCTGCGTGCCCACCTGGCTAGTGACCGGCGGCGCCGGTTTCATCGGCGGCAACTTCGTCCTCGACGCGGTGCGCCGCGGCGTCAAGGTCGTCAATCTCGACCTGCTCACCTACGCCGGCAACCGCGACACCCTGGCGCCGCTGGACGGCGAGGCGGGGCACGCGTTCGTCCAGGGCGACATCGGCGACGCCGGGCTGGTCGGGCGGCTGCTGGCCGAGCACCGCCCGGACGCCATCGTCAACTTCGCCGCCGAGAGCCATGTCGACCGCTCCATCGACGGCCCGGCCGCGTTCGTGCATACCAACGTGGTCGGCACGCTGAGCCTGCTGGAGCAGGCGCGCGATTATTGGAAGTCGCTCGACGCCGCCGGTCGCGACGGGTTCCGGTTCCTGCACGTGTCCACCGACGAGGTCTACGGCTCGCTCGGCGAGAACGGCAAGTTCAGCGAGACCACGGCGTACGCGCCGAATTCGCCGTATTCCGCGTCCAAGGCGGCTTCCGACCATCTGGTGCGGGCGTTCCACCACACCTACGGCCTGCCGACGCTGACCACCAACTGCTCCAACAACTACGGCCCGTACCAATTCCCGGAAAAGCTCATCCCGCTGGTGATCGCCAAGGCCCTCGCCGGCGAGGCCTTGCCGGTGTACGGCGACGGCATGAACGTGCGCGACTGGCTGTACGTGGGCGACCACTGCGCGGCGATCGCGCGCGTGCTCGAGGCCGGGCGGGTCGGCGAGACCTACAACGTCGGCGGCGACGCCGAGCGTCCCAATCTGACCGTGGTCAAGACCATCTGCGCGCTGCTCGACGCGCGCCGCCCGCTCGCCGACGGCCGCGCGCGCGAGTCGCTGATCGCCTTCGTCGCCGATCGTCCGGGTCACGACCGCCGCTACGCCATCGATGCGTCCAAGCTCAAGAACGAACTCGGCTGGGCGCCGACGGTGACCTTCGAACAAGGCATCGAGCGCACCGTCGAGTGGTACCTGAGCAACCAAGAGTGGGTGCGGCGCGTGCTCGACGGCAGCTATCGGCTCGAGCGCATCGGCCAGGCCTGAGCGGTGACGATCCGCAGTTTCCAAGGGGACACGCAATGAACCGCAAGGGCATCATCCTGGCCGGCGGCTCCGGCACCCGGCTGTATCCGATCACCCAGGCGATCAGCAAGCAGCTGCTGCCGGTGTACGACAAGCCGATGATCTATTACCCGCTGAGCGTGCTGATGCTGGCGGGCATCCGCGAGGTGCTGGTGATCAACACCCCGCACGAGCAGCCGCTGTTCCAGCACTTGCTCGGCGACGGCTCGCAGTGGGGCATGCGCATCGAGTACGCGGTCCAGCCCAGTCCCGACGGGCTGGCCCAGGCCTATCTGATCGGCCGCGATTTCGTCGCCGGCGAGCCGAGCTGCCTGGTGCTGGGCGACAACATCTTCCACGGTCCCGGCCTGACCGCGATCCTCAAGCGCGCCGACGCGCGCCGCGAGGGCGCGACCGTGTTCGGTTACTGGGTCAGCGATCCCGAGCGCTACGGCGTGGCCGAGTTCGACGCCGAAGGCCGGGTGATCGGGCTGGAGGAAAAGCCGCTCAAGCCGCGCTCGCGCTATGCGGTCACCGGCCTGTACTTCTACGACGGCCGCGCCAGCGACTTCGCCGCCCAGCTCAAGCCGTCCGCGCGCGGCGAGCTGGAGATCACCGACCTCAACCGCAAGTACCTCGACGAGGGCTCGCTGCACCTGGAGCAGCTCGGCCGCGGCTACGCCTGGCTCGACACCGGCACCCACCAGTCGCTGCTGGAAGCGTCCAACTTCATCGAGACCATCGAGACCCGCCAGGGCCTGCGCATCTGCTGCCCGGAGGAGGTCGCCTACGGCAACGGCTGGATCGACGCGGGACAACTCACCGACCTGGCCCGGCCGTTGATCAAGAACGGCTACGGCCAATACCTGCTCAGCCTGATCGAACGCGGCCCGGTGCCGTGAGCGGCGGGCCGCGGCGACGCAAGCGACGTACCCCATGAAAATCATCGATACCGATCTGCCCGGCTGCCGGGTGCTGGAACCGCAAGTGTTCGGCGACGCGCGCGGCTTCTTCTACGAGTCCTTCAACCAGGACAAGCTCGACGCCGCCGGCCTGCGCCTGCGCTTCGTCCAGGGCAACGTGTCCTCGTCCGCGCGCGGCGTGCTGCGCGGATTGCATTACCAGTGGCCCAAGCCGCAGGGCAAGCTGGTCAGCGTGCTCGACGGCGAAGTCTGGGACGTGGCGGTCGACATCCGTCGCGGCTCGCCGCACTTCGGCCGCTGGACCGCGGTGGTGCTCAGCGCCGAGAACAAGCGCCACTTCTGGGTGCCGGAAGGCTTCGCCCACGGCTTCGTCGTGCTCAGCGAGCGGGCCACCTTCAGTTATCTGTGCACCAACACCTACGACGCCCAGGCCGAAGTCGGCCTGCGCTGGGACGATCCGGACCTCGGCGTGGACTGGCCGGTCAGCGAACCGCTGCTGTCGGCCAAGGACCAGGCCGCGCTGTGGTTGCGCGACGTGCCCGAAGACCGCCTGCCGGTCTACGCGCCATGAGCCTGGGCCGGGTGTTGGTGGTCGGCGGCGACGGCCAGCTCGGTGTCGAATTGCGCCGGCGCCTGGCCGCCGACGCCGCGCAGGTGCTGGCGACCACGCGCAGCGGCCGGCTCGCCGACGGCGGCGCCTGCGAGGCGCTGGACCTGGGCGAGGCCGAGGCGATCGCGCCGTTGCTGCGGCGCCTGCGTCCGGATCACGTGGTCAACGCCGCGGCCTACACCGCGGTGGACCGCGCCGAATCCGAACCGGCGCTGGCGCAAGCGATCAACGCCGTCGCGCCGGGGCGGCTGGCGCAGGCCTGCGCCGCGCTCGATATCGGCCTGATCCACTTTTCCACCGACTACGTCTTCGACGGCCGCGGCCAGCGTCCGTACCGCGAGGACGACGCGACCGCGCCGCTCAACGTCTACGGCCGCAGCAAGCTCGACGGCGAACGCGCCGTCGCCGCCAGCGGGGCGCGCCATCTGATCCTGCGCACGGCCTGGGTGTACGCGGCGGATCATGGCCACAACTTCCTGCGCACCATGCTGCGCCTGGGCGGCGAGCGCGAGGAACTGCGCGTGGTCGCCGACCAGCGCGGCTCGCCGACCCCGACCTGGCTGCTGGCCGACGCGGTCGCGCGGATTCTCGAACGCGGCATCGCCGAGCCGGGCGTGCGCCACCTCGCCGCCGCGGGCGAGACCACCTGGCACGGCTTCGCCGAGGCGATCTTCGCCGAGGCGGTCGCCGACGGCAGGCTGGCGCGCGCGCCGCGGGTGCTGCCGATCGCGACCGCCGAGTACCCGACGCCGGCGCAGCGGCCGGCGTATTCGGTGCTGGATACGCGGTCGTTGCGCGAGGAGTACGGGTTGGAACTGCCGGATTGGCGCGAGGGGCTGCGGGTGGCGATGGCGCGGTGAGCGCTCTGCGTTTGCCGGTCTTGCGCGCGAGTCGGTCGCAGCCGTTGTACGCGCTGTGCAAGCGGCGACCGCGGGGTAGCCGGTTGCGTCGTATGTGCGGTATCGCGGTCGCGGCTCGCGCCGCTCCTACAGTCGCAAACGCCGCTACCCGAAGCCCCTGTAGGAGCGGCGCGAGCCGCGACCGCGCTGCCGCCGGTCGCGCCGTGACTACCGGTCGAAAACGAAAAAGGGCGCCCGCGGGCGCCCTTTTTCTATTTCCCGAACCGCAAGCTCACTGCACCCCGTGCATCCACCGCTTCAACCACGGCGACAGCAGCAGGAACGCCACGCCCGAGCCGATCCCGAGCCAGGTCAGCATCGAGAACAGTTCGCCGTACTTGAGCGAGGCGGCGGCCATGTCGATCGCGCCGCCTGCGGGAATCTCGACCGAGGCGATCTTCGCCAGCTGCGCCGCCAGCACTTCCGAGAACGCGGTCGACAACCAGAACGCGCCCATCATCAGCCCGACCACGCGCGCCACCGACAGCTGGGTCACCGCCGACAGGCCCAGCGGCGACAGGCACATCTCGCCGACTTCGAGCACGAAGTAGGCCAGCACCAGATACCACACGCTGGCCAGTTCGCCGCCGCCGGAGATCTTGGCCGCGGCGACCAGCGGCAGGAACGACAGGCCGGCGAGGATCAGGCCCAGCGACATCGTCACCGGCTTGCTCGGGTTGCGCCCGCGCCGCGCCAGCCACGGCCACAGCCACGAGAACAGCGGCGCCAGCACCACCAGGAAGAACGGGCCCAGGTAGGTCAGCGAGCCGGCGGTCTGCGGCACCAGCACCACGTCGTGCGCGGTGGCCAGGGCCAGGCCCAGCACCAGCAATGCGATCAGCGCCTTGGCCAATCCGCCGCGGCCGCGGTCGCTGGCCATCAGCGCGGCCACCATCAGCACCGGGCTCGCGGCCATCGAGAACAAGGACCACGGCAGCGGCGGCTTGTAGCCGGCGGCGGCGACCACGCCGAACATGTCCTTGGTCATCAGCCGGTCGTTGAAGGTCACCCACGAGCCGTAGGTCTGCTCGTACAGGGTGAAGAAGATCAGCACCGCCAGGATCAGCACCACCAGCGCCAGCATCTGCTCGCGCTGGATCTTGGTGCACTGGCGGGCGATGAAACCGAAGAACCAGATCAGGAACACCAGCAAGGTGGCGAGCATGATCGCCAGCGCCGCGGTGAAGCTGAGGTCGCCGAGTTGGAGCGTGACCTGCGAGGCGAACTGGATCGTGCCCCACAGCACCAGCACGCCGCCGGCGCTGCCGAGGTAGATCCAGGCTTCGCGCGAGAGGCCGTTGAGCTTTTCGCGCAGCCGCGCCGGTTCGGCCGGCTCGGCGTGGCCGTGCAGGTAGCGCTGGCCCCACAGGAACGTCGCCAGCCCCGCGACCATGCCGATGCCGGCGGCGCCGAAGCCGTACTTCCAGCCGTAGGTCTCGCCGAGGAAGGCGCAGATCAGCGAGGAGAACAACGCGCCGACGTTGATGCCGGCGTAGAACAGGGTGAAGCCCGAATCGCGGCGCGGATCGTCCTGGGCGTAGAGCTTGCCGACGATGGTGGAGATGTTCGGCTTGAGGAAACCGACGCCGGCGATGATCAGCGCCAGCGACAGGTAGAACACCTGCATCGCGACTTCGTCGCGCACCACCTTGCCGTTCACCAGCTTCGCCGCGTGGCCTTCGTAGGCCATGCCCAGGTGGCCGAGCACCAGCAGTACGCCGCCGAGCACCACTGCCTTGCGCATGCCCAGATAACGGTCGGCGATCAGGCCGCCGATCACCGGCACCGCATAGACCAGGCCGCCGTAGGCGCCGATCAGGTCGTAGCCGGCGTCGTCGCCGAACAGGTGGTACTTGAGCAGGTACAACAGCAGCAGCGCCTTCATCCCGTAGAACGAGAAGCGCTCCCACATTTCGGTGAAGAAGCAGACGTACAGGCCCTTGGGATGGCCGAGGAAGTCGTCGTCGCGGGCGGCGGCGAGGGCGGAAGAGGCGGGGCTTGCTGCGGGCACTAGCGAAGGTCCGGTCGGCGCCAGGCGGGAGGGCGGAGTATAGGCCGCGCCGGCCGGCGCAGGCATGGGCGGCTTTGACGGGGCTGCGACAGGGACTCTCGATGGGTCGGACTCCCGTGGGAGGGACTTCAGTCCCGACGCTTTTCGGCCCGATCGCCGGCAAACCCTGGCGCCTCGCAAGCCCGATCCCGGCGGGGACAAAGGCATCGGGACTGAAGTCCCTCCCGCCTGAAGCAGTCCCGGCTCGGCCGGGATGGCCGCAATTCCCGAAATGCCCCGGGAAAACCGCCTGTTCATTCGAACGCGCGGGCTTTTGCCCAATCCCGCTTTTTGCCGCAGTGCACTTTTACAGGCGGGCGCAACGGATGCGATCATCGGCGGATTGCCCCGCTGCCGGCCCGCCGGACGAGCGTTCGCATACACCGCCGCATGCCCGCCCACCCGCGATGGAGACGCCGATGGCCTCACCCGCCAAGCAGCCCCAATTGACCTTCCGCGCCGTCCTGCTCTCCGTGTTTCTCGCGGTGATCCTGGCCGCCGCCAACGCTTACCTGGGCCTGTTCGCCGGCCTGACCATCGCCACCGCGATCCCGGCCGCGGTGATCTCCATGGCCGTGCTGCGCCTGCTCGGCGGCGGCACCATCCTGGAGAACAACATCGTCCAGACCGGCGCCTCGGCCGGCTCGTCGATCGCCGCCGGCGTGATCTTCACCATTCCGGCGCTGGTGATCCTGGGCTACTGGCAGGACTTCCGGTATTCGTGGGTGCTCGCCATCGCCGGCCTCGGCGGCCTGCTCGGCGTGCTGTTCTCGGTGCCGCTGCGGCGCTCGATGATCGTCGAAGACCCGCTGCCGTTCCCCGAAGGCAAGGCCGCGGCCGAAGTGCTCAAGGCCGGCGAGAACCCGGGCCCGGGCATGAAGATCCTCGGACTGGCCGGCGCCATCGGCGCGCTGCTCAAGCTCGCCGCCGAAAGCGGCATGAAGCTGATCCCGGACAACGCCGTGGTCTCGGGCTTCATGGGCAAGTACCTGGGCTACATGGGCACCAACCTGTCGCCGGCGCTGATCGGCGTGGGCTACATCGTCGGCCTCAACGTCGGCATCGTGGTGGTGTCCGGCTCGATCCTGTCGTGGCAGTTCGCGATTCCGATCTACCACATGTTCTTCCTCGACTCCGACCCGGCGCTGGCGGCGAAGATCGCCGGCGGCAGCGCGGCCGACATCGGCGGCGCGATCTGGTCGGCGAAGGTGCGCTACCTCGGCGTCGGCACCATGCTGATCGGCGGTGTGTGGACGTTGTTCTCGCTGCGCAAGTCGCTGCTGTCGGGGGTCAAGAGCGGCCTGGCCGCGGCGCGCAAGAGCGCGGCGGTCGGCGAAGTCGCCGAAACCGACCGCGACCTGCCGATGAAGTGGATGCTGGTCGCCCTGGTCGGCTTCGTGCTGCCGCTGCTGTTGCTGTACCAGGCCATCGTCGGCAACTGGTTCGTCAGCGTGCCGATGACCATCATCATGATCGTCGCCGGCTTCCTGTTCGTATCGGTGTCGGCGTACCTGGCCGGTTTGATCGGCTCGTCGAACAACCCGGTCTCGGGCATCACCATCTCCACCATCCTGTTCGCCTCGGCGGTGCTGGTGCTGATGCTGGGCCGCGATTCGCCCATCGGCGCGGTCGCCGCGATCATGATCGGCGCGGTGGTGTGCTGCGCCGCAGCCGTCGGCGGCGACAACCTGCAAGACCTCAAGGCCGGCTACATCGTCGGCGCGACGCCGTGGAAGCAGCAGCTGATGCTCGGCATCGGCGCGTTCTCGTGCGCGCTGATCATGGCGCCGGTGCTGAACCTGCTCGCCGCCGCCTACGGCATCGGCGCGCCGACGCCGGAACACCCGAACGCGCTGGCCGCGCCGCAGGCCACGCTGATGGCCTCGGTCGCCAAGGGCCTGTTCGGCGGCGAGCTGCCGTGGACGATGATCGGCATCGGCGCCGGCATCGGCGCGATCATCATCGCCTTCGACGAGTGGCTGAAGTCGCGCAAGGCCAAGTTCCGCGTGCCGGTGCTGGCCGCGGCGATCGGCATCTACCTGCCGCTGGAGCTGATGGTGCCGATCTTCCTCGGCGGCCTGCTCTCGCACATCGTCGGCCGCCGTCGCGGCCTGACCGCGAACAGCAGCGAAGAGGAAAGCGACCGTGTGCACCGACCAGGCACCCTGTTCGCCGCCGGCCTGATCACCGGCGAGGCGCTGATGGGCATCGCCATCGCGTTCCCGATCGTGATCACCAGCGACCGCAACGTGCTGGCGCTGCCGGAGCAGTTCCACTTCGGCCCGCTGGTCGGCCTGGCGGTGTTGGCGGCGGTGGTCTGGCTGTTCTACCGCAGCAGCAAGAACGCGGCCACGCCGGCCGCGGCCGCGCACGACTGAGTTTGCGCGACGGCCCGGCAGCGATGCCGGGCCGTCGCGCGTTCGCCCTCATCGATTCCGCTCGCCCGGCCGCGCTTCGCGCCGCCGCTTCCCGCATCGATCACCGTTCACCGTTCAGAGGTTCGCCATGACGCCACGCCACGCCCTTCTGCCGCTGGCCCTGTCGCTGGCCTGCGCATCCGCGCCGGCTTTCTCGCTCACGCCGCCCGCGCCGCAGGGCCTGCAGATCCGCGACCTGGCGAGCATGGACCGCTATTCCTCGCCGACCCTGTCGCCGGATGGCCGCCAGTTGGTGTTCGCCAAGCGCACGGTCGACTTCGCCGCCAACAAGTCCGCCACCTCGCTGTGGATCGAGGACCTGTTCGCGCGCGATTCGGCCCCGCCCAAGCGCCTGACTCCGGAAGGCTGGAGCGTCAATTCGCCGGCGTTTTCGCCCGACGGCAAGACCGTGTACTTCCTCAGCAGCAAGAGCGGCAGCTCGCAGCTGTACTCGCTGCCGCTGAGCGGCGGCGCGCCGAAGCAGGTGACCGCGTTCGACGGCGACGTCGGCGGCTTCCAGCTCTCGCCCGACGGCAAGCGCATCGCGTTCAACGCCGAGGCCTATCCCGATTGCGCGGCCGACCTGGCCTGCAGCAAGAAGAAGCTCGACGCGGCCGAGAAGAGCAAGGCCACGGGCAAGGTGTTCGACCGCATGTTCATCCGCCACTGGGACGCGTGGAACGACGGCCGTTTGAACCGTTTGTTCGTGGCCGACCTGCCGGCCGCCGGCAAGACCGCGTCGGCCGCCAAGCTCGTCAGCGGCGAAGTGATCGGCGACGTGCCCTCGCGCCCGTTCGGCGACAGCAGCGAATACACCTGGTCGCCCGACAGCCAGTCGCTGGTGTTCAGCGCGCGCAAGGCCGACGCCAAGGAACCGTGGTCGACCAACTTCGACCTGTACCTGGTGAGCGCCGACGGCGGCGCGGCCAAGAATCTGACCGCGTCGAACCCCGCCTGGGACACCGGCGCGACCTTCAGCGCCGACGGCAAGACCCTGTACTACCGCGCGATGAAGCGCCCGGGCTTCGAGGCCGACCGCTACGGCCTGATGGCGCTCGACCTGGCCAGCGGCAAGTCGCGCGAGATCGCGCCGCAATGGGACCGTTCGGCCTCCAACATCGTGCTGTCGGCCGACGGCAAGACCATCTACACCACCACCGAAGACCTCGGCCAGCAGCCGCTGTTCGGGGTCGACATCGCCAGCGGCAAGGCCATCCGCCTGATCGCCGACGGCACCGTCAATTCGCCGACGCTGGCCGGCAAGACCTTCGCCTTCACCCGCAACACGCTCAAGAGCGGCGACCAGATCTTCGTCGGCGGCCTCGACGGCGCGCCGGAGCGCGCGATCACCCCGAGCGCCTCGCAGATCCTCGGCAACACCCAGTTCGGCGACTTCGAACAGTTCGAGTTCAAGGGCTGGAACGGCGACAGCGTGTACGGCTATGTGGTCAAGCCGTGGAACTACCAGGAAGGCAAGAAGTACCCGGTCGCGTTCCTGATCCACGGCGGCCCGCAGGGCAGCTTCGGCAACGGCTGGAGCTACCGCTGGAACCCGCAGACCTACGCCGGCCAGGGCTATGCGGTGGTGATGATCGACTTCCACGGCTCCACCGGCTACGGCCAGGCCTTCACCGACGCGATCAGCCAGCACTGGGGCGACCGCCCGCTGGAAGACCTGCAGAAGGGCTGGGCCGCGGCGCAGAAGAAGTATTCCTTCCTCGACGGCGACAAGGCCTGCGCGCTGGGTGCGTCGTACGGCGGCTTCATGGTCAACTGGATCGCCGGCAACTGGCAGCAGCCGTGGAAGTGCCTGGTCAGCCACGACGGCGTGTTCGACCAGCGCATGATGGGCTACGCCACCGAAGAGCTGTGGTTCACCGAGTGGGAGCAGGGCGGCACGCCGTACGAGAAGCCGGCCGCGTACGAGAAGTTCAACCCGGTCAACCACGTCAAGGACTGGAAGGTGCCGATGCTGGTCATCCACGGCCAGCAGGACTTCCGCATTCCGGTCGAGCAGGGCATCGGCGTGTTCACCGCGCTGCAGCGCCAGGGCATCGAGTCCAAGTTCCTGTACTTCCCGGACGAGAACCACTGGGTGCTCAAGCCGCAGAACAGCGTGCTGTGGCACGACACGGTCAACGGCTGGCTGAAGCAGCATATCGGCCAGTAAGCGACGCCGTCGCGCGCATGCGGGAAGGCCGCCTTCGGGCGGCCTTCGTGTTTTTGTTTGTATCCGATCGCCGCGTCGGTTCGTCTCCGACTGTAGGAGCGACGCAAGTCGCGACCGTGCAACCGCACATACGACGCAAGCGCGATGTCGCGGTCGCGGATCGCGCCGCTCCTACAGGGGCTTCGGCCTCAGCGCGTTACCTGAACTCGCGTCGCGGCACCATCGGGCCTTGCCCGTGCGGGCCGATCCGAAGTAAAAGCGTGGACGCCTTCGAGGGGAAGCCCGCATGCCCGACACCGCCCGCACGGCGCTCATCAGCAACGACATCGTCGTCCTCGGCCTGATCGCCGCCACCCTCGGCCTGGTGTTCTGGAGCTCCGCGCAGCAAACCGGCTTCTGGAAGAAGTTCTACACCTTCGTCCCGGCGCTGCTGCTGTGCTACTTCATCCCCGGTATCTACAACACCGTCGGCCTGGTCGACGGCAACAACACCAAGCTCTACAACCCGGTCGCCAGCCGCGTGCTGCTGCCGGCGGCGCTGGTGCTGCTGACCCTGACCATCGACCTCAAGGGCGTGCTCAAGCTCGGGCCCAAGCTGCTCATCATGTACGCGGTGTCGTCGCTCAGCGTCGCTTTCGGCGCCATCGTCGCCTTCGTGGTGATGCGCGCGGTGCACCCGGAAACCGTGGCCGGCGACACCTGGGGCGGCATGGCCGCGCTCGCCGGCAGCTGGATCGGCGGCGGCGCCAACATGCTGGCGATGAAGGAGATCTTCCAGGTCGACGCGACCACCTTCGGCCAGTTCGCCGTGGTCGACGTCGGCGTGGGCTATGTGTGGATGGCGGCGCTGATCTTCCTGGCCAGCCGCGCCCAGGCCATCGACGCGCGCAGCGGCGCCGACGTCAGCGGGATCGAGGAACTCAAGCAGCGGATCGAGCACTTCCGCGCCCAGCACGAGCGCGTCGCCAGCCTGACGGATCTGGCGATGATCGTCGGCATCGCCTTCGGCGTGGTCGGCCTGGCCCATGCCATCGCCGGGCCGCTGTCGGCCTGGTTCGGCGCCAACGTGTCGTGGGCGCGCACGGTGAGCCTGCACGAACCGTTCTTCTGGGTGGTGGCGGTGTCGACCTTCGCCGGCCTGGGCCTGAGCTTCACCCGCGCGCGCCAGCTCGAAGGCGCCGGCGCGTCGAAGATCGGCAGCCTGCTGCTGTACTTCCTGATCGCCTGCATCGGCCTGCAGATGGACATCCTGGCGCTGCTCGACAAGCCGTGGCTGTTCGCGCTGGGGATCATCTGGATCGCGGTGCACATCGCGATCCTGTGGGGCGTCGGCCGGCTGCTGAAGGTGCCGCTGTTCTATTTCGCGATCGGCTCGCAGAGCAACATCGGCGGCCCGGCCTCGGCGCCGGTGGTGGCGTCGGCGTTCCATCCCTCGCTGGCGCCGGTCGGCGCCTTGCTCGGCACGCTCGGCTACGCGACCGGGACCGGGCTGGCCTACCTGGTCGGCATCACCCTGCGTTCCATCGCCGGCGATACGCCGGCTTGAAGCCGAATGTAGGAGCGGCGCGAGCCGCGACCGCGACACCTCGCTTGCGTCGTATGCGAGGTGTCGCGGTCGCGGCTCGCGCCGCTCCTACAGGTAGATCGCGCGACGGCGTCGTTTCTGCAGAGCTGGCGCACCTACCGACCGTCATTCCCGCGAAGGCGGGAATCCAGGGCTTGATCGAAGCATGGCTCTGAAGTCTCTGGATGCCGGCCTTCGCGGGAATGACGGCAGGCAAGAACGACGCGAAGCCGGACATGAAAAAGGCCGCCCGTGGGCGGCCTTTTCCTTTGTTGCGCATTCAGCGCTTCAACAACACCCGAACCGCCCCCCGCCATAACGCGCTTCCTGGCGCTCGCGGAAGAACGTCGCGTAATCCGGAATCGGCCGCTCCGGATGCTTCTCCATCAGGTGCCGGACGTAGTTGTCGTAGTCCGGCACCCCGCAGCACAGCCGCGCGGTCTGCACGATGCGCCGCCACG